>CAZGLC010000422.1:0-2835 GCA_964526235.1 uncultured Bifidobacteriaceae bacterium
TTCGCATTCGCTCGGTTGGGGCATCGGCTGTCTAACACGTGCTGCACCAGACGGCGCGCTGGCACACACATGAGCGCGCCGCTGGTGATGCGCAGGCGTTAGCCGGATCAACTCCTATGGATAAGCCGTTGATCGAGGAGCTGCTTAACGAGGCTGAAGGCTCCTCGCTCGACTTCAAGCGAGATCAGTACCCGTTCGGCTCGAACGAGGACAAGGGCGAGGTGCTGAAGGACATCCTCGCATTTGCCAACGCTTGGCGCAGGGACGATGCCTTCATTCTCATCGGCGTTGAAGAAGTCAAGGGTGGCAGGAGCCGTCCAGTCGGTGTGCAGCGGCACTTCGATGACGCGAGTCTTCAGCAGTTTGTCAACTCCAAGACTCAGAAGCCGATTTCATTCTCGTACCACGTCGAGTCAGTCGACAACGTCGAGATCGGCGTGATTTGCGTTCCGATTCAAGAGCGTCCGGTCTTCTTGCTGGCTGATTTCGGCCGACTCAAGAAAGATGTCGTCTACGTGCGCCAAGGCAGCTCAACTGGCACGGCGAATCCAGACGAGATTGCAAGGATGGCCAGGAGCGAGATCCAAGGCCCGCGACCGGCCTTGTCGGTATCGGCCACAGTGATGGACGCCTACAAGGGCGAGTTCGTTATCGCGATCTCGAATGATGGAGCGGGAATCGCGCGCGCACCATACCTCGAGCTGAAGCCGCCCGGTCCATTTCAGATCAGTCAGTACGGGCTCGACGGGAACATTCCGGCAAAGCATGGCCTTCCTCTGCTCCTGCAGGGGGGCGGGCTGCCATCGAAATTCGCGGGGACGACTGACGTGGTCGTGCATCCTGGCACTACGCGGGAGATCACGAAGGTCGAATGGCACGGCGAACGAGGCAAGGTGCCGGCGGTCGTCGATTTGCCTTACGTCGTCGGCGCCGATGGCATTCAGATCGTGAGCGGAACGGTTCATGTCACGTTTCACTCGTGATCGGCGAGACGAACCGGCTAACCGCTTGCAGCCGACGGCGGCTGGCGCGATCATGAGCCGCCGCGGCTGAAGCGGAACGGTTAGACCGCCATTCTACCGATGGATACAAGTTGATTCGGAGTTACGTTATCTTCCTGACGCTATTCTGACCGCGCCCAACGGCGCCCAAACCACGGAGACGCGCATGCCCATCATTGATTCCGTCTTGACAGAGCTGGATCAGGAAGCCGCCATCACGAAACGAGTGCTTGAGCGTGTGCCCGGCGACCGCCTGACCTGGAAGCCGCATCAGAAATCGATGTCTCTGGGCCAACTGGCCCTGCACGTCGCCATGATCCCAGGCGAAGTCGCCGGAATGCTGGTGGCGAACGAGTTCGAGATGACTCCTGCGGAGTTGAACAGTATTCCGGCGCCTCCCGAGACCCCGGCGGACATCATGAAGGCTCATGAAGAAAGTCTGGCGAAAGCGAAGCAGATCTTGAGCGGTCTGGATGACACTGCGGTAATGACCCCCTGGAGCCTCAAGGTGGGAAGCGTGGTAGTGTTCTCGGCGCCCAAGGCCGGCATCGTTCGCTCTATCGTGCTGAATCACTGGTACCATCATCGCGGGCAGCTTTCGGTGTATCTCCGGCTGCTCGACGTACCGGTGCCATCGATTTACGGGCCGAGCGCCGACGAGAACCCGTTCGCGGTCGCTCCTGCCGAAGGGTAGCTACATACGGCAGCCACGAAGACAGACGAGGCAGCGGGGTGTCAGATCTCAGGCGCCCGCCGTCTCCTTCGTCCGGTAATCGAGCATTATGCGACCTCGCGAAGCGAAACATCCCAGTACAGGTCCTCACGAAATCGACACTCGCAAACGGTGGCAGCGCGCCAGAACATCATGGCGACAACTGGGTTGGCGGTCCAACGAGCGCTGGAGCCGTCGGCGCCGGTGCGATCGTGAGCGACCGCTGGTGAGCGCCAGGCGTCACGAGTAGATTCGGGGCCTTGTGGTGACGGATCTACAATCACCAAGTGGTTCTTCGGTTCTTCATCGACCCGTCCACTGGCGAACCACACATCTATCAGCACGGTGTTGACGAAGACGAGGTCGGGGACGTTCTTGAGCGTCCCATCGAGGATCGGCCGGGTCGCGAGGGCTCCCGTGTCGCACTCGGGCAGACGCAGGCCGGTCGCTATCTCCGGGTGATCTACGTGCCGGATCCCGAACCGGGATCGGTGTTTGTAGTTACAGCGTACGACCTTGCGCCGAAGGCCTTGAAGGCGCTGCGGCGCCGACGGAAGAAACCATGACAGACACGAAGTATCCGCCGGGCTGGGATGAGGAACGGGTGAAGCGCGTACTGGCTCACTACGAGCAGCAGACGGACGACGAGGCGGTTGCGGAAGACGAAGCGGCCTACGAATCCACGACGCACACGGCGATGGAGGTGCCCGTGGATCTGGTGCCTGCTGTCCGTGAGTTGCTTGCTAAGCGTCGCGCCGGGTAGTCGCGGCAACTAGCCGTGACGTCTAACATCGCATGCACCAGACGGCGCTCCTGGATCGTGCAGCGCCGCTGGTGATGCGTTGCCGTTGGGCGGACAACGAGGGGTGCTCATCTATCCTCCGCGGCTAGAATGAGGCATGCGGCGAGGAAAGAAGGAAGAGGCGGGTGTCACGCTCAGCCGCACAATGCTGTCCGATGCCCGCGTCATCGCGAAGGGGCGGCGTATTCGTGATGTTCAGCGCCTCGTTGCGCAGTACGGTGGAAGGGCGTCGCGGTGGGTCAAGAAGAGCAGCCCGCAGTTCGAGGTCGCCGGTGCGCGTTTTGAGTACCATTGGTACGAGCATCACGGGGTTGGCCGAT
>CAZGLC010000423.1:0-2823 GCA_964526235.1 uncultured Bifidobacteriaceae bacterium
TCTACAGTCGCGTTTGGCGGCTGCTTCAGAGTGCCCGTAAGCCCTGGAAAAGAATGGCGCGCCCGGCAGGACTCGAACCTGCGACCCCCGGCTTAGAAGCCAAGGGGGTCCCTCGGGGCGACGCTCAGGCCGCCGCGTACTCCCGGACCTCGACCTGCACCCCCGCGACGCTCGCTTCGTCCAGCATCCGCTGCAGTTGATCGAACGCATCAGCGTTGATGTAGGCCTCGCCGCAGTTGTCGCACACATCAGCAGGGACTCGCCGCACGACCAGCACCGTGTCGTGGCGTTCCAATGACACCCGCGTAGATGCTGGCTGGGTGTCTCCGTGCTTGCAGATCACGCATTTCATGAGCGTTCTATCCTTCGCCGCAATTCGCTGTCCCACTCGTTGGCATCGGGTTGGTACA
This sequence comes from uncultured Bifidobacteriaceae bacterium, assembly GCA_964526235.1. Classification (GTDB taxonomy): domain Bacteria; phylum Acidobacteriota; class Vicinamibacteria; order Vicinamibacterales; family UBA2999; genus MELF01. The sequence goes on from CAZGLC010000423.1 coordinate 411, forward strand.
CGGTGATGATCACCACACGCTTCGTGTCGGCGGCTTCCGCCCACACGACGTGCAGCGGTCGGGTACCGGCAACGCCGAGCGTCAACTGACTCGGCCACGGGGTGTCCGTCGGGTACGACTCGATGATCTCGCCGGTGTTGAGCACGAGCAGGACATCCTCGATCGTGATCCGCCGTTCCAGCATCCTGACCGCGGCATGCACGCGGATATCCAGCAGGTCACGAGTGATCATTGTCGGATCGACACCTCACGGGCCCTCCGCCGTGTACTTCAACCGTACTTCCATGCGATGTTCCCGCTCGTGTTCCGACGAAACATCACCGTCTACAAAATCATCTACAGTCGCGTTCGGCCGCTACCGCAGAGTGCCCGTAAGCCCTTAGATCTATTGGCGCGCCCGGCAGGACTCGTGCCCGTTCGCATCGAGCCGGAGGCGCGATGCGGCGTGCCTGAATACTGCGGGGCGTTGCCAGCTCGCGCAGCGAGCTGGCGCGCCCGGCTGGACTCGAACCAGCGGCCCCCAGCTTAGAAGGCTGGTGCTCTATCCAACTGAGCTACGGGCGCGGTACGGAAAGTGTACCCCACGTCCCGCGCGCTACTTGGAACGCCTGAAGCCTTGCCCCCGGCGGCGCGGGCCGTAGCTGCCCGACGTCGCTCCGCCCGGCTTGTGCGCGCGGTGCTGATGGGCGGCGGCGCGCCGCGAGCGGATCGCGGCAATCCGCTCGCCGCGCGGAATCTCGAGCTGCGGCCCGGCGCCGCGGTAATCGAAGTCCGGCAGCATCACCCTCGGCAGCGTGCGGCCGATGGCGCGTTCGATCGCCTTCAGATCGGCTTCCTCGTCCGGCGCCACGAACGTGAACGCCTCGCCGGTCAGCTCGGCACGTCCCGTACGCCCCACCCGGTGGATATAGTCGTCGGGCGCCGCCGGCACGTCGAAATTGACGACGTGGCTGAGCGCCTCGACGTCGATGCCGCGGGAGGCGATATCGGTGGCGACGAGGACGGGGTACTTCCCGCTCTTGAACCCCGCCAGCGCCTGCGTGCGCTGGCTCTGCGACCGGTTGCCGTGGATGCGCTCGGCCGCGATGCGGTGCCGCACCAGGTGCTCGGCCAGCCGGTTCGCCCGGTGCTTGGTGCGCGTGAAGACGAGCGCCTGCCGCAGGATCCCGCGCGTCAGGAGCTCGACCAAGAGCCCCGCTTTGAGCGGCTGGGGCACGGGATAGGCCGCCTGCGTGATGCCCACGGGCGGCGCCGACTCCCGCTGCAGGTTGATCGTGACGGGGTCCTTCAGCATTCCGGCCGCCAGCGCGGCGATCGGCGCAGGCATCGTGGCGCAGAAGAAGAGCGTCTGCCGCCGGGTGGGAATGTGGCGAAGGATGCGCTTGATGTCAGGGAGGAAGCCCATGTCGAGCATCCGGTCCGCCTCGTCCAGCACCAGGTGCTCGAGGCCGCCGAGCTTCGCATAGGGACGCGTCGCGTGATCGAGCAGCCGGCCCGGCGTGGCGACGATCAGGTCGACGCCGCTCCGGAACGCATGCTCCTGCGGGCCCATGCCGACGCCGCCGTAGACCGCCGCGCCGGTGAGCGGCGTATGCACGGCGAGCGCGTTGAAGTCCTCGATGATCTGCGCGGCCAGCTCACGGGTGGGCGTCAGCACGAGCGCGCGCGTCGTGCGCCGCGGCTTGCCCATCAGCCGGTGCAGGATCGGCAGCAGGAACGCCGCCGTCTTGCCGCTGCCGGTCTGCGCGCACGCCAGGAGGTCGCCCCCGGCGAGCCCGGCCGGAATCGTCTCGGCCTGAATGGGCGTCGGCCGGGTGAACCCGAGCTCCCGGATGCCCTTCAGGAGATCGGGGTGCAGGTGGAACTGCGTGAAAGACATGCGGCTGCGGATTCCTGGCGGCCTACCGTCCGAGCTTCGCTTTCTCCTCCGCCACCCGCTTCACGAACTGCGCCTCCTGGTTCGCCAGCGCTTTCGTCCACGCCTCCGCGCCGTTCAGCAGCGGATGCGGCCGCTCGCCCTTGCGGATGCGGTCGGCCGTCTTGGCGAAGAGCGCCTGGGGATGCCCGACGAGCACGATATCGGGCTGCGTCTCGGCCTTGAGCGTCTTGAACGTCCGGTGCGTGTCCTCGATCACGTTCTTGTGGCGCGGGTTGCCAAAGAGCGCCACGCCGCCGTTCGGGGTCGTCCCGCCGAGAAACGCAACGGTGTACTTCTGCCCGCCGTCCTCGACCGTCGTGATCCACGTCGTCGCCCCCTGCGTGTGCCCCGGCGCGTGCAGCGCCCGCAGCGTCGTCCCGCCGAGCGACACCGTGTCGTTGTGCGTGAGCACGCGCGCCACCTTCACCGGCTCCCAGCCGAGCGCGCCGAGCGCGGAGTTGTCGTGGCCGCTCTCGAGCGCCTGGGCGTCGCCGG
>CAZGLC010000424.1:0-2821 GCA_964526235.1 uncultured Bifidobacteriaceae bacterium
GAGCGTTCCGCCAAGAACGACACATTCCAGGAGGTCACCACCCATGGCGCGCAAAGTACGACAGATTCGAGGAAAAGGAAACCACTTCGGCCTGGTGCCAGTGCCGTCAACGGCGGCGCCGGACCTGGATGCGCGCATCGCGCTGATCCAGGCACTGATTCCGGTCGCGCTCGAGAAGGTGCACGCGGAGCTGAAGGCCGACGTGGCGCAGCTCGCCGGCGAGCGGTATGTGCGGGAGGGCCGGCTGCCAGGGCACGTGCGGTGGACGTCGCAACGGGGGTCGGTGTACTTGGCTGATTAGAAGATTCCGCTGGTGGTGCCGCGGGTGCGCGATCGCCTGCGGAACCAGGAGGTGCCGCTGCCCACCTATGAGCGGTTACAGGAACCGCGCACCCTCGACGCCGGGCTGTTGCACAAGGTCCTTGGCGGCTTGTCTACCCGCGAATACGCGCGCTGCGCGGAGGCGGTCCCGGAGGCCTTCGGTTTGAGCGCGTCGACGGTGTCGCGGCGGTTCAAGCGGGCCAGCGCGCGGAAGCTGCAGGAGCTGATGGAGCGGGGCCTCGACCGCTACGACGTGGTCGCCCTGCTCCTCGATGGCAAGACGTTCGCCGAGGATGAAATGGTCGCGGCCGTCGGCATCACGATCACGGGGGAGAAAGTGCTGCTCGGGTTCGTGCAAACGGCCACTGAGAATCGGAAGGTCTGTGCGGCATTTCTCCGCGAGCTCGTGGAGCGCGGGCTGCGCACGGACCTCGGCCTCCTCGTCGTGACCGACGGCGCCAAAGGGTTGCACGCGGCGGTCCGCGAGGTGTTCGGGACGGCGGCCCTGCTGCAGCGCTGTCAGTGGCACAAGCGCGAGAACGTGCTGGCCTATCTGCCGGAGCGTCACCGGCCGACACTGCGCCGGAAGCTGCAGGCGGCGTATGAGCAGCCGACGTACGAGGGCGCCAAGCGCGCGCTGGGAAAGGTCCGCGCCGAATTGGTCCTCCTCAATGCCTCCGCCGTGGCGAGCTTGGACGAGGGCCTGGAGGAGACGCTCACCCTTCATCGCCTCGGCGTCTTTCGCGAGCTGGGCACGAGCTTGAAAACGACTAACGCGCTCGAGTCGATCCATGCCCGCGTCGAGAGCCGAGTCGCCAAGGTCGATCACTGGAGGACTAGCGAGCAGAAGCAGCGGTGGCTGGCGACCGCGTTGCTCGACCTCGAGCCGCGGCTGCGACGCATCAAGAACTTCCGAGCGCTGCCCTTGCTCCGTGCAGCACTCACGCGACAGATCGAGGGAATGAAGAAGTCGGCGGCGTAAACCAGAGGGGTCGTCACCGAATTTCAACTACGAATGGGATTGACTCGTAGTAGGCACGTGGGACCCTGAAGCGCGGTATACAGCGTTGGGCGATGCGGACGAATCCGATCTGGCAGTAATGATTGCCGCTGCTGAAAAATTGCTACGTAGGTTTTGATGACGCCTGAATTCGTCAAGCGATTCGTTACCCTGGAAAAGGACATTGCCAAAGAGAAGGGGCGATTCACGCTGTTCATGCTCTTGTTGCGCGAAGAAATTGCGACGGTCACATCGACGAGCGATGTAGGCCAGGTTTTGGTTGGGAGGTGGGACTTAGTCGCTTCGGCGTCGTGGATCTATGACGACAAGAAGGGTAGTTTCGAATACTTCGCCACCAAAGTGCGGCACGCGTTGCCAGAGGATCAGCTCTTGAGCGTGTCGCGAATCGCACTGTTACGGGAGGACAACCCGTTCGTCGTCGCCGTTACACGCGCCTTCCACGTGGATGGTGAGACGGTCGAGGTTGCCGACACGAATCTGTTCGGCATACAGGTGCATCGAGCATTCATCATCACGTCTCGGAAGGAGCGCACCACTGCGCGCAAGAAGGCTGCGTCGCATAAATAAGCATAGCGTGGAGACCGGATCCGAAAATCGACCGCCCGCAAGCTCGAATGGGCACTTAGGATTCTGCGCTAATCTGATCTGCTCTCGACCAGGGGATGTCACTTGTTGCAATACCATCCGGTGCGCGAGATGCTCAGGTCGCGATGTGCATCTCGCGCAACGATCTCTTCAGTTCGTCTGACCCAGATAGGTTTTTAGATCGGTAGCTGCCCATGCAGGGAGTCCAATTTGGGCGGGCTGCGCCACTTTAGGATTCGGTGGAAACCTGTAGATGTTGGGTCCGACAGGACTGGAGAGCACACCCTTCATCAACGGGACGAATTCTGCTCTGCGGGCCGAGAAGTTTTCAGCGGACAGCGGCTCCCCAAGATACTCCGCCATAATCCATCGTGCTACGTTGTTAGGCCCAGAGACCTGTTCACTTCGGGGCTTGCATTTCATAGAGCATTCACCGCTCACAACTTTGCAGAAAGCGATGTGATCAGCGGGGCAAGAACAACGCCCACCGGGCGGATCTGGGCACTGGCATTCGACCTGGGCAAACACCGAATCAGCCGCGAAGAGCACAAACAGAATCGCAAACGCTTTAGTCGCAAACAAGTTCATACCGCTGTGGTCCCGTCTGGCGGACGTCATATTCGACTCCCACATCTAAAATGCGTTGCTGGATTCTCCGCAGGAAGTCCCCCGGGTCTTTTCCGCTATGTGTGCCACCCTGCACACGCGCATCTTCGGTTGATGGAGGGCATTGCAGAAAGATCACCGTAACGTTTTTTTCCTCAGACAGTTGGTCGATCACATCTCTCAAAGACATCTCACCAGTAAATCCGATACTGACGCTGTCAGGGTCGGCGACAACTGGCTGTGGCGGAAATAACGCGACGACGATTATCAGAGCAATAACATAAATTA
>CAZGLC010000425.1:0-2818 GCA_964526235.1 uncultured Bifidobacteriaceae bacterium
CGCAAGTAAGCTTCCGCTGTGGGTCGCGGCCGATGGCGACCGACGATGCTGCGAAAATGATCTGGTCCTCCTTTATACCGAAGTTCCCCGGTGCCACAGGCGTAATCGATTGATTTTTCTCGCAGACGAGAAAAATCAATCGATTGTTACTGGGAACACGAGACGTTCAGGAGATCGAGGGCGCGCTTTTGGAATGAAGTCGGCCTGGTGATCACGTCGAAAGGAATGGCGCCTTTTGCTCTCGGCTGCACAAGGTTTTTGGCGATGGTGGCGAGGTCTCGGAGAAGCGTGGTGAAGCTGTGGACAGGGCCATCGTCAGATGTGCGTTTGGTTGTCGCTTTTGCTTCGGCGCTCGGAGAATGCTGGGCTGGCGCTACGACAGAGGAGCGCAGGGCCTCTCCGGCCGGCTTGTCGTCATCATCAAAGAGGATCGGTGCCAGAGCGCGTCGCATGTGCCACTCCAGATAGTAGCTGAGCATGCAGATGAGGACATGGGCGCGCACGCGCTCAGTCTTGCGGTGGTGGATGGGTCGCACGTGCAGGTCCACGGTCTTGAGGCTGCGGAAGGCGCGCTCGACGTTGGCCAGGCGCTTGTACGACCGAACGACCTCCTCGGAAGGTAGCTGTTCGGCGCCGACGGTCGTGCGGACAACGTAGATGCCGTCGAGGGATGCTTCGGCGGCAATAGCGGCTTCGTTGCGCTCGTACTGGAAACCGTCGTCGGTGATCGTGAGCTTGAAGTGCTTGCCCATCTTGAATCGGCCCAGCACCTTGCCAATACGGAGACCGATCTGTGCCTTGCCCCGCAGCGGGCGCTTGGCTCGCGTCACCGCCTTGGCGACCGCTTCGAGTTCTCGCTCGGTTGCTGCGAGCAGGTCGCACCGTTTGCGACGACGCTTTTCGGCCAAGAGAGGATTCTTGCAGACGACAAGGCGTTCATCTGGATACGCGGGGTCACTGATCTCGGCGAGGTCCCGCTCATCAAAGAGTGAAAGTTGCAGCGATCCAGCTTCGACCAAAGCAGCGATCGCGGGAGCCCGCAATGCCGTGATCCAGTCGAGTCCTTCGACTTCACTGAGATCCTCGCGGATACGTGCGTCGGTGATCATGCCTCGGTCACCGACGAGGACTACGCGCTTGAGGCTGAACTCCTGCTGCAGCTTACGCACTTGGGAAGCCAGGGTCTTCGGGTCGCCGGTATTGCCTTCGAAAACCTCCACAGCGACGGGACATCCTTCGCCATTGGTGAGAAGGCCAATGACGATCTGCAGCTTGTCCTTCTTGCCGTCGCGCGAATGACCGAGCTTGGCCAGCGGACAGGTGCGTCCCTCAAAGTACGTGGACGTGACGTCATAGAGAACCAGCGCCCCGTCGGACAGATGCCGCTTCGCCAAAGCCTTTTCAATGGGGCCTTGCCGATCGAGTAACCAATCCATCGCCGCGTAGCACTCGTCTTCATCCGCGCCCCCGACTCCGAGCAACTCACCCAAAGTGCTTTCCAGTGTTTCCGGCGACAGACCGCGTGCAATCGACAACTTCGAGCCCGGCGAAATCAGCCGAGTGACGATCATAGCGACGCACAAATCTCGTTCTCGCGAACGAGATCGCTGAATGAGCTGGTCGAGCTTCAGTCGAGACAACGTGCCGAGCACGGCTGCGACGTGACCGTGAGGGCGCGAGCGAATGATGTCAAAGGCATGCTCGATGTTGCCAACGACGCGCTGGCCTTTGAGCACGGCAGCCAGCGCGTCGATACGCGGCGGCTCCCAGTCGGAGATGTTGGCGACCGTACGCTTGTGAACCTTCTTGCCTTCGCGCCACCCCTCGCGAATCAGGACAGCAGGCCGAGAGCGTCGATTCGGAACGACCTCGATGTACATGGGAACCTTATACGCATTCCATAGGCATAATACAAGATCAACCATCGAATTTACATGGGAACATATAGTGACACGAAAATTGTCGCAAAGCTCCTAATTTCGCGCGCATGCGCGAAATTAGGAGCTCAAATCACCGGGAACTTCGGACTAAACAGGATCTCATTGGTTGAGATCCAAACACCGAGCTGTTCGTAGCCGTCTCCGTGTTCGTAGCCGTCAATCGTTCTTCGGTTTCCGTGCACGTGAACTTCGTCGGTCCCGTGATCGTCAACGTGAACATGTTCGCTTTGATGTTGACGGGAGATCACCGGAAGATCAGCTTCTCGGATCGGATTTGGGAACACTCTTGGCGCGTTCAAGAAATGGAGAGGCGATCAGTGGCCACCGCAGAGATTCTGCTTCAAAGCGGAAACTGCGCGGATTTCTCAAACGAGCCCAAGATTGCGGCGATCTCGCAACCTGGCGCCGCGCTCATGCCGTGATGGGGTACATCGAGAAGAAGAGCGTGATGGCGTTGAGCGAAGAGCTCGATGTGACTCGCGGAACGATCAACCACGCCCGCACACATCCGTTCACTCTGACGACCACGGGTCCGATCAAAGTTCACGTGCACGATCACGGGAAGGAGAAGGACGGCTACGAACTGACCGGCCCCGTAAATGATCCACAACCCATGTGAATCTGTTTAGTTATAGCTAAACTCGATTCTAGCGGTTTTGGGCTTCCGGCTACCGGCTTCCGGCTACCGCTCTTCGGAGTCGAGTGCAGCAAGCAAGTTCTGCAAACTACGAACGAGCTCATCATATCGATCGTCGAGATCATCGTGCTGCAACGGGTGCGGATCTTCTTCGACAGAACGGTTTCCCAGCGAAAACAAGAACTTGATCGAAACGGCCGAGTCGACAAAGTATCGAACCGCAGGACGTATGAACCGGGTC
>CAZGLC010000426.1:0-2808 GCA_964526235.1 uncultured Bifidobacteriaceae bacterium
CGAGGTCCTTGTCCGGGTTCCCGGTGTCCACTTCCACGATCAGCGAATCCTGCCGGGTCGTCCCGCTGCCCATCGGCACATGGTCGAAGGTCACCCCTTCGCTCTGGATCGACTCGACGAAGTCCATGAACGCCGGCGTGCCCATCACGGACACGGTCTCCTGGGCGTCGGTGCCGAAGTACATCCGGCGGAGACCGCGGCCGAGGGTCTGCTCCGGAAGGATATTGCTCTTCGCCACATAGGCGCGCAGGCCGACGATCGTCGTGACGTTGCGCACGTCCCAGCCTTCCTTGAGGACGAGCACCGAGACGATGGCCTTGCACGGAGATTCCCAGGAATCGATCTCGTTCGCCTGCTTGCGGAGTTTCTCCAGCTCCTCCTTGTTCTTGCCCGACGCCGCTTCGGAGATCTCGCCGTTGTTCTTGGTGTGAATCACGAGCACCGCGCCCTGCAGCTCCGGGCAGATCTTCTCCAGGTACGCTCCCACATCGTCACAGTTGCGGGTGTCGTCCACCATCACGAAGAGGACGGCCTTTTTGCCGAGCGGCTCGTGCTCGGCGTAGCTCTTGCGCCACTCCTCGACGCCCAGCATCAGGTAGTCGTCGTACTTCTCCGTGAAGATGGCGCTCGTCGCCTCGCGCAGCTTCGCGCGGCTCGCCGCATCGGGGAGTACCGGGTGCTTGACGACGTTCTGGTGGATGGCTTCGACGAGCGGATAATCGGAGACCGTCTGGACGAAGATCGCGCCGTTGTCGTGCCGCGGAGTGGCGGTCACGTCCACCTGCAGCGCCAGCCGGCGGTCCTTCTGCAGCATCCGGTGATGGATGTCCTGGATCGACTTGAACCAGGCCATCTTCGGGTGGTGGATGTGGTGCGCCTCGTCGTTGAAGACGGCCAGTTCGTCGACGTCGCGGATGATCTCGCCCAGGTCGGTCTTGCTGTCGGTGGTCCGGCCAACCGGTTTCGGGCCGAAGGGGTCGAGGAAGTAGTCGCGCAGGTCCTCATCGTCCAGCGACGGGTCTGTGACATCGCCGAGGAACACGCGATGGATGTTCGTGAGGAAGATGTTGCCGGTCTCGCGAACGGTGCGGACCTCGTCCTGAATGTGCAGGGTCAGTTGGAAGTCGTCGCGCCAGTTCCGGCCGTCGTGCCCGTTGGCGGGAAGCACCGGATCGGTGAAGAAGATGCGCAGCCCGTCGAAATCAGCCCGGAGGCGGTCGAGCACGATGATGTTCGGAGCGATGACGAGAAAATTGCGCGCGAGCGCCGAATCCGCTTCGTACAGCTTGTGGAAGAAGCTCCACGCGATGAGCAGCGACAGGACTTTGGTCTTTCCAGCGCCCGTCGCCATCTTCAGCACGTAGCGCGGCCATTCCTCGTCGAACATGCCGGGGGAGCAGGCGCCAGAGGCGTCGAATCGGAGCAGGTCGAACTTGTCCCTCGCCCGGCGCACGTCGTACAGCCAGATCAGCGTCTCCACGGCTTCCCGCTGGGCAAAGTAGTAGCGGAACGGGGAGAGCGAGCCGTCGGCGTTCTCTGGCGGGTGCTCGGTTTCAAACCACGAGCGGAGAAGGCTTACCGAGGTCGCCGACGCGCCGGCGTAGCCCTTCTGCCGCCACGCGTAGACGTCCTCGCGAATCTTGGCGACGAGCGGCGGGAGCAGCTTTTCGTACGCCGTGCTGCGGAGCGTTTCGTCGGCCGGGAACCACCGCTGCGACGGGATGAGCGGGGCGTACGGCGACCGTGGAAACTCAGGGTGGAGTGCCATCGTGGGTGACCGGGTGAGCCTATCCCACAACCTTAGCCGACGCCGACGGCCCGTTCACGGCAGCTCTGTGAACGGGTTGAACACCTTCAGCCCGGGACGTCTGAAGTCCCGATCGTTGCCGGTAGCGATCGTGAGCCCGTGGCGTCGGGCGGTCGCGGCGATGTAGCTGTCTTCGACCGGCATTCGCCGGCCGGCTTCGAGGAGCCGTTCCTGCTCCGCCCAGACATGGGCGACCGAGACGTTGAACCCGTGAATCCGCCCGTGCATGGCGTCCACCAGGCGTGTCAACCAGGCCTGGAGCGCCTGGCGTTGCCGCCCGTCTTTGGTGCGCACCCAGTAGGCCAATTGGGCGATGACGACGGCACTCGTGTAGCACCGGTCTTGCTCCTGTTCGATCCAGGCCGTGACTCGGGCGTCACCGCGGCGCTTGGCGGGCTGGCAGATGACGTCCGTGTCGAGCAACCAGCTCATAACCTGCGGCGGCGCGCCGGCTCGCGGCGGCGCGGAGGCACCTCGTCCGGGCTGACGGGGCATGCTTTGAGCACCGCGAGCCAGTCCTCAGCGCCCGCGAGTCGCCGAAACACGATGGCGTCTTCCTCGGCGTCGAAGCGTGCGTCGAAGTAGTCTCCCGGCGACGCGGGGGCGAGGGCCGCCGGCACCGTCAGCCGCCGTTTGGCGTCGAGCGTGACAATCATGGTGGGATTATCCCACCCGGACCGTGTGCCGTCAAACCAAGGGGCGCTTCGTCAGCTTCGCCCCGGCGGTGAGTGCTCCGCGCCGGCAGGTCCGACACTCACACGACCGCGACCTTGACGTTGTGGAAGGGCCCGCGCAGCGCGAAGCTGCGCCTCGGCTTCGCGGCGTCGGCGACGAACACGCCCTTCTTGGTGCCGATGGTGAGAATGACTCGATCCGCCACGTCAACCTCCTGAGACCGCCGGCAGGATCGTGACCACGTCCCCCGCCGCGAGCGTCGTGTCGACCCCGTCGAGGTCGCGCACATTGTCCGAGTTCACGAACACGTTCAGGTGCCGGCGCAC
>CAZGLC010000427.1:0-2806 GCA_964526235.1 uncultured Bifidobacteriaceae bacterium
CGGCCCGCGGTGTAGATCTCACGCAACGGCCGAAGATCGGCGTCGGTGACGGGCCGTCGATAGGCCCGGCGAGCCAGTGTCGACAGAATCTGCGTCGCGCACGGTGCTTCCTCCGTGGCCGTCGCAGGGCGACACACGAAGATGCGTCGCCGGCTCGGTGTGTCCACCCCGGCCCCCCCCGGATTCTCGGGTCCCTTGAGGGTGACACTGGCAACGCCAGGCAGCTGACCTCTCCCGCGCAGACGCGGGAGCACGAGATTCTCGCCGGGCCCACCCGAACGCCTGATGAACGTGACGCCGATCACGTGCGGGCCCGCCTTCAACGGAACGAGGACGTCGAAGCCTCTGGCAATAGCGGCTCGTCGAGCTTCCGCCTGTCGATCGCGCTCGAACCGCCGATTGACCACCGAGTCGATCTGGATTGGGGTGCCGGGGTCCAGCTCCAGCGGCGGCGGCGCCGAGGCCCTCTGGTCAGGCCTCGCCGCCTGCCCGGCATCCGGCCTGTCGGACACCGTGAACAGCTGCACGCGCGCGCCGTCGACGCTCACCTCGAGCTGCTCCGGCTCCCGAGGCGCCGCCGTGAGCTCGATGTGAATGGTGTAATGGCCGTCCAACGGCAGGAGCGTGCGGATGGCCGTGCCGCCTCGCGTGCCCAGCGGCAACTCCTCCACGTGAACATCCTGACTGTGCTCGCTCGACATACGGTACGTGTCGACGAGTCGGACGGTCGGGTCGCCTACCGCCAATCGGCCGATTTTCTGGGCTGCGGACAGATACTGCTCGAGCTGCGTGGAAGAGACAAAGAGGAGATCGGCAAGATTGTCGAAGCCCGTGCTCGAGTTGTCGGCCGGAAGCAACGACTCGAGGTCGACCGCCTTCGGAAGATCGTCGAGCGCGAGCAGGTCGCGAATCGCGTTTCTGTATTCCGTACGCGTCAGCCGGTGAAACGCGGGCAGGGTGCCCGGATTGGGCGTCGCTGCGGCCACGCGATCGAGCTCTGCCTCCAACCGCGAGACCACGCCGTTGTAGGTCGCCTCGTCCGGCCGCGGTCGGTCGGCCGGGGGCATCGCGCGGCTTCGAAGCTGTCGCGCCACCTTTTCCCACGTCTCGGCCGTCGCGCCGATATTCCCTACGTCCAGCGTGTCGAACAGGAGCCCCGCCGTACGCAGCTTCTCGTTGTGGCACGGGACGCAGTATTGATTGAGAACCGCACGGGGAGAGACACGGGTTGCGACAGCGCCTGAGGATTGCTGGCTCGCACTGGCCCCGGCAACGTAGCCGGAGGCGGTAATCAGCGCTGCCACCCAAGCTGCGATCACAAGATATAGGCGTCTCATTGCGACCCCTCTCGTGCAGCAGGGTTGATCCAGCGTGGCCCGCCTGGCGTAGCTTCAGCGAAGGCGACGAACGGCTTATTATTTGGGACACGTCTGTACCTTGTCAACACTAAACCGGCACCGTGTAAACTACGACGCGCAACCGAGGGTACGACGATGCGTATGACAGGCCGAACCGGCTGGTGGGTCGCGGCGCTCTTCTCCTTTCTCAGCATTGGCGCGGCCGCTCCGGCGATCCCTCTGATAGACGCGGTCAAACAGGCGGACAGGGCGGCGGTCCGCGCCCTCCTGCAGCGGCAGGTGGATGTCAATCTTCCCGAGCCAGACGGTATGACCGCGCTGCACTGGGCGGTGCATCTCGATGACGTCGAGACAGCGGACCTGCTGATTCGCGCTGGAGCCAACGTGAAGGCCGCGAACCGCTATGGCGTCATGCCGCTCTCGCTCGCGTCGGCCAACGGAAATGCCGCGATGGTCGAGCGCCTCCTGAAGGCCGGCGCCGACGCGAACACGGCGCTGCCGGAGGGTGAGACCCCGCTGATGGCGGCGGCTGGCACGGGGAACGTCGCTGCGATCAGGACGCTCCTCGTCAACGGAGCAGCCGTGAACGCTCGCGACCGGTCGAAGGGGCAGACGGCGTTGATGTGGGCGGCCGCCGAGGGGCACTCGGCTGCCGTCACGGCGTTGATTGAATCGGGCGCCGATATCCATGCGCGGTCGAACGGCAAGTTCACGCCGTTGCTGTTCGCGGTTCGGAGGGGGGCCACCGATGTCGTGCGGGGCCTGCTGGCGGCAGGCGCGGACGTCAACGAAACCGTCGCAGGGGCGGCGTTCTCGACGGGCGTGGCCGGACCGACCCAAGACAGCACCTCCGTGCTCGGCCTCGCGATCATCAACGGCCAGTTCGACATCGCCCGCCTGCTCCTGGACCATGGCGCGAATCCGAACGCCCCCGACTCGAGAGGCTCACTGCTGCACGCCCTGGCGTGGATGCGACGGCCCGGCTCCGGGACGGGCCCTGCCCCGCCGCCGCCGATCGGCGACAGCCTGGAGCTGGCCAGGGCGCTGCTGGCGCGTGGCGCGAACCCGAACGTCCGAATCGCCTGGAAGGAAATCCCCTTCGACCGGGACGATGGAGAGGCCAAGAGTCCGCCGAATATCTCGGTGGGTCGCGATTTCCTCAGTATGGTTGGTGCCACGCCGTTCTTTCTGGCCGCCAAGAACGGCGATGTCGGCCTGATGCAGGTGCTCGTCGCCAACGGAGCGGATTCCCGGATCCCGACCGCGCAGAACGTGAGGCCGTTCATGGCGGCGTAAGTAATAAAGAGCAAAGAGGCAACGGCCATCATCTCCTCGACCGAGCAACTCATGGAGGACTTGGCTAGACACTCTCAGGTGAGGGTCATGAAGTACCAACATGACGTCCTTACAATCCAAACCATCTTGCCGCGGAGCAGCAAGCCGCTTTT
>CAZGLC010000428.1:0-2805 GCA_964526235.1 uncultured Bifidobacteriaceae bacterium
CCGATCATCGTGGCGCTGCCGGCCACCAATACTCGCGTGCGGCCCGATGAGGACGGCTCGCCCACGCCGTCAGTCTACGACATCACCGCGCCGCGTACAGGCGCTCGAGCCGGTGCGAGGCCATCTCGCGGACGTGCGCGAGCGTTGCGTCGCCGAACTTCTCGCGCACGAGGCCGAGGTACCCGGGATCGCTGAAATACACGTTGAAGGCGCGATCGCGGAATCGAAGGACTTCGCCCGCCGACAGGTGGCGCGTGGGCAGCGGCAATGTGTCCGGCGCATGCTGTGAATAGCCGCTCCAGCCGTCCGGAAGCCGCCATCCCTCCTCCGCCGCGCGCGCATAGAGCGGCGAACCGGGATAGGCCATCGCCGCATAGAAGTTGGCGAACTCGCACTTGAGGTCCAGCGCCAGGCGCAGCGTCTCTTCCATCGTCTCCGTGGTGTCCTCGGGCAGCCCGAAGATGTAATTGCCGATGATGTTGATGCCGGCGGCCTTCACCTTGCGCACCGTCCCGTAGGTCTCGTTCACGTCGTATCGCTTGTCGACATCGGCGAGCACCCCCTCGTCGGCGGCTTCGATGCCGAGCGCCAGCCACTGGAAGCCGGCGCGCCGGAGCTTGTCGAGCATCGCGTCCGTGACGGTATCCACGCGTGCGTACGCCCAGATGTTCAGGTCGTACCCCCGCTCGATGAGGAGATCGCAGATGCCGATGACGTGCCGCGCGTTTAACACGAACATTTCGTCGGCACACTTGATGTTGTGTACTCCGTACGTGTTCACGAGGACGTCGATCTCCTCGATGACGCGCTGCGGACTCCAGAACCGGTAGCTGTTGACCCTCGACGCGAGCCCGAGGGCGCGCTCGCCTTCCCTGAACGGCGCCTGGATGCAGCAGAACGAGCAGTGATACGGGCAGCCCAGCGTCGTGTAAAGGGCCGCGTACGGCTCGCGCTGCAGGTGCCCGAAGCCGTGCCAGTTGTGCGCGCGGTACCTCGTCATCGGCAGCAGGTCCCACGCGATGCCGGGCATGTCGGTGTCGAGCGCCGTGACAAGCGGCGCGGGCGCGTTGAACGCAACACTGCCGTTGCGCCGATATCCCAAACCCCGGACCCCGCGCAGATCCGGACTGTCGGTCGCGCGCAAGGCCTCGAGCAGGTCAACGACCGCGTACAGTCCCTCGCCGCGCGCCACGAAGTCGCAGCGCTCCTCGGCGAGCGTGCGCTCGGGCAGCGCTGCGACGTGGCCGCCGAGCATCAGGACCTTCGTCTCGGGCGCGCGTTCCTTGACCGCCGTCGCGATCGCCGATGCGCCGGTCATGTTCTGCGTGGAGGCCGACGGCTGATGGCCGTACACCACGATCGCCGCGAGCCGCGGCCCGGACTCCGCGATCCGATCCGCCGTCTGCTCCGGCGTCAGCTCCTCGGCATCGGCGTCGACGATGTGGACGGAAAAGCCCTTCCGGCGGACGAACGTCGCGATGAGCCCGGCCCAGACGGGGTTCTCGACGGCCGTCAGCCGCTCGCCAAGCGTCTGATAGATCCTGGCGCGGCCGCCCGGATTGACGAGCACGAGGTCGAGAGGAACGCCCCGCATGCACTCAGCCTCGATCCGTCAGGCGTTCGAGTATCCCGTGTGCCGGATCATCGTGTATCCCTTGACGAGCTCCCGGATGCCGTCATCGAGCGAGAAGGCCGGCCGAAACCCGGTGCGCTCGATCTTGTCATTCGACACGACGTAGTTGCGCTGGTCCGGATCGGTGCCGATCGGAGACTCCATCACGACAAACGATGGCACCTGCTGCCGGATCCGGTCGCACAGCTCCCGCTTCGACAGGTTCGCATCCGACAGGCCCACGTTGTAGATCTGTCTTTTCATCGCGTCGACGTGGTCGATGCCGTGCAGGAAGACGCGCGCCGCGTCGCGCACATGGATGAAGTTGCGCGTGAAGTGGGCCTCGAAGAGCACGAGGTACCCGTCGGTGCATGCCCGATAGGTGAAGTCGTTCACCAGCAGGTCCAGGCGCATGCGCGGCGACATGCCGAAGACGGTGGCGAGCCTGAAGCTTACGGCCGACGGGTGGCGGTCGAGCAGCGCCGCTTCGGCCTCGACCTTCGTCCGCGCGTAGAGCGAGAGAGGCCGGATCGGCGATTCCTCCGTGCAGATGGTTCCGGTCTGTCCGATGCCGTAGCCGCTGTTGGTAACGGGAAGCAGCACGACCTGATCGCGACTCACATGATCGAGCATGTCGACGATCGCCTCGACGTTGGTGCTCATCGCCGCCGCCGGGTCGCGATCGCAGAGCGGCGCGCCGACGCGTCCCGCCAGCGGAATGATCACATCCGCTTTCGCCAGGAGGGGCCGCATCGTCTCCATCGAGCGCACGTCACCGCGCACGAGCGAGAAGGCCGGGTGATAGCACACGGCGGCCAGGCTGTCCTGTCCGTACATGAAATTGTCGATGGACGTGACGGCGAACCCCCGATCGAGCAGGGCGGGCACGAGCGTCGAGCCGAGATACCCGGCGCCGCCGGTCACGAGGACGCTGGTCATCGCGCCGCCGCCGAGCGCGCCGGCTGGGCGGCGTGATCGAGGACCTCGTGGAGGCGCGTGATTTCGGCCGACAGGTCGCGCGGGTGATTCCCCACGAAAAAGCCGTAGTCGTGCGCCAGGTTCGCGTTGGTGAGCGGCCCGACCGTGTCGTAGTCGAAAAACCGGATGGCCTCGTGGCGGGGGAAGCAGCCGCCCGTAATCATGCGGAAGCCGACGCCCGCCTCCCGCAGCGCCTGCAGCTCGCGCGACCGATC
>CAZGLC010000429.1:0-2775 GCA_964526235.1 uncultured Bifidobacteriaceae bacterium
TCGTGCCCGTGTCGTCCGCGACGATGCCCGACGCTCCGGAAATGCGATTCACGTCAGCCGCCCATCGGCCCGAGCCGCCGCAGGATCGGCGTCGTCGCGAGCGTGGTGACGAGCGCCATCACGACGAGCATCGTGAAAAGCGTCGGCGAGATGATGCCGAGGTCGAGGCCGATGTTGAGCACGATGAGCTCCATGAGGCCGCGCGTGTTCATCAGCACGCCGAGGCCGGCGGCGTGGCGCGTATCCATGCCTGTGGCGCGCGCGGCCGCGAACGTCCCGCCGAACTTCCCCACCGTCGCCGCGAGCACGATCAGGCCGCAGATGCCCCATTGACCCGCGCCTGACAGCAGGCCCAGCTCTGTGCGCATGCCGGTCAGCGCGAAAAACGCGGGCAGGAGCAGCACCGTCGCGAGGTCGCCCAGGCTCCGCTCGAGCGACCGGGCGAGATCGCCGTCGTGCGGAATCACGGCGCCGAGCAGGAACGCGCCGAAGATCGCGTGCACGCCGATCGTCTCGGTGGCGAGCGCCGACAGCAGCATCGCCGCCAGCGCCAGCGCGACCGCGTCCTGGCCCGGGCGGCCGCGCGACGGCGCCGACAGCCGTCGACACAGCGGCCCGACGAGCAGGAACATCGCCGCGACGAAGCCGATGGTGAAGCCGGCGACGAGCACGAGGCTCTCGACGCGCGCCTGCACCACGCCGACGACGAACGCGAGCAGGCACCAGGCGGCGACGTCGGCAATCGCGGCGCAGGTGAGCGCCGCCGTGCCGAGGCGCGTGCCGATCAATCCGCGGTCCTCGAGAATCCGCGCCAGTACGGGAAACGCCGTGATCGAGAGCGCGATGCCCATGAACAGTGCGAAGTGCGCGAATGGGACCGCCGCCGTCGAGAGGCGTGGATACAAGTAGACGGCGAGCGCGGCACCCAGCACGAACGGGACCACGATGCTGGCAAGCGCGGTCGCGACCGTCGCGCGCATCTGGCCGCGAATGACACCGGGGTTGAGCTCGAGGCCGACGAGAAACATGTAGATGATGACGCCGAGCTGCGCGACCACGCTCAGGTACGGCGCGACCGGCGGCGGCAGGACGTAGAACGACGCGGCCGGCGCGACGAGGCCCAGCACGGACGGCCCGAGCGCGATGCCGGCGACGATGTCGCCCATGACGGGCGGCTGGCCGAACCGGGCGAGGATGCGGCCGAAGAGGCGCCCGACGACGACCACTGCCGCGAGCGCCAGCAGGAGATGGCCGAGGATGCTCATGCGCCCGCGTCGAGCAGGCGCTCGACCGTCACCGCCGCCTGCAGCAGGCGTGCATCGTCGCCGCGGTTGGCCGCGAGCTGCAGCCCGAGCGGCAGTTCTTCGTGCTCGCCCATCGGAATCGTGATCGCGGGCGTGCCAAGCGCCGTCCATGGCGAGTTCATGCGCGGATCCCCGGTCGACGCGAGGCTGAACGGCGCGGGGCCGACCGCCGCGGGCACGATCATGATGGGGGTGGTCTTGAATGTCCCAGTGATGCGATCGCCCCACGCCTCGATGGTGCGCCGCGCCTCGTCGTAGCGATCCGTCGAGACGGCTCTGCCCTCCCGCACCAGGTCCGCGATGTCGGCGAGCTTCGCGCCGTGCTCCTCGTACCGCTCCCGATGGACGATGGCCGCCTCGTACGCCATGACGACGCGCGAGGCGGCGTGCAGCTCGGTCAGCATCGGCACCAGATCGAGCGGCTGGGTCGTCGCGCCCGCGTCGCGCAGCCGGGCGATGGTCTCGCGTAACGCGGCGGCCATCGGCGGCTCGATATCGGGGAGCGGTTCGGGAACGCAGAAGGAAATGTCCGCGAATCCCGGCGGGGCCGCTGCTCCCTTCGACCCGCGGACCCGCCCTACGGACGTCGACCCGCGGACCCGCCCTGCGGACGTCGAGGAGCGGACCCGTCCTCCGTACTCGAGCGCGTCCCACAACGCGAGCATGTCGGCGGCGGTCGTCGTGAAGAAGCCGAGCGTGTCGAGGCTCGGCGCGAGCGGCAGCACGCCGTCGAGCGGCACGGTTCCGTACGTCGGCTTGAAGCCGGCGACCCCGCAGAAGGCCGCCGGCCGCAGCACCGACCCCTGTGTCTGGGTGCCGAGCGCGAACGGCACCATGCCGGCGGCCACGGCGGCGGCCGATCCGGCGGAGCTGCCGCCTGGGGTGTGTTCGAGTTTCCGCGGGTTGCGCGTCGGCGCCGGCGTCCGGTAGGCAAACGCCGTCGTCTGCGTCTTGCCCACGAGGATGGCGCCGCGCTGCCGCAGGTCGCGGACGATCGCCGCGTCCTCCAACCCGACGCGCCCCTTGTAGACGGGCGATCCGTACTCGGTGGCAAGGCCGCGCGTCTCGATGATGTCCTTGGCGCCGAACGGAATGCCGGCGAGCGGGCCGTCGCCGGTCGCGGGCTGTGGCGACACCTGCACCCACGCGTGAATCGACGGATCGAGCGTCCGGATGCGATCGAGGCAGGCGTGCCGCGCGCGCTCGCGATCCTCGCGCGGCGCGCGCAGCCAGTCGGTGAGCCGGATCACCGCGTCGCGGAGGTGACTCCCAGGAACGCGAACTTCTGCACGCGCCGGTTGACGGGCTGGAGCGGCGTGACCTCGGTGGTGTAGAGGTTCCCCTTCGAGTCGATGTTCATGTGGTGGAGGGTGCCGAACTCGCCCGGCGCCGATCCCCAGCGGCCGAACTCGTCGAGGAGCGTCAGCGAGCGCCGGTCGAAGATCATCAGCTTCGCCTGGCTCCGGTTCGC
>CAZGLC010000430.1:0-1432 GCA_964526235.1 uncultured Bifidobacteriaceae bacterium
CGCACGTTCGTCGCGAGGATTTCGGGCGTGAACGGCTTCTGGAGAAAGCTGGCGCTGCGACTGATCGAGCCAAGGTCGATACGGTTCGTATACCCCGACGCGTAGAGCACCTTGATGGCCGGCCGGTGTCGCACGATGCGTTGGGCCAGATCGGGGCCGTTCAGCCCGGGCATGATGATGTCACTCAAGAGTAAATGGATCGGCCCGCGATGGGTTTCCGCAATCGCGATCGCGGCGCCGACGTCCCGCGCCTGCAAGACCGTGTAACCGTGCCCTTCAAGCACCCTTCGGGCGAGGTCGCGGATGGCGGTTTCATCTTCGACAAGCAGAATCGTCTCCGTCCCCTCGAGGGTGTTCACGGACCACGGCCCCGCCCCGGCGGATTCGATCGTGTCGTCCACCGCCGGCAGGTACGTCGTCACGGTCGTTCCTTTCCCGGGTGTGCTCTCGGCCGTGATGTAACCGCCACTCTGCTTCACGACTCCGTACACCACCGACAGGCCGAGACCGGTACCTTTGTCGGGCCCTTTGGTCGTGAAGAATGGCTCGAAGATGTGGGCGAGCACGTTCGGCGTCATGCCACAGCCGGTGTCTTGGACCGTTAACGAGACGTGGCGGCCGGGCTCGGATCCGACGTGGCGACGGGCGAATTCCGAGTCCAGGACCACGTTGGCGGTCGCGATCGTGAGCGTGCCGCCCCGCGGCATGGCGTCGCGCGCATTGATCGCCAGGTTCAAGATGACCTCTTCGATCTGCCCCGGGTCCGCCTTGACCCGCCCCAGATCGTGGCCCAGGCGCATGGTCACCTCGAGATCTTCGCCGATGGTACGCCGCAGCAGCTTTTCCACCCCGGTCACCACGGTGTTGAGGTCCAGCACCTGGGGCCGGATGATCTGTTTGCGGCCGAAGGCCAGGATCTGCTGTGTGAGGGCCGCGCCGCGCTCCCCGGCCTTCCTGATCTCCGCGACGTCCTCGCGCAGCGGGTGCGTCTCCCCGAGTTTGTCCAGCAGCAATTCGCTGTACCCGAGAATGGCGGTCAGCAAGTTGTTGAAGTCGTGGGCGATTCCGCCGGCCAGTTGCCCGACGGCCTCCATTTTCTGCGACTGGCGAAGCTGCTCCTCGAAGGTCTTGCGGGCAGTCGCGTCGCGGATGATGGCGGAGTAAAACGTTTCATCACCTTTCTCCCACGCGGCAAGGGAGAGATCGAGCGGAAACTCGGTACCGTCTTTCCTGAGACCATGGAGTTCAACAGTCTTTCCGGTGAGATGCGACTGACCCGCCGACCTGACGCGTTCCAGTCCTGCCCGGCACGCCGCCCGGTATCGCTCAGGCATCAAGAAGTGAAGACGCTCGCCCAATGCTTCTTGTTCCCCGTACCCAAACATCGATTGGGCCGCTTGGTTCCAAAAGACGATCGTCCCGCTGCTGTCCG
>CAZGLC010000430.1:1532-2761 GCA_964526235.1 uncultured Bifidobacteriaceae bacterium
CGCCCCGCCTCCTCTGCTGCCCGTCGCTCCAGGGCCCCGAACACCGCGCGGACGATGTGGGCGTTGTTAAAAGGCTTTGTCACGTAATCGAACGCGCCGATCTTCATCGCTTCCACGGCCGAGCCAATATCCCCATACGCGGTGATCATGACGATCGGGACATCCGGGTGGTCGGCCCTGATTTTCTTCAGGGCCGAGACCCCATCCAGAACGGGCATTCGAACATCCATGAGGATCGCCGCCGGACTCCTGACCTCGAGTTGCCACAGCGCCTCTTGTCCATTGCGAGCCGCGACCGGCTCGAATCCATACTCCCTGAGTATTGTGGCCAGAAGCCACCGCACGTCCTCCTCGTCGTCCACGATCAGGATTTCCCGCGGCGCGCCTTCCCGATCGTCCATGGTCGACCAGACCCGTTCAGCGTTCAAGATTGGATTCACGATTAAAATTCCCCTGTTGAAGCTTTCGCGCGCGCGTATGGGGATCGGTGGAGCACGATCGGTTCCGACGACAGGAACTCGTCCAGGGCAGGAACCAGTTCCGGCCATGCCGCCACAAGACCGACCAGTGAATCAATTCGAAGCCACGTGGCCACGCAATCCCAGAACGGATAGTGCTCCAGGTCTCGGGCAAGCCGTTCCCGCAAGGTGGGACACATGCCGTTGGGGAATCGCCGCGCGAGGGTCGCGAGCAACCGCCCGCGCTGCGACTCTTGCAGGTAGCCGCGTGTCCACGACAGTTGCCCCAGGCACTTGGCCCGAAGTTCGCGGACGCTCACCGCGTTCCACGATCGCAACGGGTGCACGGCCCCGTACGCCGATCCCGGCACGCGTTCCTCTCCCGGCGTGACCTGCTCCAGAGGATGTCGTTCCTCACGCGCGGTACCGATGACGTCGACGACGCGTCCTCCTGTAAACCGCACGCGATGAGTGCCGTTCATGGTTGAACCTCCTCAGTGGCGGCAACCGCCGCCGGTCGGTCGGCGTTACATGAGCTCTCCTAAAGGCCCTAAGTTCAGGTTCAGATCCTCATCTCGGAGACCGAAATGGGCCTTGAGTTCCGCCATCTTTTCTTCCAGACGCAGGAACGTCACTCCCATCCGTTCGATCTCCTCAGGCGTCAGCGAGTCCGCGTCCATCCGCCGCAAGGCCTGCTTCTCGAGAAGCCGTCGGAGGAGCTCAACGACGGTCAAGACCAGCCTGACCAACCCCTGCTCGACCTTCTCGGGG
>CAZGLC010000431.1:0-2733 GCA_964526235.1 uncultured Bifidobacteriaceae bacterium
CCACGCGGGACCCGTCCTCGAGCCGGGCATCCAGAATCGGCTGCGCCTCGGAGATTTCGTCGCCGCAGGCGCGCGCGATGTTCTTGATCGCGACGGTCAGATTTCGGACTTCGATCGTTCGATCCGACACTGCCTCCACGGTGCCGTTGCGTTCGACGAATACCGACCGGCCGCCGTCGTTGACCATCACTTCGGTGATGGTTTCGTCGCGGAGGAGGTCCTCGATCGGTCTGAGAAACGGGAGGATGCGATCGAGGCTACTCATAAGGTTCCTCGCTCAAGATGTTCGAAGTAACTGGTTTGGACGTCGAGGTAGTGCGGCTTCAGGTAGCAGTACTGCGGCGGAAGTGGATTCAGTCCGTCATATGGCACGGCGATCGCCTGCGCATGCTGCAGTTCCGTAAACACTCGCGGCTGAAACAGGTAGTCGGATTCGAGCATGTAGGTCTTGCTGGCGCTGAGGCTGTGTTTCGACGCGGTTGCACGGCCAGTGAGGAGTGAAATGTGGGCGCCCTGGCCGCCTTCGGCGAGCGTATACCGGGCCTTGAGTTTATCGGCGCGACCACAGAGATCCGCGGCGATGCGCGCCGTGAATTCATCGCTCGTCGCGAGGAAGACTTTCGTGCGGAAGCATTGCAGGAGGGTCCGCCACGCTTCCTCACTTCCGAGGGCGGATCGCAGGGAAGAAATGCTCTGGGTTGCGACGATGGGAATCAGGCGCGCCTGGCGGGATAACGCGAAGGCCCGTTCGTCGCCCGTCGGATCGGTTTCGCCGACCGTCGCAAAGGCGTGATACTCGTCGGCGACGAACAGAATATCCCGCCACGGCCCTTTCGGATTGGCGGCAATCTTCGGAATGCGCTGGAGCACGGCTCGCTGGAAATCCAGCTTCAACATCACCCCAAGTCCTCGTGCCAGGGCCGGGTTCATCGCGACGGGGAAATTCAGGCCGAGCACATGCCCGGTTTCGAGCAGATCCTCGAGCGGCGGCAGCGGTCGTGGGTCACCCGGTTTTGGCGGGCGGATGTAGGCCTCGCGCGGGGGACAAAACGCGCGGTGTACCGCAGGGTTTTCATCGAAGAGGGACAGGAATACGACGACGCCTTCGACGATCGACGCTTTCACCTTGTGATCCAGCCGCGTCCAGGTGTTGTAGAACCACCGGGAAATGGCGTCGTACCGGTGACGACGGTCCGCACAAATCGCGGCGGACCCGGTCCGGACTTCAAAGGGAATGTCGTGGCCGGCCAGATACGATTCCAACTCGGCATCGTACGGATGTCCGACGTGCGTGTCACCGAGTGGCACCCAGAGGGTCCACGGGGCTTGACGCATCTGGCCTTGGTACCATTCGCGTCCAATCGCGAGGACGTCGGGCGGGTTATCAAACTGAGTTTTCAGCGTCCGAATGTTCTTGCCAATCAGCTCGTCTTCGATGATGTAGCGATAGACCTCCGAGAGCGTCGTATAGCCATCGGTAATGCGGCGGAGCGAGATCACGAACTTCAGGAGATCGGTGTACGCCTGCTGCCAGAATGGCTCCTTGGATTTGCCGAACAAGTTATTGAGGAGACTGCCAATCGCGTAGGCGACCGCGTACGGGTCAAGATCGTTGTGCAGCGGGTTGTAACAGACGCCGGTATTCAGCCCGATTTCCAGATACTCCGCGTCGCGGTTCGCGCCACGAAGCATCGTGTGGACCTGCTGACAGAAGTCGCCTTTGACCTCCAGGACGAGGCCACCGATTTTCTGCGTCGGATCATCGGGGCGCCAGCGCAGGAGTTGGTCGACGTACGGATACATGCAGGCGGACGTTTTTCCCGTGCCGACGGCCCCGAGAATCATCACGCCCGTGTACAGGCCACGCTGCGGAATCGTGAGCCATGTCGGCTCCGGCGCCGGCCCGGGTGTGCGCGGGAAATGGGCTTCACCGAGCACGAGCATCGGCGTGGGTCGCGACTCCGGTTCTGGATACGGCGCCAAGGTCCGTACGCGGACCCGTTCGGGGTAGCGATACGCGACAATCGCGACGACCGACGTCACCAGGGATGCGGCGAAAAACGTGGTGGTGAACCACATCGTCGCGTAGCCGTAGCTGAGGACACGAAAGACGAACGGATTCTGCAGCGCAATGAGGCCGAGGAACGGGTTGTCGGTCTGTACCGGATACGCGTACAGACCCCACGTGCCTACCGCTGCCGCCACGCTCATCGCGACCAGCGCGCGCGCCGCAAGGATCTTCCGGAACATCGCCTGTGCCTTCCTTCCCTGAACCTATCCAGCAACCGGCGCCGAAACCGCGTCGGGTCGCGGTGACGTCTGACGCGCGCGGGCGGGCGTCATGTCGTGACGCCTCCCCTTCTTGATCTGCCGCACCACGGGCGGCACAAAGGACTCCGGATGCTCGGCGCGCCAGGCGACGAACTCCTTGTCCTTGGCCAGCACGGACTCGACGAGTTGATTCACCAGGTACTCCGTCGGTTCCCCGAGGAAGTGCGCATACGCGTAGAGCGTCTCGTTGTTCTCGCGATCGAGTCGCGTGATATGACGCACCACTTGCTTGCCGCGGGTGCGGGCTTTGATCACAGGCATCGACGAGTCCTCCTGATGAGAATGGCCGGTGGTTCGCAGTTACGATGTCGCGCGGATGTCTCGATAGTGGGCCGCGTGTACGCGACGGATGTCCGGCGCCATTGCGTCCACCGATCACCGCGGAAACGCTCTTCAGAAAGA
>CAZGLC010000432.1:0-2730 GCA_964526235.1 uncultured Bifidobacteriaceae bacterium
TGCAGACGGTCGGGAGCAACGCCGAGATGCCGCGGCGCGGCCTGCTCGTCGATTCGGTGTTCAGATCCGGCGGCAACGACTTTCACGGCAACATCGTGTTGTACGGGTCGGGCTCGGCACTCGAGGCCAACAACATCGACGACAACCTCAGGGCACGCGGCATCAGGCTGGCCAAGCTGCATACCGTACAGGACTTCGCCGGCACGGTGGGCGGCCGGATCATCCGCAACAAGCTGTGGTTTTTCGGCGGGTACCGGTATCAGCAGGTCGAACGCGAGATCCTGGACGCGTTCGATCCCGACGGCACGCCGATCCTGAATGAAAAGGGAGGCCGCTATCACTTTGAAAAGCTCTCGTATCAGGCGTCGCCGGCGAACCGCTTCACCGGCGTGTACCACTGGACCGATGATCTCGAAAAGCGGAATGCGAGCCGCTTCATTCCGCGGGAATCGATGGAAGACAAGGACAATCCCGTCTGGATCGGGAAGGTCGAATGGCAGACCGTGCGCGGCAGCGCACTGGTCGCCTCGGTGCAGTACGGAAAATGGAACTTCAGGGGCGACGGCTTCAGCACCGCCCCGGGTAAGGTGTCGACGCTCGACATTGCGACACTGTTTCGGACTGGTGACAATTTTACGATTAACGGCCGGGACCAGGACGACGGCCGGCATCACACCAAGGGCGTGGTGAGCTACTACAAGTCGGATCTGCTCGGGGGCAATCACGAATTCAAGGTCGGGGTCGACCATCTGGCAAGCTACTTCAACGATGGCTATCGGGTCATCGGCGAGAACAACCAGTTCGGCTACCAGCTCGTGTTCAACAACGGCGTGCCCTTCCAGATCAACACGAGGAACACGCCGGTCAAAGGGAAGAACCTGGGCAACTACGTGGGCGTGTATGCGCAGGACTCGTGGACCCTCGCGCGCCGGCTCACGTTCAACCTGGGATTGCGCGTCGAGCACGACGCGGCGCACGCGCCGGCGCAATGCCGCGCGGCCGCGAGATTCGCGCCGGCCCAGTGCTTCGAGGAGTTCCATCTGGTGACATTCAACTCGATCGCGCCACGCGCGCACGGCGCGTTCGACGTCACGGGCGACGGCAAGACCGTCCTCAAGGGTGGGTACGGGCGGTTCAACCAAATGCGCGAGCTGCAGCCGGACCTCACGAACATCAATCGAAATGTCCCAGCGACCACGACCTGGGACTGGCACGATCGGAACGGCAACAGGCTGTTCGAAGACGGCGAGGTCAACTTCGATCCGAACGGGCCGGACTTCCGGTCGGTCGCGGCCATCGGGTCCGCGTCCCTCGGTGTGGTCAACCCGAACGAGAAACAGCCCAAGACCGATGAGTTCTCGGCGACCTTCGAGCGGGAGCTGATCGCGAACACCGCCGTGCGCGTCACCGGGGTGTACGTGCGAAACTTCGATACCTATGTGCTGGCGGACGTCGATCGTGACGGGCAGTACATCATTCCGATCACGAATCGAGATCCCGGGCCGGACGGCCGCCTCGGCACGGCGGATGATACGAGCCGGTCGATCACCTACTTCGAATACCCTGCCAGGCTGGCCGGTGCCGCGTTTGCGGGCACGATGTTCACCAACAGCGCGGCCGCGGATTCGAACTTCAAGACCTTCGAGGTCGCGGTCATGAAACGGCCGGCCCAGGGCTGGCAGGTCAACGCATCGTACTCGAGCACGTGGCATGACAGCCCGATCGGTTGCAGCACCACCGGCACGGGGCTCGGCAACGACAGTTCTACCGTGTGGTATCCCGTTCGGTGCGCCACCAATCCGAACCAGGCCTTCAACACCGCGAACACGACGCGGGAGTGGCAGGCCAAGCTGTCCGGTGCGTACAACCTGCCGTTCGGCGTGCTGGCGTCAGCCAACTACGACATCCGGAGCGGGGCACCGCAGGCGCGGCAGGTGCTCTTTACAGGGGGCCAGACCATCCGGTCGATCGTGCTGAACGTCGAGCCCCTTGGCAGCTTTTACCTCCCCAACACCCACGCGTTGGACGTCCGGGCCGCCAAGCGGGTGAACCTTGGGGGATCGCGCACGGTGGAGTTGCGATTTGACGTCTACAATGCGCTGAACAAGGGAACGGTCAGGACTCAGACGCTGCTGTCGGGCGCGAACTACCTGCGTCCCGCCAGCGTCATGTTCCCGCGAATTCTGCAGGTCGGCGCAACGCTCAATTTCTAGTGAGAGGAGCGCCCCCACCGCGCAGACAGTGTGCGGTGGGGAGTGCTTACTTGGTGGCCCCCTTCTTCGCAGCCTCCTCGGCTCTTTTCTCGTCGGCTCGAGCGCCAGCCAGGATGTTGTACAGGCCGTAGTTCCCTTCGTGACAGGCGTGCTCGAATATCGGGCCGATCGTCTTCTTGATCGGCATTTCTGCGGACCAGGGTCGTGTCCACGTGGCCGGATCGTCGACCGTGAACTGGTAGCGGATCGTGTCCGCATCCACGCGTGTGAAGCGCTCGACGATCCGCATGTTCTCGCTGGATCCTCGCAGCGGGTTCTTGCCGTTGAAGTGTGTCGTCTCGACCACCAGCGTCTCGCCGTCCCAGCGTCCGCGACCGCTCCCCATCCACTGGCGGACGTCCTGCGGCACCTGCGGACGCCCGTCCA
Organism: uncultured Bifidobacteriaceae bacterium; assembly: GCA_964526235.1. Taxonomy (GTDB): domain Bacteria; phylum Acidobacteriota; class Vicinamibacteria; order Vicinamibacterales; family UBA2999; genus MELF01. The sequence continues at coordinate 2,640 of CAZGLC010000432.1, forward strand.
CCGGGATGACGCGAACGTCATGGAGCATCTCGGCGAGAAGCATCACGGTTCCGGGAGCCTGCACGATCTGATGGGTGTTGTTGTAATTCCC
>CAZGLC010000433.1:0-2718 GCA_964526235.1 uncultured Bifidobacteriaceae bacterium
CGCTGGCCGAGCCCGGGAATGTCCGACCCGGTCAGACCACGAGCAGCATTCATGTCCATCCCAACGGCCGCTTCGTCTATGTCGGGAACCGTGCCAGCGGAACGGTCGACTGGCAGGGCACCCGTGTCTCCGCCGGTGGCGAGAACACCATTGCGGTGTTTGCGATCGATCAGACCACTGGCGAGCCGACCCTGATTCAGACGATCGAGACACGGGGATTCCAGCCGCGCACCTTCGCGCTCGATCCGGGCGGCCGCGTCCTCGTCGTCGGCAATCAGAACCCGCTCGCGGTGCGCGACGGGCGCGAGGTTCGCACGGTGCCCGCCAGCCTCTCGACGTTCAGGATCGGCGCCGACGGCAGGCTCACCTTCGTGCGCACCCACGACGTCGCAACGCAGCCGGACGCCGGCCGGCTCCTGTTCTGGATGGGGATCGCGCCGCTCGACTAGCGGCGTACGTAGTGTCCGGCTTCAGCCGGACTTATGAAGGCCGCGCAACTGCTCTCTGGTCCGGCTAGAGCCGGACACTACGTACACGTGTCATTACGCGTACACGTGAAGTTCGCCTACCGGGCGCGGCGCTCCGGATACCAGTTGGCGCTGCGGACGTCGACCGCCTGTCCCCGGAGCGCGTCCCGGAACGCCTGCAGGCTCTGCGCAACCGTCAGACCGCCCGGAATCCCGCGCAGCGTCGCCTGCGGATTGGCGAGAAGCGCCGTGTAGTCCTGATCGTAGTGGTAGGTGTAGACCGCCTTCGGCCGCAGCGCCTTGACGCAGTCGGCCGCCTCGGACGGGGTCATGCGCGCGGGCGGAATGTTCATCGGCATGAACGCCACGTCGATGTCCCGCAGCGCCTTCAGCTCCGGCACACATTGGGTCACGCCGGCGAAGTAGATCCGTCGCCCGCCCAGCGAAACGACATAGCCGTTGGCCTCGCCCTTGGGGTGCTCGGGCGCGCCCGGCGTGAGGTCGTAGGCGGCAATCGAATCCACCCGCACGCCGCCGAAGGTCCGGGACTGGCCGTTGGCCAGCACGATCCCGTCCGGCACCTGCGCCTTGCCGCTCGCCGGGATCACGACCGGCGCACCCGGCTTGCGCAGCCGCGTGATCGCCGCGACGTCGAGATGGTGGACCGGCGTGTCGCTGATGAGAATGAGGTCGGCAGGTTTGGCCGAGGGGAGGTCGCCGGCGCTCCAGGGGTCGACCTGGATGACGACGCCGCCATGCTCGAGCTGCACGCTCGAGTGGAGCATCGGCGTGATCTCGATGTCGCCGCCGGAGGCGGCTGGATACCGGTCGGCCGCCGAGACCGCCACGACGCCCAGGAATGCGACGCCAAGAGCCAGTACACGCATAAACATCCCTCCGTACGCCTGCAGATGTTCGTGCAAGGCGTCCGAGCCGTCAACGGAATAGTGACCGGGCCGCGGAGGGCTATAATCGCCGCCATCGGAGGACCAGACGATGAACGCGCAAGCCGTCCGGAGCTGGCGGGGCCGGGTCGCGTTGGGCCTGACATTCGCAGTGAGCGTTTTCGCGGGCGGGCTGGCGCTCGTCGCGCAGCAGCGTACCACCCCGGTCGGCGAGTGGCGCTACCTCGGCGGCGACGCCTCGCACACGCGCTACTCGCCGCTCGATCAGATCAACGCCTCCAATTTCGAAAAACTCCAGGTCGCCTGGGTGTGGCGCGGCGACAACTTCGGCCCGGCCGTCGACGCCCTGTTCCGTTCGACCCCGCTCTATGTCGACGGCATGCTCTACACCGTCGCGGGCGCACGGCGGGCGGTCGCGGCGATCGACCCCGCCACGGGCGAGACGCTCTGGACCTATCGTGAGCCGCACACGACGCGCTTCGCGCGCGGCATGCGCAACAACTACGGCAAAGGCGTCGCCTACGGCGAGGTGAACGGCCGCGGGGTGGTCTTCTACACGTCGCCCGCGTTCTTCCTTCACGCCATCGACGCCAAGACCGGCCAGCACCTCGCGAACTGGGGCGCGCGCGTGCCGATTCCCGGCTTCCCCCGGAGCGGGGTCGTCGACATGCTGCCGGATCTGGTCAGGGACTGGGCGCGGTGGACGGAGTCGGGCCTCACGTACGACGCGGAGAAAGGGATCCCGCGCGAGCTCGGCAACCTCTCCACCTCGTCGCCCCCGATCGTCGTCAATGGCGTCGTGGTCGTGGGCAACGTGCACGAGCAGGGGTACTACCAGACGCGCATCGAGAACATCCCGGGCGACGTCCTCGCCTACGACGCACGCACGGGGAAGCACATCTGGAAGTTCCACGTCATCCCGCGGCCCGGCGAGTTCGGTCACGAGACGTGGGAGAACGACGCGTGGAAGACGGCGGGCGACGTCTCGTCGTGGGCGCCGATGTCGGCCGATCCGGAGCGCGGACTCGTCTACGTGCCGACCAATCCGCCGACGATCGATTTCTTCGGCGGCTTCAGGCCTGGCGCCAATCTGTTTGGCACGAGCATCCTCGCCCTCGACGTCAAAACCGGCAAGCGGGTGTGGCACTTCCAGACCGTTCACCACGACATCTGGAACTTCGACAATCCGAACGCGCCGCTCCTGCTGGACGTGAACGTCAACGGCCGGCGCACGCCGATCCTGGTGGAGACGACCAAGCAGGGCTTCGCCTACGTCTTGAACCGGCAGACGGGCGAGCCGATCTGGCCGATCGTCGAGCGCCCCGTCGCGCAGTCGGATCTGCCTG
>CAZGLC010000434.1:0-2714 GCA_964526235.1 uncultured Bifidobacteriaceae bacterium
GTGGCCGAGACCGCGTGGATCTCGGAGTACGAGTACACGCTGCCGGCGCGCGTGTACAGCGCGGAGCGCGGGCGCGAGCGATACTCGGTGACGGTGGTCGACTACGCCCCCATCGGACCGCAGGGTGTCGATCGCCGCAAGCGGTGTCCTGCCGGCGCCGAGCCGTGCATCGGGAGCGACCTCGGCGGCGAAGGGCACTGGAAGCACGACACGCGCGGCGCGATCGTGTTCGCCGTCTCCACGTTCCTCGAGCGCGACGCGAAGGTCACGCGGTACAACTGGGGCCACCAGGATCTCGTCGAGGGGCATCATCTCCAGCTGACCAACCGCGACGGCTCGCGGACGTTCGGCTTCGTCGGGATGCACGAGATGAAGCTGTACATCCTGGAAGGGACCGTGCCGGCCGGCGCGCCCGAGCCCGGGCTGTTTCAGCAGTCGATGGGGTTCGTCGACAAGGACGGGCGCGGCATCCGCTACCAGAGCATCTACTCGAACCAGTACTACGGCCTGAAGGAGATGCCTCCGCCGGCGCGGGCGGGCGGCGGCCGCGGGCGCGGCGCCGGCCCAGCCCCCTATCAGCCTTAATTCTACGGTGCCTTGTTGTAAACCAGATTGCGCGTCGCCGAATCGGCGCCGCCCGGCGTCTGGGCGGCGCGCTGCACCCGCAGCACGTTGCCGTCGAGCACCCACACCTCACGGACGTTGATGAGCCCGTGGATCGTGCGCAGCACGAGCCGCGCGCCGTCCCACGCGCCGATCCGCTTGTAGCTGTACGCCGGCCTCGGGTCCTGGGGATCCGGCGCCTGCGTCATCTTGCCGTCCAGCGTGAAGGACGCGCTCGCCGGCTGCGACCCGCCTGACTCGTACTTCATCGTGATCGTGACTTCGCTTCCGCTCTGCTTCACGGTCATCGCCATCGGCGGCTCGGCCACGCCGGTCCCCATGCCGCCGCTCGCCGCCATCTGGCTCAGGCCCTTGTTGAACGTCCACGTGCCCGCGAAGTTCGGCATCGGCGTGTTCGGGTTCGGCTTCGCCGTTGACGAGGGCGCGAACGGCTTGACCGTCGTCAGGCGCATCGGCGGCGTTCGCGGCGCGAGCTCGCGGCCGAAGAAGAGATCCCGAGGATTGGCGTTCGGCTTCGGCACGAACTTCTGCGTGCGGCCGCCGAAGACCTCGGCGCCGTACATGTTGCCTTCGGCATCGGCCGAGATCTGGTGGACGCCCCACGTGGCGCCGGGATAGGTGCCGTAGCGTCCGAACACCGTCTCGATGTGCCCGCGCAGGTCGTACTTGATGAACTGCTCGTGGTCGCCGTCGTAGCACCAGAGGTGCTGGTCGCGGCTCATCGAGAGCGAATGGCAGTAGCCGCTCGGCCACTTGTCGAGGAACGCGCCGTGCTCGTCGAACACCTGGATCCGGCGATTGAAGCGGTCCGACACGTAGACGCGGCGGTCGTCGCCGACGGCGATGCCGTGCGGCACCGTGAACTCGCCGTCGTTTTTCCCGGGCGCCATCGAGCCCCACCAGAGCAGCGGCTTGCCGTCCCTGCCGAACTTCACGACGCGGCTGTTGGCGTAGCCGTCGCTCACGAAGAACGTCCCGTCCGGCAGCCAGTCGATCATCGTCGGCCGGTTGAAGCGCTCCATGTCGTCGTTACTGCCGAAGACGCCCATCTCGCCGAGCGTGAACACCTTGGTCTTGCCGTCGTTGGTGAACTTGTGGATGACGTGGTTCATGTCGTCGACGACCCAGACGTGGCGCTGCGGGTCGTACGGCTCCACGTAGATCTGGTGCGGCCCGCGCCCGCCCTCGAACAGGGAATCCCACTGCTTCCATGACTCGATCAGGTTGCCCTGGCGGTCGATGATGAGGATCGTGTTGCGGAAGACCGGCACCTCGCCGGTCGCGCCGCCGCGGTTGAGCGCGCCCCAGTTGCCCGGAAAAGTCGGGCCGATGCGGACGTCTGTGGGCAGCTCGATCTCGCCGCGGCTGGTCAGGAAAACACGGTCGGGCGATTCGGGGTACACGCCCGACTGCGATCCCCAGATGTAGCCCGAAGCCGGCCAGGTCTTCTTCGGCCAGTTCGGATCGACCTGGTACGGCCCGCTGATGTCGAAGCCGCCGCGCTCCTCGACATAGCCGCGCTGCTGCAGGGAAGCGGTGGACGTGAAAACGGCGAGACACACGGCGACGACGAGAAGACTCCTGCGCATCGGAGGAGTGTAGCGTACGCGCTCAGGGAGCGCTGACGCCGAGTTGCCGCTGGATGGCGGCGATATTGCGGGCGGCTTCGGTGCGCCGCCGGTCGGCGTCGGCCACCGCGCGCTCGAGCGACGCGATCCGGCGTGCGTGCGACCGCGCGCCGGCCTCGGTGGCGGCCAGGTCGGCGATCGCCTGCCGGTTGGCGACCATCGAGAGCGCGGCACACTGATCGGCGTGCTGAAACGCGGCAAGGCTCTCGAGCCATCGCCGCCGTTCCGCGCGCACGCCGCCCAGATAGGTCGCCGCTTCGCACAGTCCGTAGTCGCGGTCGAGCGCCGCCTGGAATTCCGCTTCCGCAAATTCGATTCGCTTCTCGCGCCAGGCGACGAGACCCGACAGGAGCAGCGCCTGCGGGCTCGATTCGAGCGCCTTGGCGCGATCGACGTCCCGCCGCGCGGCGGCGAGGTCGTCGAGGCGGTATTCGTTCCACGCGCGCCAGTAGTGCGCGTCGG
>CAZGLC010000435.1:0-2711 GCA_964526235.1 uncultured Bifidobacteriaceae bacterium
GTCCTGGCGGAGGTGCAGGCGCCGCTCCTCCGCAGCCTCGTCGCCGCGCTCGACCACCTGGCCGTCGTGCGCGACGCCGTCCAGCGAACGCTAATCGACGAGCCGCCGGCGTTCGCGCGCGACGGCGGCTTCACGCGCGACGGCATCGACCCGGGGCTCGACGAGCTCAAGGCGATCAGCCGATCGGGCCGCCGGGTGATCGCCGAAATGGAGGATGGCGAGCGCGCGCGCACCGGCATCGCCTCGCTCAAGGTGCGCTTCAACCGCGTGTTCGGCTATTACATCGAGATCTCGAAGGCGAACCTCCGCGCAGTGCCTGCGGATTACCAGCGGAAGCAGACGATCGCCGGCGGGGAGCGTTTCACCACGCCGGCGCTCAAGGAGTACGAAGGAAAGGTGCTCGGCGCCGACGAGCGGATCCTCGAGCGCGAGCTGCAGATCTTGGAGCAGCTGCGCGGCCAGGTGGCGGCCGAGGCGCCGCGGATCCAGGAGACGGCGCGCGCGCTGGCCACGCTTGACGGCCTCGCGGCTCTCGCCGAGACGGCCGCGGCCTGCAACTTCACCAAGCCGCACGTCCACGAGGGCGACGAGTTCGTGGCCGCCGACGCGCGGCACCCGGTCGTCGAGCGCGTCGCCTCCGGCGGCTTCGTCCCCAACGACATCGACCTCAACGGCACGACGCGCCAGCTCGTCATCCTGACCGGCCCGAACATGGGCGGCAAGTCGACCTACCTCCGGCAGGTGGCACTCATGCCCGTGCTGGCGCAGATCGGCTCGTTCGTGCCGGCGCGGGATGCGAAGGTGCCGATCGTCGACCGCATCTTCGCCCGCGTCGGGGCCTCCGACAACATCGCGCGCGGCCAGTCGACCTTCATGGTCGAGATGCAGGAGACGGCCAACATCCTCCACAGCGCCTCGTCAAAAAGCCTGGTGGTGCTCGACGAGATCGGCCGCGGCACCTCCACCTTCGACGGCCTCAGCATCGCGTGGGCGGTGGCGGAGCATCTGGTCGCCGGCGGCCGCGCGCGGCCCAAGACGCTCTTCGCCACGCACTACCACGAGCTGACGGATCTCGCCGACACCTTCCCCGGCGTCGTCAACGCCCACGTCGCGGCCCGCGAGTGGAACGACGACATCGTCTTTCTGCGCAAGATCGTGCCCGGGCGCTCCGATCGCAGCTACGGGATCCAGGTGGCGCGCCTGGCGGGCCTCCCGGCCGACGTGGTCGCGCGCGCCCGCGACATCCTCGGCGGCCTCGAGCGCGACGAGCTCTCGCGGGGCGGCCGGCCCACGCTGTCGGGCGCGCCGGGCGACCGCTCCACGCCGCAGCTCGCGCTCTTCGGCCCGGCGGCGCCGGCCGCGCGCGATAATGAGCTCGTGCGGCGGCTCGCGGCGCTCGACGTCGACGACATCACCCCGCGCCGCGCGCTCGAGCTGCTCGCCGAACTCAAGAAGCTGGCTGAAGACTCATGAGAAGAGTCCGCGTGGGATTTGGGGTCTGGGTTGTGGCTGTTTCGCTCGGCTGCGGTGGCAGCGGCGCGCCGGCCGACGACCTGCTGCGCGTGGTCATTCGCGCGGCGCCCACCACCTTCGATCCGCGGGTGGGCACCGACGAGGGATCGCAGCGCGTCCACCAGCTCGTGTACGACCATCTGCTCACGATCGACGACCAGCTCCGCGTCGTCGCCGAGCCGCCGGCCCTCGCCATGCGGATGGAGACGCCGGATCCGCTCACCTACATCGTTCACCTCCGCCGCGGCGTGCGGTTCCACGACGGCCGCGAGCTGAGCGCGCGCGACGTGGTCTACACCTTCGCGAGCTTCCTCGACCCCGAGTTCGTGTCGGCGCGGAAGGGCGCCTACCGCATGCTCGCCTCCGTGCGCGCGCTGGACGATGACACGGTGGAGTTCACGCTGAAGGAGCCGTTCGGGTCGTTCCCGATCCAGCTCGTCATGCACGTCGTCCCGGCCGACAGCGGCGATTCGCTGCGCACCTTTCCGATCGGCACCGGGCCGTACCGCTTCGTGCGCCACACGGTGGACGAGGAAGTCGTCCTGTCGGCCTTTGAGGGCTACTGGGACGGACTGCCGCAGAACGCGGGCGTCGTGCTCCGCATCATTCCCGACGAGACGATGCGTGGGCTGGAGCTGCGGAAGGGATCGGCGGACCTGACGATCAACGACGCGCCGCCGGACATCGTGTATCGGCTCCAGCAGGACGGGCTGACGGTGACCGAAGCCGACGGCGTCGACTACACCTACATCGGGCTCAACATGCGCGACCCGGTGCTCAAGGACCGGCGCGTCCGCCACGCCATCGGCTATGCCATCGACCGGCAGGCGATCGTCGACCATCTGCGCCGCGGGCTCGCGCGGCCCGCTGTGGGCGTGCTTGCGCCGGCCGCCTGGGCGTTCGAGCCGAACGTGCACCAGTTCACGTACGACGTGGCGCGGGCTCGACGGTTATTGGACGAGGCGGGGTATCGCGATCCCGACGGCGACGGTCCGCTGCCGCGGCTGCGGCTGTCGCTGAAGACGTCGACCGACGAGTTCTACCGGCTGCAGGCGGCCGTGATTCAGGAGAATCTGCGTCTGGTGGGGATTGAGGTGGACGTGCGGTCGTACGAATTCGCCACCTTCTACGCCGACGTGCTGGCCGGCAGCGTGCAGATGTACACGCTGCAGTGGGTCGGCGTCACCGACCCCGACATG
>CAZGLC010000436.1:0-2703 GCA_964526235.1 uncultured Bifidobacteriaceae bacterium
CGCCGCTGCCTCAGGCCGAAGTCGCCGACATCGCCGCCAGCTTTCAGCGCGTCGTCGTCGAGACGCTGCTCGATCGGCTGTTCGAGGCCGTGCGCTGGTACGGCGCGCGCAGCGTGGGGATCGCCGGCGGCGTGGCGGCGAACAGCCGGCTGCGCGAGGAGGCGGCGGCCCGCGGCGCCGCGCGCGGCGCGCCGGTGTTCGTGCCGAGCCTGTCGCTCTCGACCGATAATGCGGCGATGATCGCGGCGGCGGGCCTGCGCCGCTACCGGGCGGGGGTCGTCGCCGGATTCGATCTCAACGCCGATCCGTCGCTGCCGCTGCACGTCGCATGAAGTCGCTCACCGAATATCTCTGGTTCGAGACGAAAGAGCGACAGGAGTTCCTGCGGATCACCGACGAGGTGGCCGACATCGTCCGGCGGAGCGGCGTCGCCGAAGGGCTGGTGCTCGTGTCGGCCATGCACATCACGGCGGCGGTGTACGTCAACGACTGGGAGAACGGCCTCATTCACGACTTCCAGGTGTGGCTCGACGAGCTCGCGCCCGCCGGCCGCGACTACCAGCATCATCAGACGGGTGAGGACAACGCGGACGCGCATCTCAAACGCACGCTCATGGGACATCAGGTGGTGCTGCCGATCACGAAGGGGAAGCTGGATCTCGGTCCGTGGGAGCAGGTGTTCTACGCCGAGTTCGACGGCCGGCGCCGCAAGCGCGTGGTCGTGAAAGTCATTGGTGAGTAGTGGCGGAGGAGCGTAGCGACCGCCGCGAGTATCCGGAGCGCCCGATCGTCGGCGTGGGCGCGGTGATCGTACGCGACCGACAGGTGCTGATCGTCCGCCGGCGCTATGAGCCGCTCGCGGGACGCTGGAGTCTTCCGGGCGGCACGCTCGAGATCGGCGAGACGCTCGAGGCGGGCGTCGCGCGCGAAGTGCAGGAAGAAACCGGCCTCGACGTCGAGGTCGGTCCGGTCATCGAAGTCTTCGACCGCATCCTGCTGGACGACGAGCGGCGCGTTCGGTACCACTTCGTGCTGGTGGACTATCTCTGCTGGCCGGTTGGCGGCGAGCTGCGTCCCGGGTCCGACGTCGACGACGCCATCTTCGTGGATCCCCCCTCGCTCGGGCCGTACGATCTGACGGAGAAGGCGCGCGCGGTCATCGATCGCGCGCTCGAGCTCGCGCGCGAAGCGCCGCGCCCGGTGAGGTGACGTGGAGATCTCGCGTGATGCCGCGTGGCAGCTGCTGACCGAGTGGACGAGGGGCGAAAGCCTTCGCAAGCACGCACTGGCCGTCGAAGCCGCCGTCCGCGGCTACGCGCGGAAATTCGGGGAGGACGAAGAGGCGTGGGGTGTCGTCGCACTGCTTCACGACTTCGACTACGAGCGCTATCAGACGCCCGCCGACCATCCGTTCCGGGGCTGTGAGGAGCTGCGGCGCCTGGGCTATCCCGAATGGGTGACGCGCGCGATCCTGTCGCACGCCGACTACAGCGGCGTGCCGCGCGAAACGCCGCTCGAAAAGACCCTGTACGCCTGCGACGAGATGGCCGGGTTCGTCACCGCCGCGGCGCTGGTCCGGCCGACGCGGAGCATCCTCGAGCTCGAAGCGGCGTCCGTGCTCAAACGGATGAAGGACAAGGCGTTTGCGCGGGCGGTGTCGCGCGACGACCTGCGGCGCGGCGCGGCCGACCTCGGGCTCCCGCTCGAGGAGCACGTGGCCAACGTCATCGCCTTCATGCGGGAACAGGCCGATGCCCTGGGCCTCCGGGGCGGCGGACGCTGGTGATCGTCAGACCAGGGTCAGACCCGGGGTCCGACCCCGGAACCGACCCCGTAAACGTAAACGCCGGGCCGCCGGGCGGCGTAAATCCTTCTAAATACTTCACCACGCAGCAGATGAACGATCTCGTGTTCTTCTACGGCACGCTGATGACGCCGTTCAACCGGACGGGGCAGTTGCGCGTCGACCAGCACCTCCTGTTCGAGGGCCGCGGCACCATCGCGGCGGCGCTCTTCGACCTTGGGATCTACCCGGCGGCCGTTCCGGCCTCCGATACGCGCGTCTGGGGAGAGGTCTACCGGATGGCGCATCCCGCCATCGTCCTTCCGGCGCTGGATGGGTTCGAGGGGTGCCGGGCCGACGAGCCGGAGACGAGCCTGTATACGCGCGACCTCACGCGCGTCACGCTCGAAGATGGCCGCGTCGTCGACGCCTGGGCCTACTTCTACAACGCGCCCCTCGGGCGCGCCGAGCGGATTCCGTCAGGCGACTATCTGCAGTACTTGAAGTTCCGGTAGGCGTTACACCCCGCTCCGGCTCGCCTTGACCGTCCCGATAAATTCGACAATCGCTTCGCGTACTGCGGGCGAGGGCTCCACGAACTCGAGGCCGGTGCGGTAGACGACGATGTCCTGGTCGACGTCGCTGATGTGGGAGTGCGCCACGCGCCCCTTGACGATGATGGACGTGCCCGACAGCGTCAGGCGGATATCGTGGAGGGAATCGATCTGGAGAGGAAACCGCGTTTCCACGGTCACGCCGCCGCGGCTGACGTCGCGCACCAGCATCGGCTGGAACGCCATGATTTCCCCGTGCAGCTCGCCGAGCATCGGGACACGCTCGGTGTTCCGCTTGTCGTGACTCACAGTAGGCAGTAGGCAGTAGGCAGTAGGCAGTAGGCAGTAGGCAGTAGGCAGTAGGCA
>CAZGLC010000437.1:0-2680 GCA_964526235.1 uncultured Bifidobacteriaceae bacterium
TCCACGCGGCGTTGTCTGTCGGATCGGGAATGCCGGTATAGAACCGCGTCTCCGTCAATTGCCAGCCGTTGGCCGCGCAGACGGCGCGGGCGAGCGCAGGGAAATCGTAGTTCGGGTAGGTGAACCCGAAGGCCTCTCGGACGGCAAAGAACAGATTCTGGCCGTCGACGAATGCGACGGCTCGTTTGCGCAGGGGTTCGGGCGGCATGCGCCCCCAAAATAACCCCGCCGGGGCCTTGCGGCAAGTCCGGCGGGGAGGAAGTGCAGATCCATCTTACGGTTGGGCGGAAATGATGTCAAACACGACAAGGCCAAGGGGTCGTGAGATGGCCATAGAACAAAACTTTCACCACCCGGACCCTGGATTACCGACTCGACGCGAGGTCGAACGCGGTCGTCTCCGGTGTTGACACGCGCATCATTCCGGTCTCGGTTTGCATGGGACCGTCGGAACCGACCGGACGTGAAGGCTCTGGTGGAAGTTGATGCGTACGCGGCCGGCGCGCGCCGCGCGGGTGGGTCGATCGGTGACGACCTGAAAGACCATGGGCTGCTGGCGGGACGCGCCGTGCAGGGAGGCCGCGCTGAGCAAGCCCACGTAGTACGGTTGGCCGAGAAAGCAGGCGAGATCGTCGATGAACCAGCTTGCCGGCGGCGCACCGGCCTCCAGATATTCGAGGGGAACCAGCACGTAGAACCCGCGCCTCGGGGCGGTGATCCGTCGCTTACGCTTGAGTCGCCGCAGGGCGGCTTCGAGGGCCAGCCTCGAGGCGCCGCTCGTGCGGGTCAGCTCTGCGGCGGTCGTGGTGTATCGGCCGCGCGCCTGCAGCTCGTCCAGCACGCGGGCGACGGGCCGCGGCTCGGCGCGTTTCTTCGCCATTCTGCTTGCAAGAGCTAACAGTAAGTGTCAGGTTTCGCAAGCAGATTACCGGAACGCCGAGTTCGGCTCACCTGACAGGTGCGGTCTCCGATGTGGCCTCCGCACGCTCCGGCCCCAACACGGCGACCGATGTCAGCTGCGTCATCTCCGGATTCGTGACCGCGATCACGCGATCGTTGAGCTTCAGCGCGGGCATCTCGCCCGCCACCAGAAGATCGTGAGACTGCTGCTTCTCGTCCTCAATCGTGATCGAAGCCGGACTCAAGCGCGTAATATGGCCGGCAATGATTCGTGCCTGTATTGTGAGGGCTCCTCCTGTTTCTCGCACGATGGGATGGAGACCAGTCGATTGCCAGACACCGACTGCGGTCGTGGCGACCGATGTCGCGTATTTCTCGAGGAGGACCTCATCTGCCTGTGTCTGGAGCGCGGCCATTTCAGTCTGCTGCCAGAAATTAACAGCAACAAACAGGACCAGGCCGGCGGCAGCCGCGGTGAACAATGCACCACGCGACGTAGCCCAGACGTTTTGAAAGGTGTCGACAGGCGATACCAGGCGGCCGTGGTACCCGAACAAGAGCAAGCCACAAGCCGCGATCACGGTGACCAATCCCGCGAGCCCGATCGCCGGGTTCGCGGTATAGACGCCGAAGCCCATGCCAAGAAGACCGATCGGTACTCCTGTGGCGAACGCGTCAGTGGCCCAGGCCAGCCGCCCTGCCCGCTTCGGCTGCGCAGCCGGCGCCGCCAGCGCGCTGGCGGCAGCCCGTACCTCGGTCGCCCATGCCTCCTGTTGCGCGGGAGACGGCCGTACCCCCTGAAGCAGCGCGGTACAAGCCACGCACATCGCGACATGTTCACGGCGCTCAGGCGCGAGAGCGTCGGCCACAAACAGCTCAACCTCGAACGGTTGGAGGCAGTTCTCACCTGGATAGGCGGATTGCTCGATGAGCGTCCGGTCGTGCTCGTACAGCGCCTCGACCGTTAGTCCCACGCGCGCGGCGCGAGCCCGGGCCGCGTCGAAGAGGCCGCTGTACAGTTCTCGGCCGCGTGCAGTAAACGCGTCGACGGTCAACCCGTCCTTCTTTGCCTGGTTCTCGAGAAGGTCGGTGTATTCCCGATCCGGGTCGCCTGGGGCCCACGGACGGGTCGAGTCTGGTCTGGCCACCTTGGTTACCCTCCACAAGCTAAAACCCCTCTGCTGGCGGGATCTTTACACTGCCTCAAATTATTGTCACAAAAGGGGTTATTTTGATGGCCCGGCGTCCTTGAGCAGGCCGCGCAGCCGCCTTCGAAGCCGATGCAGCCGGACAGCGGCGTTCGTATAGCTGAGGCCGGTCGCCTGGGCAACCTCCTTGAGCCCCATACCGGAAACCACGAGCGAGAGGATCCGACGGTCGACTGGTGCGAGCATCCGGCGGGCGCTTTCGATCACCCACTGGTCCTCAGTGGACCCCGCTGCGGAAGTGTCGAAGTCCTCGGGTAGCGGCAACTCCTTACGGGACAGGATGCGCGCCAGGTGCGACCTGGCGGTGTTCTCGGTGACAGCGTAGAGGTACGCCCGCAGAGCCCCGGCATCTGGAACCCGGTGAAACGGCCGCGCGCGAAGCAACCGGACAAACACCTCCTGTGCAATGTCCTCAGCGAGGTCGCGCGCACCGTGGCAGCGACGATAGGCGACGGCGAACACGAACGGCCAGTATTGCTGATAGAGCGCCGTCCATGCGGCCGCGTCCGACGGATTCGCGATCAGCCGCTCGAGCGTGCGATCGCGTTCGGCATCGTCGCGGATAGTCACGG
>CAZGLC010000438.1:0-2679 GCA_964526235.1 uncultured Bifidobacteriaceae bacterium
GGCGCCGCGAATTCAGAAGATCGTGGCGATCGAGGCCACGGCGAGATTGAGGAGCGGCGTCGGCAGCACGCCGAGCGCGAGGATCACGACGACCGACGCCACGAGCGCCGCCATGCCGAGGGCCGAGGTGGGCGCGGGCGCGAGCGCCGCCGGCCGATCGGCCATGTACATCATCACGACGACGCGCAGATAGAAGAAGACGGAGATGACGCTGGTCAGCACACCGATGATCGCCAGACCGTAGTAGCCGGCGCTGACGGCGGCGCTGAAGATGTACCACTTCCCGATGAAGCCCATCGTCGGCGGAAGCCCTCCGAGCGAGAGCAGGCAGACGGTCATCAGCGCGGCGAGCGCCGGCCGCGTCTGCCACAGTCCGGCGTAATCACGCAGCTCGTCGTTGGCCGCGTCGCGAGTCCCGAGCAGCGCGATCACGCCGAACGCCGCCAGATTCGTCACGGCATACGCCGCCAGATAGAACAGAATGGCGGCCTTGCCGACGTCGTTGGCGGCGACGAGCCCCACCAGCAGATATCCGCCGTGCGCGATGCTCGAGTACGCCAGCATGCGCTTGAGGTTGCTTTGCGCCACGCCGACGGACGTGCCGAGGATCATCGTGGCCGCGGCGAGCAGCCACACCACCGGCGCCCACTCGCCGCTGAACGGCTCGAAGGCGGAAAGGAAGACGCGGGCGAACGCCGCGAACGCCGCCGCCTTCACGCCGGTCGACATGAAGCCGGTCACGATCGCCGGTGCGCCCTCGTACGCATCGGGCGTCCACATGTGGAACGGCACCGCCGAGATCTTGAAGGCGAAGCCGACGAGGAGAAACCCGAGGCCGACCAGGATGAGCGGGTTGTCGCTCAGCGCCTGCGCCGCCAGGTACGCGCCGACGCGATCGAGCCGCGTGCTGCCGCTGAGGCCATAGGTGAACGCGATGCCGTAGAGGAAGAACGCGCTCGAGAACGCGCCGAGCAGAAAGTACTTGAAGGCCGCCTCGGTCGCGCGCGGGTCGTCGCGGCGAATGCCGGTCAGCACGTAGACCGCGATCGAGAGAATCTCGAGCGCGAGGAAGATCACCAGCAGATCGTTCGCCGTGGCCATCATGATCATGCCGGCAATCGCAAACAGGACGAGCGCGTAGTAGTCGCCCGCCGGCAAGCCGTCGCGGCCGACAACCGACGACGAGAACATGATGGTCAGCACGCCGACGGCCACGAGCACGAGCGTGACGAACAGGCCGAAGTTGTCGGCGACAATGACGCCGAAGCTCGCCGTGTTGCGGTCCCACAGCAGCACGGCCGCCGCCGCCGCCCCGGCCAGCCCGACGATGCCGAGGCCGCCGATCGGCAGGGTCTCGCCCTTCGCGCGGAACGCCTCGGCGCCCATGACGGCCAGCGCCGCCAGCGTCACGCACACGATGGGGACGATTGCGGTGAAATCACTCATCGTTCGAGTCGTTCGAGTCGTTCTGGTTCGGATCGTTCGGGTTCGATCCGTTCAACCCGGAGGTTCTGCCGCGCCTGCACGCGCGCGATGAGCGCCTCCACAGACGACTCCATCGGCCGCAGGAAGAGCGTGGGAAAGATGCCCATCACCACCGCCATCGCACAGAGCGGCACGGCGGCGGCCCATTCCCGCGGCCGCAGGTCGGGCAGCGTCGCGTTTTCCTCGTGCGTCACCTCGCCGAAGTAGACCCGCTGGAACATCCACAGCATGTAGACGGCCGAGAGAATCATGCCGAGCCCCGCCACGACAACGAAGCGCGGATCCCAGCGGAAGGCGCCGAGCATGATCAGGAACTCGCCGACGAAGCCGTTCAGCCCGGGCAGCCCGATCGAGGCGAGCGTGATGAGCATGAAGACCGCCGTCAGCCGCGGCATCACCGCCTTGAGCCCGCCGAACTCGCTGATGAGGCGCGTGTGGCGCCGGTCCGACAGCATCCCGACGAGGAGGAAGAGCCCGCCGGTGCTGACGCCGTGCGCCAGCATCTGGTAGATGGCGCCCTCGACCGCCTGCGTATTCATCGCGCAGATGCCGAGCACCACGAAGCCGAGGTGGCTCACCGAGGAGTACGCCACCAGCTTCTTCATGTCGGGCTGCACCATCGCCACGAGCGCGCCGTAGACGATGCCGATGACGGCGAGCAGCGCCAGCGTCGGCGCAAAGTACGCGGCGGCGTCGGGAAACAGCGGGAACGAGAAGCGCAGCAGCCCGTACGCGCCCATCTTCAGCAGCACGCCCGCCAGGATCACCGATCCGGCGGTCGGCGCCTCCACGTGCGCGTCGGGCAGCCACGTGTGGAACGGGAAGAGCGGCACCTTGATCGCGAACGCCACGGTGAAGGCGAGGAAGAACCACATCTGCGTTCCGGGCGCGACCTCGAGGTCGTAGAGCCGCAGCAGGTCGAACGAGTAGGCGCCCGTCGCGTCGTAGTGGAGCCAGGCCAGGCCGAGGATCGCCACCAGCATCAGGACGCTCCCCGCCATCGTGTAGAGCATGAACTTGATGGCGGCGTAGATCCGCTGGTCGTACCCCCAGATGCCGATGAGGAAGTACATCGGGACGAGCATCGCGTCCCAGAACACATAGAAGAGGAACAGGTCGAGCGAGAGGAACACGCCGACCATCGCCGCCTCGAGCGCCAGCATGAAGATCGAGAACTCCTTCACCTTGCGCTCG
>CAZGLC010000439.1:0-2666 GCA_964526235.1 uncultured Bifidobacteriaceae bacterium
TGCGGCGCAAGAAGATGGCGGACAAGCGAAGCCGCAAGATGGCCACGGTGCTCGAACATCTGCCCGCGCCCGTGCTCGAGGGACCAGTTGACGCGGAGGTCACGCTCGTTGGCTGGGGCTCCACGTGGGGCGTGCTCACCGATGCGGTCGAACGGCTGAATCGGGCGGGTATTTCGGCCAACCATCTCCAAGTCAAATTCCTGGTGCCCTTCCACGTCACGGAGGTCAGCGCCGTCCTGGGCAGGAGCAAACGGGTGATCATCGTCGAGAACAACCAGAGCGGCCAGTTCGCGCGCCACCTGCGGGCCGAGACGGGCATCACCGCTCACGGTCACATCCGCAAGTACGACGGCGAGCCGTTCGAGCCCAGGCACATCGTGGACAGCGTCAAGGAGCTGCTGGCAAACGGCATCGAAGTCGTCGACGTGCTGTCGACCGAGCCCGGCTGGCAGACGGAGCATCCGACCGGCACGAGCGGCGAATGGGCGGGACGACTCGTCCCTGCGACGGCACGCACCTCGTCGGTGGCAACCTAAGGAGCGAAAACATGGCTACTGCGGTCGCGGTACTTGAAGTAAAGGATTTCAAAGCAGACGTTCCACCGGACTGGTGCCCGGGGTGTGGCGACTTCGGCGTCCTGAACGGGCTGTTCCATGCCTGCGCGGAGCTGGGGCGTCAGCCGCACGAGATCCTGGTCGTGTCGGGCATCGGGTGCTCGTCGAACCTGCCCGGGTTTTTCCGCTCGTACGGGGTCCACAGCCTGCACGGCCGAGCGCTGCCCTTTGCCACCGGCGCCAAGCTGGCCAATCACGGCATGACCGTGGTCGTCACCGGCGGTGACGGTGACGGCTACGGCATTGGATTGAACCACTTCATCCAGGCCATGCGGCGTAACATCGACATCACGTACATCGTCATGGACAACGAAACCTACGGCCTGACCACGGGGCAGGTTTCGCCGACCAGCGAGACGGGGATGATCACGAAGACCACGCCGCACGGTAACCTGGAGCAGATGCTCAACCCGATGGCGCTGGCGCTCGCGAGCGGCTGCGGTTTTGTCGCTCGCGGATTCAGCGGCCAGCCCAAACACTTGCTGAAACTCTATACCGAGGCCATTCAGTACCCGGGGTTTGCGCTCGTTGATGTTTTCAGCCCGTGCGTGACCTTCAACAAGCACAACACCTATGAGTGGTTCCGGAAACGGGTGTACAAATTGGAAGATACGCCCCACGACCCGACCGACTTCCACGCGGCGATGGGCAAGGCCCTGGAGTGGGGTGAGAAGATCCCCATCGGGCTCCTCTACCGCAATAAGAACTCACGCGCGAGCCTGCACGTCCAGGATCCAGGACTTCAGTCCGGCGTGCTGGTTGATCTCCCGGTGGGCGTCAAGAAGGAACAACGGCGGAAACTCATCGCGGAGTTCATGTGACGCATGGCGTTCATCATTACTGACCCCTGCATCGGCACCAAGGACGCGTCGTGCGTGGACGTCTGCCCTGTCGACTGCATCCACCCGCGCAAGGACGCGCCGGAGTTCGCGGCGGCGACGATGCTGTACATCCATCCAGACGAGTGCATCGACTGCGGGGCGTGTGTCCCGGCGTGCCCGGTGGCCGCGATTTATGACAGCCCCGAGTCGACTCCGGCACACCAGAAGGATCTCATTGAGGCCAACAGCATCTACCGCGTGGGCAATGCGGAGGCCGTGGCCAAGGCAGAGGCGATCGTGCAGGCCCACATCGCCGCGCAGCCCACGCTGATGGCTCTCCCACCCGCGGAACGGCAGGCGGCCCACGGCAGCCAGCTCACTCGCTCCAGCAGCGAGTAAGGATCGGTTTGCGGCTCCAGTGCAGCCAGAACACGAATGAGGGGCTGATGGAACGACCAGCGGCAGGGGGCTCTGGCGTATCTGATCGAATAACACCGGATCTTCCGGGCGCAGCTGCGCGGACGACGACTCCAATTCGGCTCTCGGAACTCTTCGAAGACTGAAGTTCCGCGGGCAGTTCGCTCGGGTGCGCTCGAGCGCAGACGTGTGTTGATCGTGTCTATGCCACGGTCGCGTGTCCTCTTCTTACGCTAAGAGCCTCATCCGGCGCAGCAGTGCCTGCGCAACCCTGTGGTCGACCCTGACGCCGCGTTCACAGAACGAGCGCATGCTGAGATGTTCGAGTGGAGGGGTGTAGATGGAGTATCGTCACACGTTGGCAGGCACCAGGAGGTAACGCCATGGCAGACACGGTTCGGCAGGTCGACTACTTTTACGTGCAGGTGCCGCACAGGGCCGGTGAAGCCGCGAAGGCCTTGCGCGCACTGAAGGACGCTGGCGTGAATCTGCTCGCGTTTTCGGGATTCCCGGAAGGCCGGCGCGCGCAAATGGATTTCATCCCGGCCGACGCGGCGGCGTTCAAGAGCGTCGCCAAGGCGAACAAGTGGAAGGTGGTCGGCCCGAAGCGAGGCTTCCTGATTCAGGGCGATGATCGCGTCGGCGCGATCGAGGAGATCGTCGGTAAACTGGCCGACGCGAAGATCAACGTGACCGCGATCGACGCCGTCTGTGCCGACAGCCGGTACGGCGCGCTCTGCTGGGTCGCGCCACGCGACGTCAAGAAAGCCGCGCAAGTCTTGGGAGCACAGTAGGGGCGGGTCGTCAGTCCCGT
>CAZGLC010000440.1:0-421 GCA_964526235.1 uncultured Bifidobacteriaceae bacterium
GATCCGAACGGGCCGAACGACCCGAACCGTTCTTACGACGCGATCCGCAGCAGCTTCATCAGGTTGCCGCCGAGAATCTGCTCCTTCTCCGCGTTGTTCAGCGCCTTGTGGTCGAGGATGTAATCGACGTGGACGGGCCAGCCGAACGGGATGTCGGTGCCGAAGACGATCTGACTCACACCCATTTCGGCGACGAGATGGCGCAAGCCGTCCTCGGTGAAGACCATCGTGTCGGCCAGTATCTGCGTCCGCATGTACTCGGCCGGCTTTTTCTTGATGATGCAATTCTGGTTCGGCCGTCCGCAGGCGACCTCGGTGCGTCCGAGATACGACGGCAGATAGCCGCCGCCGTGCGCGCCGCACACCTTGAGCGCCGGGAACTTGTCGAAGGTACCGTCGAAGACCAGCCGCGACAGGAACA
>CAZGLC010000440.1:431-2666 GCA_964526235.1 uncultured Bifidobacteriaceae bacterium
GCCGACGATGTTGCCGAGGCCGCCGCGGCCGGCGAGCGCGCCCGGCTTCAGCAGGTTCTGCGAGCCGTTCGGGTGCATGAACACCAGCTGGCCCATCTCGGCCGCCTTCGCCCAGAACGGATCGAACTTGGGCATCGAGAGGCTCTCGCCGTTGACGTGGCCGCCGACGGTGACGCCGCGCGCCCCGTGCTTGGTGACCGCCTCCTCGAGCATCTGCGCCGCCAGATCCGGAAACTGCAGCGGCACCGACGCCATGCCGACGATGCGGTCCGGGTGCTTGCGGTTCCACTGCGCGAGGGTCTCGTTGTGGTGGCTGCAGATGGCGCGCGCGAGCCCCCTGTCGTCCGTCTCCCACCACCAGAAGTCGTTGACGCTGACCGCGGCGATGTCTATCCCCATCTTGTCGAGGGTCGGGATGCGGTCGTCGAACGACGCCCCCTTGATGTACTCCTCGAACTTGGTGCCTTTGACGATCCCCGCGGGGATCGGCATGTCCCAATGGTTGTGCGCGTCGATCACGCGTACGCGGCGGCCGCCGATGGTGACCTGGCGGCGCGCCTGCGCCGCGACGCCGTGCCCGGCGAGGCAGGCGCCCGCCGCGGCGCCCGCGACCGTTTTCAGGAAACGTCGCCGATTTGGCATATAGCTTCTCCTACTACCAGCTACCGCCTACCACCTACCGGCTAGGACGTCACCCGCAGCAGCTTCGTGAGATTGCCGCTGAGGATCTGCTCCTTCTCCGCATTGTTGAGGAACGCCGCGTTCAGCACGAGATCCACGGTCACCGGCCAGTTGAACGGGTTGTCGGTACCGTAGACGACCTGGCCGACGCCGACTTCCGCCACCAGGTGGCGCAGCCCTTCCTCGGAAAACACCATCGTGTCGATCAGGATCTGCGAGCGCAGGTACTCCTTGGGCCGCTTCTTGTTCGCGCAGTTGGCGTTGTTCCGCACCTCGCAGGCGACGTCGGTCCGCATGACATAGGAGGGGAGATACCCGCCGGCGTGCGCGCCGCACACGCGCAGCCGCGGATGGCGGTCGAAGACGCCGTCGAACATCAGGCGCGTCAGGAAATACGTCGTCTCGAGCGGGTTGCCGATGATGTTGCCGAGGTCTCCGCGCGCCTTCCAGGCCTCGTCGCGGATGATGTTCTCGGCGCCGCCCGGGTGCATGAAGACCAGCTCGCCCATCTCGGCGGTCTTCGCCCAGAACGGATCGAACTTGTCGAGCGACGGGCTCTCACCGTTGATGTGGCCGCCCATCGTCACGCCGCGCGCGCCGAGACGCGTCACCGCGTCCTGCAGGATCTCCGCCGCCAGATCGGGAAACTGCAGCGGCACCGACGCCATGGCCACGAAGCGGTCGGGGTACTTCTTGACCCACTGCGCAAGCCCTTCGTTCTGCGCGTGGCAGACGGCGCGGGCGAGCCCGCGGTCCTGAATCTCGTACCACCAGAACCCGTTGATGCTGAGCGCCTGGAGGTCGACGCCCTGCTTGTCCATCGCCACGAGCCGCTGCTCGAGGCCGGGATTGCCGGCGCCCTGCTTCTCGAACGGCGTCCCCTTCACCACGGCGGTGATCGGAATGTTCGTGTGCGCGTGAACGTCGATCACGCGGATGCGCTTCCCGCCGATCGAGACCTGCCGCCGGGCGGGCGCCTGCGCCTGGCCCGGCGCGCCTGCGCGCCCCACGACATACGCACCGGCTGCTGCTCCCGCCACGCTCTTGAAGAAATCTCTGCGATTTGGCATAAGACCCTCCCGATCGAGGTCGAACTGTACACTATGATCCTCAGGTTACGGAACCGCTGATGAAGAAGGGGTTAAGAGTATGAAGCCGTCTCGAATGCTGCTCGCGGTGCTGGTGATCCTCGGTGGTCTGCGGACCGATGCCGTCGCCCAGCCGGGGTCCCCGCCGCGCCAGCGCGGTGGGGTGGAGAGCGCCGCGGCCAAGGCGGCGCCGCCGCCCGCCATTCCCACCGTGTCGCTTGCCAACGTCGCACGCCAGGGCTTCTGGTTTGCCGGCGGCAAATACGTCGGCGAGCTGGGCGAGCAGAAGGAAGCGACGATGGGCGGCGCCATGTACGTCGAGGTGATGGTGCCGAAGCAGATCCGGTCGCCGTATCCGATCGTGTTCATCCACGGCGCGGAAGGATCCGGCGTCGCCTGGCTGCAGACGCCCGACGGCCGCCCCGGCTGGGCCTACAACTTCCTCGACATGGGCTACGTCGTCTAC
>CAZGLC010000441.1:0-2634 GCA_964526235.1 uncultured Bifidobacteriaceae bacterium
CCGCCGTCTCGCGTTCTGGAAGAGGGCCTGAGCGGGAGCCTCACTGCCAATCGGCCATCTCGAACACCGGGCGGATCTCGATCTCGCTCGGGCCCGGCATGGGATTGGGGCAGCGCTTCACCCAGGCGACCGCCTCGTCCTTCAGGATGGTCAGCCGGCGGAGGACCGCCGTGCGGCGGTCGTCGATCGTGAGACGCAGGTCGGCCGGCGCGGCGGCGTCGGCCGCAGCCGCCGCCAGCAGCGGCGCCGAATAGGGCGGGTAGGGCGAGTCCGCGCTGGCCTCAGTGGCCATGTCCGCTTCACTCGCGCCAGCTACCTCCTCCGGCGGCGTCAGAGCTTCAGGTACTCCCGCAGCCGACGGGTCTGCGTCCGGCTGACCGGGATTTCCGTGCTCTTCGCGTCCTTCATCCGAAGGATGTAGTTCCTGCTGAACCAAGGGACTATCTCCTTGATTTTATTGATGTTGACCAAGTGTGAGCGATGAACGCGCCAGAAAACCTCCGGGTCGAGGCGCGCCTGCAATTCGTCGAGGGTCCTGTAGTTGGACGTCCCCGAAACCTGTGCTGTCACTATGTTAATCGACTCGTCGGCCAGAGAGGCATAGATGATCTCGTCGGCCTGCAGCAGCAGAAAGCGTTCCCCGACCTTGACAGCCACCTGATCCCGGCGTACCTGCCGGTTCGTCATCATTTTGACGATGCGCTCGAGCTGGTCGTTCAGCGGGCCGGGGCGCTCCAAGCTCAGCCGGCGGCGCACGCGCGCCAGCGCCTGCTCCAGGCGCGCGACCTCGACCGGCTTGAGCAGATAGTCGACGGCGTTCACCTCGAACGCCTCGATCGCGTGCTGGTCGAACGCCGTGACGAACACGACCGCCGGCGTCTCGGCCTCGCGCTCGAGCAGACGCCGCGCGACCTCGAACCCGCTCAACCCCGGCATCTGGATGTCGAGGAACACCAGGTCGGGATCGACGCGGTCGGCGGCCGTCAGCGCCTCGAATCCATTGCCCGCCTGCGCGACGACCTGGACGTCGCCCAGCCGCTCGAGCTGGTAGCACAGCTCGTCGCGCGCCAGCTGCTCGTCGTCGACCACCATCACGCGCAGCGGATCGCTCATGCGGTGATCTGTTCCGCCGCGAGCAGCTCGGGAAACTCGATGCGGGCGCGCGTGCCGACGCCCGGCTCGCTCTCGAGCGTCAGGTGAAAGGCGGCGCCGTAGATGACCCGCAGCCGCTCGCGCACGTTGGCCAGCCCGATGCCGTCGCCGGTTCGCTCGTCCAGCCGATCCGCCCGGAACCCGACGCCGTCGTCTTCGACTTCGATGACGGCGCGGCCCTTGTCGCGCCAGCTGCGGATGACGATCGATCCGTCGCCGACCTTGCGCGCCAGCCCGTGCTTGATCGAGTTTTCGACGATCGGCTGCAGGATCATGCTCGGGACGATCACTTCCAGCGTATCGGGACTGATCTCCTTGCGGACCTGCAGCTTCGACCCGAACCGCACGACCTCGATGTCGAGATACTCGTCGATGGCGTCGAGCTCCTCGCGGAGCGTGACGAAGTGCTGGTGGCTGCGCATGAGGCGCCGCAGCAGGCCTGAGAGCCGGATGATCAGCGTCCGCGCCGTGTCGGGCTGCGAGCGGATGAGCGAGGAAATCGACGCCAGCGTGTTGAACAGGAAGTGCGGATTGATCTGGCTCTTGAGCGCCTCGATCTTCGCCTGCATCAGGAGCTTTTCCTGCTCCTGCAGGCGGTGCTCGATGCGGGCGCTGTTCCAGATCTTGATGGGCGTCGCCACGGCGAGCACTGTTGCGAGCACCACGAGCGCCGTCATCCACGGCGAGACCGGGTCGAGATAGAAGAGCCGGCTGGCGCCGAACCGGTGGCCGAGCGCCTGGCGGAGCAGCTCGAGCGCCACGGGCGCAGCCAGGAGGACCAGCTGCCAGTTCGGCTCCAGCCGGCGCACCGCCTGCCAGACATGGCGGCGGAGGTCGATGAAGACGAACGGCGTGAACTGCCAGATGGCTTCTTTCGGACAGACTTCGCGCAGGCCGCCGCCGGCGAATCCGCAGCCGATGGCGAACGGCAGCGCGATGACTTCGCCGGCTGTCAGCGCCGGCAGCGCGGCCAGCAGACCGACGATGGCGCCCGCATAGGGACCCGCGATGAGGCCGGCGAGGAACGCGCCTTCGAGCGTCAGGTCGGCGGCGTTGTAGTTGAGGAGCAGCCGCGCCACGACGCCCGCCGTCACCGGGACGCCGATCGCGAGCGCGAAGGTGAGCCGGTCGCTCCAGCCGCGGCGCTCGAAGATCAGGATGTGCCGGAACTGCCGGAACCGCGCCAGCATCGTCGCGAGCACCGCCATGACGGCGAGCTTGACGATGAGGGTGGTCAGCAGGAACTGGTCGGCCGGCAGAAACTGCGGCACCTGCAGCACCGGGTCATTGTACCCGGTTGGTGGGTGGTCGTTGGCGGTTGGTGGCTGGTATGATCACCCTATGGTTCGAGCGTTCCTCGTCGGGCTGGCCACCACGTTCCGGCACATGTTCAAGAAGAAGATCGCGGTGAACTATCCGGACGAGAAGGTGCCGATGTTCCCGAAGTACCGCGGCAAGCAGGTGCTCATGCGCGACGAGAAC
>CAZGLC010000442.1:0-2624 GCA_964526235.1 uncultured Bifidobacteriaceae bacterium
CTTCGATGCCCTGTGCCGCCTTCAGAACGCAACGCATACGCTGACGCTCGACGATATTGAGCGCGGCAACGTTCTGCCGAGTGGCACGGTTTTCTATACTGCACCGCTCTCCACCACGCAGCTCGCGCGTGCCGTCTGCGGTGCCGCCCGCCAACAATGGTTCGAAAATGGTTGCGCACTGACGCAGACTTGCGATCTGGTCTTCCTCGATCCGGATACTGGGCTGCTGCCAAGAGGTCGCAAGGCAGAGAACGCTGGCGGTGAAGAGTACGCGACGGTCAACGAGATCATTACGCTTTGTCGCCGGGGGCAGAGCGTGGTCTGCGTTCAGTTCGGGAGACCCGGCAATTTGGAGCGTGAACCCGTTCTCGCACGGCAACAACTCGCTGCGGTGAGCGACGCTGTGAGGGCAGAGGGCTTTCCAGAGCCATGGGGCCTGTGGTGGCGCGACCAGCACAAGGTAGGGCTGATCGTCGCACCGAATGCCCGTCACGAGAGCACGCTGTGCCGACGTCGTGACGACATCCTTGCCGACCCAGCATGGAGCAGGAAGGTGAGTCGGCTATAGGCTGGCGGTCATGTCGATGACGCGATTCCTGCGGTCTGCAACCGTTCAATCCGCCTCAACCATTGGACGACTTGGTTCGAATCGGCCCAAGTCAGGTCCACCAACTCCAAGTCGTTGATTCCAAACGGCTGAAAATCGCGAACCCAAACCGGCCGGTCGAACCGTTGGTAGTCTGACAACCCTGGTTTCCGGGATCACCCCAACCAGTTCTCAACCTTCAGAGCGGGCACTCGCTTGAACTCGGCCACGTTGTCGGTGACGCAGACCGCGTCGAGGGCGCGCGCGTGCGCCGCAATCAGCATGTCGTGTGCGCCAATCGGCGTCCCCTCCCTCTCGAGAGCCACACGGATCGAGGCATAGACGCGCTCGACATCTGACTCGAACGGCCTGATCGTCAACGCCCCGAGTACGGCCTCGACCTGACGCGTGAGCCTCCTCGAACCTCGCTTGGCCGCCCCGTAGCGCAGTTCGCACGCCACGATGATGCTCGTGAGCACATTGGCCTCGCCCACGTCGACGATGCGCGCCGCCACCGTTCCCTGCGGCTGGCGCACTAGATGCGAGAGGATGTTCGTATCGAGCAGGTACAGCCGCGCCACTTTACAGCCCGACCGGCTCTGCTGGGGGGCGCGGAATCGGCGGTAGCTCTTCGTCGAGTGGCTTGAGTTTCGCGAGCACCGCGAGGAGCGAGGGCCCAGCCACGGGTTCTACGATCAGGCGGGACCCCTCCTTCCGCAAGATCGCTTCGTGCCCCGGTAATTCCAGGTCGCGGGGAATCCGCAGTGCTTGGTTGCGGCCGTTCTTGAAGAGGCGCACCTGACGTTCCGTGCTCACATGACCTCCAGCTCTCTCCATAGGCATATGCGGTACATATGCTAGCCGAGCGGGACCGTGGACGCAAGGTCGTCATTCTTCTCGGCGCGCCGACGTGCCGGGAACCTGGCAGGCCGGACCGGCTCGCTCGTCGGTGCTGCCGTAGCCGCGATCGAAAGCTCACGCCACCGCCTGAAGTGCCGCGACCTCCCTTAGCCAGCGCGCCATGTGGTTCCAACTGGCGCCGGTCTGGTCCACCACCTTCGCTGGGCTATTCCGGGACAAGCAATATCCAGGGGCGATTCTGGGCGAAAAAGTCATCGCCCGCCGGCGCCGGGTTTGGTAGAGTACCGGGCTGCAGGTTTTCGGACAGGACCGCTTCTTCCTTAGCTCGAGGTGAGAATCATGCGCAAGCGAGGAATCCTCACGTTGGCACTGGCGACCGCGGCGTTCGTCGCCCTGATGCTCCCTGAGACCACGCAGGGCCAGCGCGGCCAGCAGGTGACGCTGCCCGACGGCCCGGGCAAGGCGATGGTCGAGGCCACGTGCGCCAAGTGCCACGGCCTGAACTTCATCACCAACTCCTTCGGCTTCAGCCGCGACGAATGGGTCAGGCTGTTCAGCTCGATGATCACGCCGCCGCAGGCGGAGGCGAACGCCATCGCCGACTACCTGGCCAAGCACTTCCCCGAGAAGCCGGGCATCCCCAAAGCCAACATCATCGCCGGACCGGTCTCGGTGAACATCCGGGAGTGGCTGGCGCCGACGCTCGGCCAGCGGCCGCACGATCCGCTCGCGGCGCGCGACGGCTCGATCTGGTGGACGGGCCAGTACGCCAGCCGGCTCGGGCGCGTCGACCCGCGCACCGGTGCGATGAAGGAGTTCCCGCTCGATACGCCGAACTCGGGTCCGCACGGGCTCGCCGAAGACAAGGACGGCAACGTCTGGTACACCGGCATCAACGTCCACGAGATCGGCAAGGTCGATCCCAGAACGGGCGCCGTCACCGAGTACAAGGTGCCCGAGCCGGGGCGCAACCCGCACACGCCGATCTTCGACCAGAAGGGGATGCTGTTCTTCACGATGCAGAACGGCTACGTCGGCCGGCTGAATCCCGCGAACGGAGAAATCACGGTCGCCAAGTCTCCGTCGGATCCGAGCTATCCCTATGGCATTCAGGTCGACTCCAAGAACCTCGTCTGGTACGTCGACTTCCGGCAGCCCAAACTGGCGAGCCTGGATC
>CAZGLC010000443.1:0-2618 GCA_964526235.1 uncultured Bifidobacteriaceae bacterium
GTCGTCGTCGATTCGCTCCTTCGCGAGTGGATCGCAAGGAAAACATATTAGGCTTCAGGCTTTGGGCTTTGGGCTTTGGGCTTTGGGTCGTTCACAAACCCAATCGCTGATCGTCCATGTGCATCATCTGACGCCGCAGTTTGATATTCGCCATGAGTACCGCCTTGATCCGGTCCGCGACTTGCGCCCGGTGTGTCCCAACTGCCATGCGATGCTTCATCGTCGACGTACTCCCCTCACGATTGTCGAACTGAGAGCATGTCTGACGTCATGCGAGTAATGCGACAAGTCGTCCAGAGCTTTTCGCTTGCACGGGGTGTGATGGCCTCGTCGATGTCTTGGGCGACGGAGTAGAATGCGACACGATTCGTGGCAAAGGGTCGAGTGATACGTCGAATTAGGACCGCCCTCGGGGGAGGGCAGCAGCACCCATTCGGGCGGAGCGGGTCGCTTTCCGCCAGCGGCGTCGATCTCCGACCGCGAGGCGTAATCCCGCCAGCGTCTCGAGGCGCTGACGAGATCCCTCACGTCACGCATGTCAACAGTTCTGGTTCGGCCGTCTCGGCTCCCTCGCGCTCCGACACAAGAAAAGCAATTCCGATCGTCAGTTTCTTCGCCGGTCCAGGCGGACTGGATCTGGGATTTAGGCTCGCTGGGTTTGTTCCCGTGCTCGCCCTCGATGCAAACGAGGCCGCGGTCGGGACATATAACGGAAATGACGCCAGTAACGTCGCGCGGCGTTGCGACCTCGGTCGTTTATCCAAGAGCGAGTTACTCACCCTGCTGCGGGCGTCTTCTTCTACAGATCCGCCGCGGGGTGTGATCGCAGGCCCCCCCTGTCAGGCGTTCTCAAACGGTAACACTCTCAAGAAGCGTCGCGACCCACGGGCGGCGCTCGGGCTCGTGTTTGCCAGGCTCGTTGGGGCGCTCAATGAGGAGTTCGGTCTCGACTTCTTTGTCTTTGAGAACGTAGTGGGACTGACGGCGAAGCGGCATCGTCATCGTTTTGCGACCATCAAGCGCGCGCTGGAGGCTGCTGGCTTCAACATCTTTGTCCAGGTGCTTGACGCCAGTACTTTTGGCGTCCCCCAAACCCGTCGGCGGCTTGTGATCGTCGGCATCAATCGGAAGAAATTCCCGGCGGTCAGATTTGAGTTTCCGAATGGTACAAGTTTAGGGCCGACCGTTCGTGACGTCATCGGCGGTCTACCTGATCCTGTTCTGTTCTCGCGTGGTATTCGGCGCGAGGACATCCCGTTTCATCCAAACCATTGGACGATGTATCCCCGGTCCGAGAAGTTTCGGAAGGGGATGCACGGTAACGGTCGATCTTTCAAGCGGCTGGCGTGGGACAGGCCGAGCTACACCGTGGCGTATGGCAATCGCGAGATTCACATCCACCCAGAGGGAAAGCGCCGCCTGAGTGTCTTCGAAGCGATGCTTCTTCAGGGCTTCCCTTCATCTTATGAATTATTCGGTTCGTTGAGCGCTCAGATCAGTCAGGTGAGCGACGCGGTTCCGCCTCCGCTTGCCGAAGCGGTCGCTCAGGCGATTCGACGTTCTCTCTATGAACCGGTTGAGGCCCTTCAGACGTCGCTCCTTCGGTGGTTTGAGAAGCACCAGCGACAGTTCTCCTGGAGGCGAACAAGGGATCCTTTTAAGATTCTCGTTGCGGAGAAACTACTGCAGCAGACGGCCGCGACGGAGGCAGTTAGCCATGCGTACGACGAGATTGTCGGCCGCTATTCAAACTCGCATGCCCTGGCCAACGCGTCGAAACGTGATTTGCAGCGCATTGTCAAGCCCCTCGGACTGGTCTACCGCGCGTCAGAGTTCCAGAGGTTGGCTCGCGCGATTCGAGATCAGCACTCAGATAAGGTCCCCAGGGACATGAAGAAGCTGCTCGCCCTCCCTGGGGTGGGCGACTACTGCGCACGCGCCGTGCTGTCATTTGCGTTCGGGGAACGGTGGGCGATCGTAGACACGAATGTCGCACGTTTCCTACACCGGTATTTCGGTTTGAATTCTCGCTGGTCGCAGAATCCAGCGAGAGACAAGCATCTCCAAAGACTGGCCGATGGTCTCGTGCCTGCTGGTGCATCTCGAAGCTTCAATGTGGCAGTGCTGGATCTGTGCGCGGCGCACTGCAAGGCAAGGCAGCCCCAGTGTCTCGGTTGTCCAGTACGAGCCGGATGTGCCTTCTCAGCGGAAGCTGATGCTTCGCTGCACCCAAGTACACGGCAGAAGCGGTCTACGCGGCGAACGGCCTAGGGCATGGGCATCGCGACCGCTTCCGCGATCGGAGCACTGCTTCTGTTCGCAGCGGTGCTTATGTGGCTCAACAGCCGGAGGAACCGCCATCAGACGGAGCCCGATGCCCCACCAACGCCAGAGAAAGTTCCTTCAAGCGAAGACTCGCAGCTCTCAGCAGATCGTTCAGCGGTGCCTGGACCGGTGGCACTCCGACCAACACACGCGTCGGAGAACACCAGTGCTGCCGAGGCACAGATTTTTGTCGAACCTGTCGATCAAACGTCGGCGTCAAGTCAAGAACCCGCCCCAGCCCTCGGTGGACACCTCAAAACCGGTCATCGATCGACAGTTCAAAACCGGCCATC
>CAZGLC010000444.1:0-2616 GCA_964526235.1 uncultured Bifidobacteriaceae bacterium
CCCGGATCCCGGATCCCGGATCCCGGATCCCGGATCCCGGATCCCGGATCCCGGGTTATTCCAGCGGCTCGACCTTGATGAGCGTCGCGCCGAGATTGTTGCCCACCCAGAACGTCGGCGGGTTGGTGGAGTTGTCGACGTTCACGCGCCGGACGTTCGTCGCGTTCGGCACCAGGTACTCGACCATCTCGCCGTCCCTGACGTTCAGCCGCGCGACGCGGTCGTTGTTCATGCCGCCGCCCCACGTGTAGCCCGCGGTGTCGGCGATGACGTCGTAGACGTTGGTCCACGGCGTGGCGATCGGCCACTCCTGGAACGTCTCCGCCTTCGTGTCGAACATCGCGATCCGGTTGCCGCGGAACTGCGCGAACCAGAGCCGGTCCTGCGCGTCCATGTGGCCGCGGCGCGGGCCGGAGTTCGCCGTCGGCGTGGCGTACGGCGTGACCTTTTTCGTCGCGGCGTCAACCTTGATGATGTACGTGCCGTTCAGGTTCATCCCGTAGAAGTTGTTCTTCGAGTCCGAGGCGACGCCGTACGAGCTGAGTGGCGCGCGGAACCCCTGCGGCAGGCCGACGGAGTAGTCGATCGCCTTCCAGGTGCCGGTCTTGAGATCCACCTGGTATTCCTCGTCGCCGCCGATCCACACCTGGCCGTCGACGTCGTGGTAGATCGGCATCACCATCGCGATGCGCGCCTCGTCGCGATCCATGTAGGTCGGCGAGCCCCAGGTCTGGAACGTCTTGGTGCGCCGGTCGAACCGCGCCAGGCTGCCCTGATACATCGTGCCGAGCCAGATGTCTCCGCGCTTGTCGAACACGAGATCGAGCGATCCCTGCGGCGCGCCCGGCTTGGTGATCGGAATGCGGTACTCGATGACCTTGCCGCTTTTCGGATCGAGCACGCCGACGACGTGCGTGCCGAAGTCGGCATACCAGATGTTGCCGTCGGCGTCGGCGGCGGCGTCGTGCGGGAGCGTTTCAGGCCGCGGCAGGTCGTATTCCGTGACGATGACGCGCGTCGCGTTGCCCGTGGGGCGCGGCAGCGTCTTGAGCGCGTACGACCAGTGCGGGCCCGAGCTGAGGTTGATCGTGGCGGCGTACTCGGCCATCGCCTGCGTGCGCGACTGTGTCGCGGGCCGCTCGCCTTCGCGGCCGGCGTCGCTGGCCTCGCCCATAATCGGACCGGGCGCCGCACGGCCGCGCGTGTTCGGCCGGAGTTGCGGCCGCGCAATCGTGCTCCCCTGGCTGTACCGGCCCATGCGCTCGATGATGGGTGCGAGCTCCCTGGCGGTATAGCGCGAGCGGACGATCGGCTGCAGGCTGTGGCACTGCGTGCAGTTGAGGAAGTTCTCCTTCATCTCGTCGCTGCCGGGCCAGCTCATGAGCCACTCGCCGTTCGAGAGCTGCGAGGCGAGGTCCTGCGTCTTGCGCAGCGTCAGATCGAGACGCGCGGCCTGCGGAGCGGCGACGCTGACGCCGGAGGGGCCGTCCAGCTCGTAGCCGACCGCGCGGATGCGGATCGTGTAGGCGCCGGGCTCGAGCCGGGTACGCGGGAAGCTGTAGCGCCCCTGCGCGTCGCTCACCACCGTGGTCGCGATCGTGGAGCCCGCGCGCCTGGCGCTCACGAGCACGCCCTCCATGACGGGCTCTTCCTGCGAGCTGACGACGCCGGTGAGTGCCGCCGAGGGCTGCTGCCCTTCGACTTGGCTCAGGGCACCCCGAGCGCGAGTCGAGGGGTGCGCGGTCAGGGTGATCGCCAGCCCCACGAGGGCCGCCACCAGAAACACGGCGAAGACATTCTTCTGAAGCACTCCGCACCTCCGGTTCAGGCGCCTATGATAATGCTTTCCTATGCTCATCGACGCCCACGGCCACTACACGACGGTGCCCCCCGGGCTGCGGATCTTCCGCGCCCTGCAGATCTCGCAGATGGGAAAGCCGGTCAAGAAGCCCGTGGCGATGAGCGACGACGAGATCCGCGCGTCGCTCGAACAGGGGCAGCTGAAGCTGATGGACGAGCGGGGCATCGACCTGATGCTCTTCTCGCCGATGGCCTCCGCGATGGGCCATCACTTCGGCGGCCCGCTCATCAGCCGGCACTGGACCGAAGTGAACAACGACCTGATTCACCGGGTCTGCAGGCTGTATCCGGCGCGCTTTGCGGGCGTCTGCTCGCTGCCGCAGTCGCCCGGCGTCCGCCCGAAGGCATGCGCCGAGGAGCTGGAGCGCTGCGTCACGGATCTCGGATTCGTCGGCTGCAACCTGAATCCGGATCCGTCGGGCGGCTACTGGACCGATCCGCCGCTCGGCGACGAGTGGTGGTATCCGCTCTACGAAACGCTCCAGGCGCTCGACGTGCCGGCGATGATTCACGCGTCGGCCACGTGCAACCCGGCGTTCCATACCGTCGGCTCGCACTACCTGAACGTCGACAGCACGGCGTTCCTGCAGCTGCTCGACTCGCGCGTCTTCCAGGACTTTCCGCGGCTGCGGTTCATCCTGGCGCACGGCGGCGGCAATGTTGCCTATCAGGCGGCGCGCTACCGCGCGCTCGGCATCATTCACGACTGGGAGCCGTTCGACGACTTCATCACGCGGTTCTACTGGGACACGACGC
>CAZGLC010000445.1:0-2611 GCA_964526235.1 uncultured Bifidobacteriaceae bacterium
GGCCGAATTGATCCGGTTCTTCTACTGGCCGAAGTGGCTGCTGTGGTACCACCTGAGTGCTCAGGTAAGGGTGCACACGCGTCTCATCCTCAATGACCGCGTGCTATGGGAGGCGACGACGACAGGCAATGAAGGCAGAGAGCCGACAGGATGGGCTCGAAAACTCCTGTGGAACAATCGTCTGGACGAGATGGTTGGAGGCGCTGTGGCCGATGCGATGGCAAGCGCTCTGGAAACCACCGCCAGACGAATGGCAAACGATGCTACGCTTCGAGCACAGCTTAGGGAAGCGAAACCATCATCAAGTTCTATTGATCGTGCCGAATGAGAACAACCAGCGATGCTACAGAATTGAGACCGCCGCGTAATGGCAAAGATTGGTGAAATATTAACCGTCTTGAAGCACTTATTCCCCCTGTGGGCTGCAGCGCCACGTCCTATCAAGTGGCTGCTGGCCCTGTGGGGCTTCACAACCATGCTCCTTGTCGGTTGGATCGTTGTGACGTTCAAGCTGCAGCCTCTCATTCAGCTTTGGTTAGCCGCTCCAAGTTATTTGAAACCGCTCCTGGTCCTGTGGGTTGTGATTGCTTGTCCTGTCGCCAGCTGGTGGCTCGTGTGGTTGAGCAAGCAGCAGACACGACCCATCACAGTCAGAGCGCAGCGTGTCCTGGATGATTTTTCCGAATACCTGGACAAACAAGTGCCCTTGCACAAGCGAGAGATGGAGCAGATAGCGCAGGAGATCATTGCGGCGACACCGGCGTCGATCACGGGATGGAGCGGGAACTTCTATGCCAGACAGATTGCTGCAGCGAAGAGGCGGCAGCGTGAGATCAGAAACCGATGGAAGGCTACTTGCCGTGAGATCCAGGACTCGTTCATGCAGGTAGGCGCCCGAGAAGAAAATGATCCCCTAATTGGCCCCCGGCTTAAGCGTTTTGCAGATCAGGTACAGCAAGGGCAGGATGGAATACGTGAGGTGTGCCGAGAGTTCTGTCTCAGAGGTGACCAGTCGTACAATTTCGAGGGGGCGTGGTCATCGGTCCAGGACTTGGCGGAAGCTAGATGAAGAACTGTAGATGGTCATGACCCGCCGCATCAATCACTCGGCTAGCCGTTCTCGATACGCGCGCAGATCCGCCTCCGTGATCTCATTGGGTGGAACAAGCTTGTAGTGTTTTTCCGAGGTCATTTCAACGCCGCCTTCAGTCTCCCCGAACTCGAATAACGCGATGACGCCATCGTCCATGAACTGCGCCGCGATTCCTCTGCAGAGCAGCAACGGAAACTTGTGGGCGCAGACGGCAAAGTCCTGCTCGATCTGGACGATGCTTAAACGATCTCCTCGCCCCTTCGCCTGAACGGGTAAGACGTAGTGGGCGCCCTTCTTATCCACACCGACGTAGATCTCATCGGTTTCGGCCTGACCGATGCCCGGTGCCGTCGTGCGGAGGTGATTCTGGAGCGAGTAGCAGGTCACACCCGTAAAGATGTCCACCAGGCGGTTGTATCGCAGCTTGGCCAGCAGCGCCTGCTCGTCGCTGAAGGCGTACTTGGCCACGATGCCAGGCGTTGAATCGGGCACCTTCGTCGGCGCGAGGCTTGCGTTGGGGACAAGCGGTTTGTCATCCACCAGTACGAATCGGTACTGGCTTCGACCAGTCGGCCGGATGATCCAGGTTTTCCCTTTCCCCGCTTGTTTGGCGATGCGCTCAGGCAGCGCGGCGCGGTACCGAAAGCTGTAGATCAAGTCCCCAAGGTTCTTCGGCAGACGCACTCCCAGCTTTCGAGCAAGCCGGACAATGTCTTCTCGCTCGAAGTCCACCTGCTGAGCGCCCGCTCGGTACTTGACCTTGAAGATCCCCTCGAGAATCGAGGAGTAAAGGTTCTGGCGGCGGCTTGGGACTACTGTCGCCCGCGCCTTTTTCCTGGCCATCTCAACAGGACGACCTCCTCTCGAAGTTGCTCTCTCGTCGCCGTCGCTAGCCGTGTTCGAAACAGATCAATGCCGGTCACCTCGTAGTCCAGCGATCTGGCGATATCGGCCAACAAATGCCCGGTCCGAATCATCACGCGAAGGTAGGAGGCCTGATCACCGACGACGTAGGCCAGCTGTGCCCCGGGACGCAGTACCGTCCGCAGATCACTCAGGTGCCGGGCCATTCCCCCGAAGTAGAGTTTGGCGACACGATGGTACATCCGCTCGAACCCTGACGTCTTTCCGAGTTCGATCCGGCGCTGCTCTATCGCCTTGGCGATGCGGTTGATCTCGGGGTGTTGTTGCACCAGCAGGTCATCGGTGTCCTGCTGATAGACGCTTCTCGTATTGGAGCGTACCAGATCCTTCTTGATGGCCCGGAGGTCCGCTTTGCTGGCGATGAACCCGAGCAACACGGATTCCAAACGAGTGGTGCGCGTGTAGTCTTTTTCGTTCGGGTACGGGGGGGATGTGATGACGGCGTCAATCGACTCCGGCTCGACGACTCGGCTCAACTCCCGCGCGTCAGCCAGGTGCACAGCTGATCGGGATTTGCGCGTCGACGCGAGTGCGCGGAGGTCATCGACCATCCGCTGCACACCCCGCAGCCATACCGAGACCACGGGAGCGTCC
>CAZGLC010000446.1:0-2605 GCA_964526235.1 uncultured Bifidobacteriaceae bacterium
GCGCAGCTTGTTGAGGACGAGCACCTGCTGCGTCTCGGCGAGCCCAAGCTCCCACGGCGTGCCGCCGTGCTTGATGCTGGTGAGCGGCGATGCGCCGGTGCCGCCGTCGTGGCCAGAGATGAGCACGACGTCCGAATGCGCCTTCGCCACGCCGGCCGCCACCGTCCCGACCCCGCCCTCGGCGACGAGCTTCACGTGGCTGCGCGCCCTGGGGTTCGAGTTCTTCAGGTCGTAAATGAGCTGCGCGAGGTCCTCGATCGAATAGATGTCGTGGTGCGGCGGCGGCGAAATCAGGCCGACGTACGGCGTCGCGTACCGCGTCTTCGCAATCCACGGGTAGACCTTGGATCCCGGGAGCTGCCCGCCTTCGCCCGGCTTGGCCCCCTGCGCCATCTTGATCTGGAGGTCGTCGGCGTTGACGAGGTACTCGCTGGTGACGCCGAAGCGCGCCGAGGCGACCTGCTTGATCGCGCTCCGCCGCCAGTCGCCGTTGGGATCGCGCCGGTAGCGGGCGGGATCCTCGCCGCCTTCGCCCGTGTTGGACCTGCCGCCGATGCGGTTCATCGCAATCGCCAGCGTCTCGTGCGCTTCCTGGCTGATCGAGCCGTACGACATCGCGCCGGTCGCGAAGCGCCGGACGATCGACTCGACCGGCTCCACCTCGTCGATCGGCACGGCCGGACCCGCCGGCTTCAGCGTGAACAGGCCACGCAGCGTGGCGCGGTTCCGGCTCTGCTCGTCGACGCCGTGCGTGTATTCCTTGAAGATCCGGTACTGCCCGCTGCGCGTGGCGTGCTGGAGTTTGTAGACCGTGTCCGGGTTGAAGAGGTGGTACTCCCCGTCGCGCCGCCACTGATACTCGCCGCCCGGCTCCAGCTCCACCGGCCCGGCCGGCCGCGGCCCGTAGGCGTGCTCGTGGCGGAGGCACACTTCCTTCGCGATGATGTCGATGCCGGCGCCGCTGAGGCGCGACATCGTGTGCGTGAAGTAGGTGTCGACGAGCGCCTGGCTCAGGCCGATCGCCTCGAAGATCTGCGCGCCGCAGTAGCTCTGCAGCGTCGAGATCCCCATCTTCGACATCACCTTGAGGATGCCCTTGTTGAGCCCCTTGATGTAGTTGGCGATCGCCGTGTCGCGCTCGACGCCGGGGAGGATCCCCTGGCGGATCATGTCGTCGATTGTCTCGAACGCGACGTACGGGTTGACGACCCCCGCGCCGTACCCGAGGAGCAGCGACACGTGGTGCACCTCGCGCGCGTCGCCGCACTCGACGACGAGCGCGCAGCGCGTGCGGGTGCCCTCGCGCACGAGGTGATGGTGCACGCCCGCCGTCGCCAGCAGGCTCGGAATCGGCGCGCGCCGCGGGCCGATTCCGCGATCGGAGAGGATCAGGATGTTGTAGCCGGCCGCAACCGCCTCGCTCGCGCGGCGGCTGAGATCCGCCATCGCCCGTTCGAGGCCCGCGCCTCCCTCCTCCGGATCGCACAGCAGCGAGAGCGTCGTCGAACGGAAGGGAGCATCGGCCGGCAGGTGACGCAGCTTCGCCACGTGCTCGTTGTGGATGATCGGATACTTGATCTTGATCTGCAGGCACGACTCGGGCTCCGGGTTGAGCAGATTCCGCTCGGGCCCGATCGTCGACCCCATGTCGGTCACCAGCTCTTCCCGAATCGCGTCGAGCGGCGGGTTCGTCACCTGCGCGAAGAGCTGCTTGAAATAGTCGAAGAGCAGCCGCGGCTTCTGCGACAGCACCGCGAGCGCCGTGTCGGTGCCCATCGAGCCGATCGGCTCCTCGCCCTGCAGCGCCATCGGCGCGAGGATCAGGCGCACGTCTTCCTGCGTGTAGCCGAACGCCTGCTGCCGCTGGAGCACCGATTCGTGCTCGGGCTGCTCGGCGCGCGCCTCGGGCAGGTCGTCGATGTCGACCAGATGCGCGTCGAGCCACTGGCGGTAGGGACGGGCCGCCGCCAGCTCGCGCTTGATCTCCTCGTCGTCGATGATCCGGCCCTTCGAGGTGTCGACGAGGAAGATCCGGCCCGGGTGCAGCCGCTCCTTGACGAGGATCTCCTCGGGCGGCACGTCGAGCACGCCGACCTCGGAGGCCATGATGACGAGGTCGTTCTTCGTCACGTAATAGCGCGACGGACGGAGACCGTTCCGGTCGAGCACCGCGCCGATGACCGTGCCGTCGGTGAAGGCAATCGACGCCGGCCCGTCCCACGGCTCCATCAGCGAGGCGTGGTACTGGTAGAACGCTTTCCGGTCCTCGTCCATGGACTCGTGGTTGGCCCACGGCTCCGGAATCATCATCAGGATGGCGTGCGGCAGCGACCGTCCCGTCATCACGAGGAATTCCAGGACGTTGTCGAAGGTGGCCGTGTCGCTCCCGCCTTCGCGGATCACCGGCAGGAGCTTCTCGAGGTCGTCGCCGAAGAGATCGCTCCGGAGCAGCCCTTCGCGCGCGCGCATCCAGTTGATGTTGCCGCGCAGCGTGTTGATCTCGCCGTTGTGCGCGATGTAGCGGTACGGGTGCGCGAGCGGCCAGGAGGGAAGGGTGTTCGTCGAGTACCGTGAGTGCCCGAGTGCGAGCGCGCTCTCGACCCGC
>CAZGLC010000447.1:0-2600 GCA_964526235.1 uncultured Bifidobacteriaceae bacterium
TGGCGGCGGCGGAGCGCTCGTAGCACACATAATACGTGGACACCTTCCATGTGGACATATAAACTCTAGTAAATGAAGAACATTACCCTGGCGATCGATGAAAAGACGCTTGAGGCAGGTCGCATCTATGCGAGGCGGCACGAGACGACGCTCAATGCCCTGGTTCGGGACCTCCTCGTCAAGGCGGTCGTCGCCGACCGCCAGGCTGCGGTCGGTGAGATGTTTCGGCTGATGGATGCCCACCCTGGCAACTCGCACGATGGGCGATGGACGCGCGACGAGCTCTATGCCCGGTAAGGTCTTCCTCGACGCCAACATCCTTCTCTACGCTCAGGATGCCGGCTCACCCGACAAGCAGCGCCGCAGCCGCGACCTTATCGGCCAGCTCGCGCAATCGGGCGAGGGTGTGATTTCGACCCAGGTGATGCAGGAGTTCTTCGTCGCCGCGACGCGCAAGCTCGGCGTGCCGCCGCTCGCGGCCAAGGCCGTGCTGAAGACGTTCACGATCTTCGAGATCGTGCAGGTGTCGCCGGCGCTCGTTCACGACGCGATCGATTGTTCGGTCTTGAGCGCTCTCTCGTTGTGGGACTCGCTCATTCTTGCCGCCGCGGCCAGCGCGGGCTGCGCCACCGTGTACACGGAGGATCTGAACCACGGGCAGGTCATTCTTGGCGTCACGGTTCAGAATCCTCTAGCGTGAGGGCCGATCCCGCGCACGCCAGTGCTCCTTCATCCGCTTGCCGACCGCGGCCCGCTTCGACCCCGACTTCGTGGGCGTGCGCACCGCCGCGGCTCGCGGCTTCGCGGCCTGAGCGATCTCGATCCCGAACATCTCCGAGAGATCGCCGGCGTCGAGGACCCTCCCGGCCTTCGGTCCCTTTCCGGTCCGCGCCAAGCCCTTGCCCGCCCGTGCGATCAGATCCTGCTGGTCCACCTTGCGCAGCGCAAACAACAGGTCGGGCTGTTGGTCCAACCGGGCGCCGATCCCGTAGAGCACCGCCGCGACGTGCTTGCACATCGAGGCCCAGTCGGGACAACTGCAGGTGAAGGCGATCTCCGCCGGCGACGGGAAGAGACCGGTCTTCTCGTGACAGATGCGCGCCATGACACCTTGCGAAAATCGGCCCTGCAGCAGCTCGACCAGCGAGTCGATCGCGCCCGCGCAGTCCCTGCAGACGGCGCTCCATCTGGCCTTCGGGACGGCGGCGACCTTCACCTCGATCCGATAGAGATCCGAGCCGCTCACCATCGCCGTCACGGCGCCCGGCGCGATCTGCAGATCCACCACCGAGCCGTTCCTGACGTAGGTCCGGCCGCGCGGGAGCCGGTTCGCGAAGTCGCTGTACCGCTCGAGGTTGCCGCACCAGGCCTTGCCCCAGAATGTCCTGGCGATCGTGCGACCGTCGATGACCACCGGCGAGGTCTTCCGGCCCTTCTTTGCGAGCTTTGCCGCGGCGCGCGCCGCCTGCGCGCGACGAGCGGCGACCGGGACGTAGGGTTTCCAGTCGTAGAAGTCCATGCGCTATTCCTCTGAGGTTGCGCGCCAGGCGGATCAGATGATTGCCGTTGGCTCGACGCGGCGCAGCCCGGCCACCACGTCGAGATCCGCATCATAGCTGCAGATCGCGACGGCTCCGGCTCGAAGGCACACGGCCGCGTGCAGCGCGTCGCGCGCCATGAGCGTCGGATAGGTGTCCATGATCGCCCGGGCCTGATCCGTGACGTCGGCGGTGATCGGAAGCACCGTCACGACCGAGCGCCGCGCGAGGTCGTACACGCGACGTCCGTCCTTCCATCGCCGGAGGGCACGGTAGCGGTGCAGAATCTCCTGCAGCGCCTCGGCATCGAGCACGGCGTCGATCGTGCCGCGCGCGATGCGATCGAGCAGGGCGGCCGACGGCGCCTTGTGAGGATGGGGCGCCCCGGCGGCGTACATGATGATGTTGGTGTCGAGCAGAATCACCGGAGACGTCGGGGGACCGGCACCGACTCGCGCTTCATGGTCCGAGGCGATCCGACCGGAAGCGAGAGCCGCCGCAGTTCCTCAACCGCCCGCACGCGATCCTCGGTGGACACATGGCCGTACTCGATCTCGCACGCCTCCCGGATGAGCTGGCCGACGCTCTTGTGACGCGCCTTCGCGGTCCGTGTCAGGTGCTCGTGCAAGCTGGGAGGGAGCAGGATGGTCGTTTTCTTCGTCAGCTCCATATCCACCTCCATATATGGAGTGTAGGAGCCCGATCGCGAGACTGTCAAGGGGACCTCAGCCGGCTATTCCTGTGAGGCGGCGTGCAAGTCGAGCGCGACCAGCGTCAGCAGCTCGTCGTTCTTCATCTCGGTCAGCAGCAGCTCGGCCCCGCCTTCCAGTAGATCCTGCGATAACTGCTTCTTCGAGTCGATGAGCTGATCGATCTTCTCCTCGACGGTCCCGCGACACAAGAACTTGTGCACGAGCACGTTCTTGGTCTGACCGATGCGGAACGCGCGATCCGTCGCCTGATTCTCCACCGCGGGATTCCACCAGCGGTCGAAGTGGATCACGTGCGAGGCGGCCGTGAGGTTGAGGCCGGTGCCGCCGGCCTTGAGCGAGAGGACGAAGA
>CAZGLC010000448.1:0-2566 GCA_964526235.1 uncultured Bifidobacteriaceae bacterium
GACGGACGGTTGAGCCGCACCATCGCCATGATCGACCCCGGCATGTTCTTGTCGCAGCCGGGAATGGTGACGAGCGCGTCGTACCACTGCGCGGCGACGACGGTCTCGATCGAGTCGGCAATCAGGTCGCGCGACGGCAGCGAGTAGCTCATCCCCTCGGTGCCCATGGAGATGCCGTCGCTCACGCCGATGGTGTTGAACCGAAGACCGACCAGGCCCGCCGCCTGCACGCCTTCCTTGACGTAGGCGGCGAGGCGATCGAGGTGCATGTTGCAGGTGTTCCCTTCCCACCACATGCTGCAGATCCCCACCTGCGCCTTCTGCAGATCGGCGTCGGTCAGGCCGGCGCCGTACAGCATGGCCTGCGACGCCCCCTGGCTGCGGGGCTGCGTAACCCTGGACGAGTACTTGTTCATCAGACCGATGCCGGCGCCGGGAGCTTCACCGGGTCGAGAAACGGCATCATGTCGCGCAGCTTCGACCCGACGATCTCGATCGGGTGGTTGCGATCCTGCTGGCGCATCGCCTTGAAGTTCGGGCAGCCGGTCTCGTTCTCCTCGATCCACTTCTTCGCGAACTCGCCCTGCTGGATCTCCTTGAGCAGCTGTCTCATCGTCTGCTTTGTCTGCTCGGTGATGATGCGGGAGCCGGCCGTGTAGTCCCCGTATTCCGCGGTGTCGCTGACCGAGTACCGCATGTAGGTCAGGCCGCCGCGGTACATCAGGTCGACGATGAGCTTCAGCTCGTGCAGGCACTCGAAGTAGGCGATCTCGGGCTGATAGCCGGCCTCAATCAGGATCTCGAACCCGGCCTTGACGAGCGCGCTCGTCCCGCCGCAGAGCACCGCCGGCTCGCCGAACAGATCCGTCTCCGTCTCCTCGGCGAAGGTGGTCTCGATGACGCCCGCGCGCGTGCAGCCGATCGCGCGGCCGTACGACAGGGCGAGCGCTCTCCCCTGCCCGGTAACGTCCTGGTGCACGGCGAGGAGTCCCGGCGTGCCGCCGCCCTCGATGAAGACTTCCCGCACGCGATGCCCGGGCGCCTTCGGCGCAATCATCGTGACGTCGACGTCCTTCGGCGGCACGATCCAGTTGAAGCGCACCGCGAAGCCGTGGGCGAACATCAGCATCTTGCCGGCCGTGAGGTACTGCTTGATGTCGGCCGTATAGACCTTCGCCTGGTGCTGATCGGGCACGAGGATCATGACGACGTCGGCCCATTTGGCGGCGTCGGCGATGCCCATCACGGTCACGCCGGCCGCGCGCGCCTTCTCCACCGACTTGCTCGTCGACGGCAGGCCGACGACCACGTCCACCGCACTGTCTTTCAGGTTGAGCGCGTGGGCGTGTCCCTGCGATCCGTAGCCGATGACCGCCACCTTCTTCTTGCGGATGAGCTGAATATCCGCGTCCTTGTCGTAGAACATCGTCGCCATGGGTTCCCTCAGAAATGCAAAACGCGTAAGACGTTCACCGTGGTTAGGAGTACTGCGTGGTGGACAGCGTCGTGTCGCCGCGGCGCATCGCCACCTGGCCGGTCCGCACCATCTCGACGATACCGAGCGGCTCCAGACGGCTGATGACCGCGTCGACGTGCGGCGGCTCTCCGGTGATCTCGAGCGTCATCGTCTGCTCGCCGGTGTCGACGATGTGCGCGCGCGTTTCGTCGACCACGCGCAGGAGCGCCCCACGGTCGTGGCCGGCCACGGCCACCTTCACCAGCGCCAGGTCGCGCGCGACCGCGGGGATCGCGCCGAGGTCTTCCACCTGCAGCACGTTGACGAGCTTGTACAGGTAGGCGGTGACGCGCTCGGCGCTCGCCTGATCGCTGTCGATGACGATCGTCATGCGCGAGACGCCGGCCTCAGCGGTGCGGCCGACCGTCAGCGACTCGATATTGAAGTTGCGGCGCCGAAAGAGCGACGCCACGCGATTGAGCACGCCCGGCTTGTCTTCCACCAGAGCGACGAGTGTGTGATGCATGGGCTTTGGGCTTTAGGCTTCGGGCTAGATGGGATCCGCTCCCGTTTCCGCGAGCACCGACGGCTCCGGGCGGCGAATCATCGCATGCAGGTCGGCGCCGGCCGGCACCATCGGATACACGCTGTCTTCCTGCTCCACGCGGAAATCGATGAGCGCCGTGCCTTCGGCGGACCGCGCCCGCTCGACGATGTCGTTCAGCTGACTGCGCTTCTCGACGCGGAACGCTTCGAGGCCGTGCGCCTCGCCGATCTTGACGAAATCGGGGCTGCGCAGCGGCGTCGCGGCGTAACGGCGCTCGTAGAAGAACTCCTGCCACTGCCGCACCATCCCGAGGTAGCCGTTGTTGATGATCGCGATGTTGATCTTGATCCCCTCCTGCGCGGCCGTCGCGAGCTCCGCCTGCGTCATCTGGAATCCGCCGTCGCCGACGATCGCCCACACCTCGGCGTCGGGGCGTGCGATCTTGGCGCCGATGGCGGCGGGCACGGCAAAGCCCATCGTCCCGAGGCCGCCCGAGGTGATGAGCGACCGCGGCGTCTCGTGATGGTAGTACTGCGCCTCCCACATCTGGTGCTGGCCGACGT
>CAZGLC010000449.1:0-2559 GCA_964526235.1 uncultured Bifidobacteriaceae bacterium
TCTTCTCGTTCGACTTTGTCGAGCCATACCCCACTCGTCTCGGCTGACACGCCGCACCGCCTGCGCTCGCGCGTTTCGCCGCAGGTGGCGGTTGGACATCACTGGCGCAGCAGCGCCGGCCAGTTGACGACGAGCGTGATCGGCACGGCCGTGCTCTGCTCGCTCGGTGCGTTCACGAGGAAACGCTGGCCGTCGGGCGTCGCGTCATAAGCAGATCCCCCCCCGAACGCTGGCAGCGTGAACAACGGCCGCACCGCGCCGACGGCGAATGCCGACCCTGATCCATTGACCTCGGCCACCATCAGCCGGTTATCAGGAGCGCGATAGAACAGTTCTTTCCCGTTGTGCTGCCACCTCGGCCACACCCCGCCCGTAGTGGAGACCTGCCACTTGCCGCCGGGGCCGGGGAACGGCGCCACGTACACTTCGCTTCTGCCGGACTCGTTCGATACGTACGCCACCCAGCGACCGTCCGACGAGAATCGGCCTTGGCCCTCGTCGAACGGCGTCTGCAGGTATGGATACGGCTTCCGGCCGTCGTCGACCGGCAATATCCAGAGATCATTGCGGGTCTGTGGATCCAGAAACGACCCGACCAGTATCAGGCGGCCATCGGGAGACCAGTCGAGCGGGGTCTTATCGAGGTTCGTGGCGAGCAATTCCTCGTCCGCGCCGGCGCCGCTCGACGCCTTCATATACAGGTCGAAGTGTCCCTTCCGGCGACTGTTGAAGACGATGCGGTTCCCGTCCGGAGACCAGACGGATGCCTGTTCGGCTGCCGCGTCGAACGTGAAGCGGGTCCGGAGACCACGGGCGATATCGACGAACCAGATATCTCGACTCCGTCGAGCGAGATCAAAGACGCTGATCGTTGTCCGCAGGCCGTCGGGCGACAGCGCGAGATCGCCCGCGCGCGCTTCATCGCCAACCGTGGCGATGCGCTTCCCGTCGCGATCGAACCAGGTCAGCTGCGTCAGCACACCTGCCTGCCCGCCGATTTCCGCGGATCCGGTTTGATAGGCGAAGACGCCGGTCGTGGCGACGCTGAACCCGCCGGCCGTTCCAGATGCGCCGCCCGTCGCCACGTTCTCGGCAACGGGCGCAGGATCGCCGGTCAACTCCAGGCGTTCGACATCGAACGGATGGGCCAAGAGAGTCTGATCTCGCAGGTAGAACAGATAACCCTGGGCGTAGACCGCATTCGAGCCACCGGGGACGAGCAACTTCCGCTCGGTCGAATCGAGTGCCGTGACGTAGATACCGTTCGGACTGCCTGGGCCCGTGGCCTTGCTCCCTACCGCGAGGTACAGAAACTGCCGTCCGTCTGGCAGGAACGAAGGGTAGGCGTGGTACGTCTCCCCACTTGCGCTGCCGAGTTTCGTAGCCGCGAGCGGCGTGCCGCCCGATGCCGGGACGCGCTGGATGGGCCCACCTGGGAAATTGGCGATCAGGATCGTTCCATCGGGTCCCCACGCGGTGCCTGCTTGCCCGACGGCATCGGTCACGAGCAGAGGTGGCCCACCGGAGGCATCGATTCTCTTCAACTGCCCGCCCGCCCTGAAAGCAATGAAGCGGCTGTCGGGCGACCAGAAGGGCAGGACGGCACCCTCGGTACCCGGCAGCGGCACCGCGTTCTGCGAATCAAGCAACTGCACCCACAGCCGCGTGGCCCCACCGGCTTCGGCACCGATGAAGGCCAGGCGACGGCCGTCGGGCGACAGCGCAAAACGCGCGTAAGGAGTAGGAGCGGCAGGTACGGTGACCCCCGTCGGCGGCAGAATGGCGCTGCGATAGACGGGTGCCGGCGCCGGAGCGGGCCGCAAGTACGTGGCCGCGACGGCGGCGATCGTCGCGACAACACCGCCACACACGGCCCCAAGAGCGAGCCACGGCCGCCGATCGCGTGCCCCGCGAGCCGGCACGTCGGGGAGCGCGGCCCTCGTCTCTGAGCGTTCGGACGGCGAGCTCAGCGTCTCGAGCGCGAACGCCAGATCGTCCGCCGATTTGAAGCGTGCCGCGGGATTCTTTTCGAGACAGCGGTCGATGATGCGCCCAAGCGCTGGCGGAATGTGGCGCTCGGTCACCGGCAGGTCCGGCGGATCCTCTTTGAGAATCGCCGACATCGTCTCGATCGCCGTCTCGCCGCGGAAGGCTCGGCGGCCGGCCAGCATTTCGTACACGATCACCCCGAAGGCGAAGATATCGGACCGATGGTCGGCCGCTTGTCCCCGCACCTGCTCGGGTGACATATAGCCGATGGTGCCGAGCACGACGCCCGGCAGCGTGTCGGGCGGCGTCGTCGGCAGCGCGCTCATGCCGCTCAACGCGGGTTCGGCCTGCGTGAGCTTGGCGAGGCCGAAGTCGAGAATCTTGACGCGACCGTCGCCTGTCACGAACACGTTCTCGGGCTTGAGATCCCGATGCGTGATCCCTTTCTCGTGCGCCGCGGCCAGGCCCTGCGCCATCTGCACCGCGTACTCGACCGCTTTGCGCACGGGAAGC
This sequence comes from uncultured Bifidobacteriaceae bacterium, assembly GCA_964526235.1. Classification (GTDB taxonomy): domain Bacteria; phylum Acidobacteriota; class Vicinamibacteria; order Vicinamibacterales; family UBA2999; genus MELF01. The sequence continues at coordinate 2,503 of CAZGLC010000449.1, forward strand.
GCGGTACCCGTGAGCCGCTCGCGGAGCGTCTCGCCCTCGAGCAGCTCCGAGACGATG
>CAZGLC010000450.1:0-2552 GCA_964526235.1 uncultured Bifidobacteriaceae bacterium
AGGACTACTTCGTCGGGCCCGCGATCGACATCATGCGGATGACGATTCTCGAGCCCGGCGATCTGCTGACGGCCATCCGGCTGCCGGCCACATGGGCGGGCGCCCAGTTCTACTTCGAGAAGATCCGCGACCGCCAGGTGTGGGATTTCGCGCTCGTCAGCATCGCCTCCGCCATGCGGACGACGGGCAGCACGATCGACCGCATCCGGATCGCGGTCAACGGCGTGGCGGCGCGGCCGCTGCGGCTCGCGGCCGTGGAGGCGCTCGTCCAGGGTCGCCCGCGCAACGAGTCGACGGCGATGGTCGCGGCCAATCTGGCGATCGAAGGCGCACAGCCGCTCCGCTTCAACGCGTACAAGGTGCCGCTGATGCGCAACCTCGTGAAGCGCGCCATTCGCGGCGTCGAGGCGACGACATGGACCTCCTGACCTGGGGCCGGAACCCCTGGGACCAGCCGATCCTGACGCACATCTCGTGGGATCTGCTGTGGGCGTCGCTCTTTGCGGGCATCGTCTTCTTCGTCGCGCACGCGAGCTACATGGTGTTTTCGGCGCACCGGAAGCGCCACGCCGCCGAGACCGACGCGATGGAGGCGGCCCGCACCGATCTGCCCGCGCGCATCGTCCGGCACTCGCTGTCTGCGCGCCTCTTCCACTGGGTCATGGCGGCCGCGATGTTCACGCTGCTCGTCACCGCGTTCCTGCCGATCACGGGCGTCCGGTTTCCGTGGGTGACGTGGCACTGGATGGCGGGCCTGGTGCTCACCGGCTCGATCGTGTTTCACATCATTCACGCGACGGTCTGGCTCGATTTCTGGTCGATCTGGGTGGGACCCCGCGACCTGCCGGAGCTCAAGGCCGAATTGCTGCGCGAGCTGGGGCATGAGGTGCCCGGGCCGCGCCCCGGCAAGTATCCGCTCGGCAACCGCCTCTATCACCTCGCCATCGTCGTCGTGGCGCTCGTCGTCGTGGCGAGCGGCCTGTTCATGATGGTGCGCGTCCGCACGCCGTTCTTCACGCGCAACCCGTATCTCTTCAGCGATTCGACGTGGGGCGTGACGTATGTCTCCCATGGCCTCGCGGGCGTGGCGCTCGTCGGCCTCGTCATCGCGCACGTCTATTTCGCCGTCCGGCCCGACAAGTGGTGGATCACCAGGTCGATGATCCTCGGCTGGGTGACGCGGCGGCAGTACCTCGAACACCACGATCCCGACCGCTGGGTCGCGAGCGGCTCCGCCCCACCCGAGCGTACGTAGCGTGCGCGAAGAGTTTCAGCGTCGCTGCGACGCCATCGAAGAAGCCTACGAGTTCATGCTCGCCTACGCGGCGCAGGGCGCTGCGGGCGACAGCGGCGCCGGGAGCCAGATTCGCGTGTTCCTGACGCGCGCGGCGGGTGTGTTGGCGGATCTCGGCGGCGTGTTGACGGGCATCATCGAGCACGAGCGGCTCGAGCCGGCCGATCGCTACCGGGCGTTTGCGGCCGTGGTCGATCGCGACGCGCGCGACAGCCTGGCGGCCCTCGAGCTCGTGCTCGCGCAGCCGTCCATCAGCTCGCAGATTGTCGACAACCTGAACGCCTCGATCCACGTGCGCGCGCTGCTCACCGATCTGTTCCTGATCGACGAGATTTTGAAGGCACATCCGGTCTCAATCTGACCACAGGCAACGGAGATACGGAGACACACGGACCGTTCTGATCCAACCGTTGCATCTCCGAGATCTCTGGACTCGTTGGCGAGTTGCACAGGTGCGTCGCGACTTGCTTGAGCTGCTCAAGAACTCTGGGGTCCTGTCCACAGCACCGATGGTAGAGATGATGGCTGGCAGATGTTCAGTTTCGTAGTACCTTTACGGTCATGAGGCCTCGATTGTCGCGCTTGACCTTGTGTGGCTTCAAGACGATTCGCGAGCTGCGTGACTTTGATCCAGGCCCGCTGAGCGTCCTCATCGGTCCCAACGGCGCCGGCAAGAGCAACCTCATCTCGTTCTTCCGTCTGCTGTCGTGGGCACTCGTGCCACCGGGTCAGCTTCAAGCGTTCGTCGGGATGCAGGGCGGAGCGAGTGCCATACTCCATCAGGCGACTGCTCCAGCCAGAGAAATCGAAGCGACGCTGCGATTCACGACGGATGCCGGTGTCAATGACTACAGTTTCCGCCTTTTCCACGCTGCTGGTGACACATTGGTTTTCGCTGACGAGTGGTTCCGGTTCATGCGGCCCGGGTACGACGATCGCAGGACACCAAGCCTTGGTGCGGGCCATAGGGAACCTCAGTTGATCGCTAAAGCCGAGGAAGGTCACGTAACCGCATCCACTATTCTTTCCATGCTGCGGCGGATAATTGTTCACCAGTTTCACGACACTTCTCCGAGTGCGCGGATTCGCACGAAGTGGGATGCGGATGACGCTAGGCGACTGAAGGAAGACGCAGGGAACCTCGGAGCTTTTCTGTATCGGCTTCAGGACGCTGAGCCGAATTACTACCAGCGAATCGTCGAAACTATTCGGCTGATCCTCCCGTTCATCGCGACGTTCGAACTTCAGCCATAGTTCG
>CAZGLC010000451.1:0-2541 GCA_964526235.1 uncultured Bifidobacteriaceae bacterium
GATGATGCGGTTCTCGATCTGGTCGCTCATGCCGAGGCCATGGCGCCCGCCGATGCGATTGGCTTCGAGCATCAGCTGCACCGGATCGGCACACGTCATCCCGTTGAGCGCGACCGGCTGCCCGTCCTCGAAGCGGACCGACACCTCCTCGGGTTTGATGGCGCCGTCGTCGCGCCAGAACGGGACGCCCATGATCGGCTGCACGATCCGGATGCCGGTCTCGAGCCGCTCGAGGTCCTTCGCTTCATGCGTGGCGCCGAGGATGTTGGAGTCGGTCGAATACGCCTTCTCGGCGCTCATGCGGTACGGCAGCCCCGCGCGCTCCATGTACGCGGACATCTCCGCCCGGCCGCCCAGTTCGTCGATGAAGGCCTGATCGAGCCACGGCTTGTAGATGCGCAGGTTCGGATTGGCGAGCAGCCCGTAGCGGTAGAAGCGCTCGATGTCGTTCCCCTTGTACGTGCTCCCGTCCCCCCAGATGTGCACCTCGTCATCCCGCATGGCGACGACGAGCATCGTCCCCGTCACCGCGCGGCCGACCGGCGTGGTGTTGAAGTACGGCACGCCCGCCGTCGAGATGTGGAACGCGCCGCACTGCAGCGCCGCAATCCCTTCGGCGACGAGCTGCGCGCGGCAGTCGATGAGTCGCGCCCGCTCGGCGCCGTACTGGAGCGCGCGCCGCGGAATCTCGTCGTAGTCGGGCTCGTCGGGCTGTCCGAGATTCGCGGTGTACGCGTACGGCACGGCGCCCTTCGCGCGCATCCAGTGCAGCGCCGCGCTCGTGTCGAGGCCGCCGGAAAACGCGATGCCGACCTTCTGGCCGACGGGAACGCTTTCGAGAATGATGGGCATGAAGCCGTCTGCGGCCTCCATCATACCGGCTCCACCGCTGAAGTACACTGCCCTCACGTGCTGGTCATCACCGTTCCCCTCTCCACGATCGAAACCGCCACGCCGCGATCGTGTCTCGCCACACTCGACCTGCACGGCTATGCGATCGACTTCCGACCGGGGCAGGCGGTGCTCGTCGGCATGCACGGACAGCCGGAGCGTCGGCCGTACTCGATCGCCTGCTCGCCTGAGCGCGTGGCCGACACCGGCAGGCTCGAGCTGCTCATCGCCACGGAGGAGAACGACACGCTTGGCGGCGCGCTCGTCGCGGCGGCCGCTGGCACGCTCGTCGACGCCGAGGGTCCGGTGGGGACGTTCACGCTGCCGCCCGCGCTGAACGCCGGAGGCATGCTGTTCGTCGCTGGAGGAACGGGCATCGCGCCGCTGCGTTCGATGATCGATCACCTGCTGCGGCAGCGGCCGGCCGTCCCCCTGTCGCTGCTCTACAGCGCGCGGCGCAGCGACGAGTTCGCGTTCATCGAGGAGTTCAGGGCGCATGCCGACGCCGGACGGCTCGTGCTGCACCCGACGGTGACGCGCGATCAGAGCGCGGGATGGACGGGGCGGCGCGGCCGGATCGGCCGCGACCACTTCGAGGCGGTCCTCCACGAGCCGGCGGCGACGCTCTGCTTCGTCTGCGGGCCCGACGCGCTGGTCGGCGAGTCGGTGGCGACGCTCAGGGCGCTCGGCGTCCCGGACGCGCAGATCCGGACCGAGAGCTGGGGCCGCTAGCTGCCTCCACGCGGGAGCCAACCAGCAACCTACATGCCCGTCACGTGAAACCCGCAGTCGACGAGCAGCACCGCTCCGGTGATCGCCTTTCCTTCGTCGCTCAGCAGGAACGCGGCCGCCTCGCCGACTTCCGCCGCCTCGACGTTCCGCCGCAGCGGCGCGCGCTCGCGGTAGACGTCGAGAATTTTCGAGAAACCGCCGATGCCGGCGGCCGCCAGCGTCTTGATCGGCCCCGCCGAGATGGCGTTGACGCGGATGTTCCGCGGGCCCAGATCCGCCGCGAGATAGCGGACCGTCGCCTCGAGCGCCGCCTTGGCGACGCCCATCACGTTGTAGTTGGGGAATACGCGCTCGCTGCCGATGTAGGTGAGCGTCAGGATGCTGCCGCCGCCGCGCTTCTCCATGAGGGGTGCCGCGCGACGGGCGAGCGCAATCAATGAGTACGCCGAGACGTCGAGGGCCACGCGAAAGCCTTCGCGGCTCGTGTTGACGAAGGGTGACGTGAGCTCCTCGCGCAGGGCGAATGCCGCGGCGTGGACGAGAAAATCGAGGCCGCCCAGCTCCTGATCGATCCGCGCGAACACGGCGTCGATGTCGCCGTCGGACGCGACGTCGCACGGCAGCACGAGCGGCGGCTCGCTCAATCCCTCCGACAGCTCGCGGACATGCTCCTCGAAGCGGCCCTGATACGTCAGTGCGAGCCGCGCGCCGCGGCGCGCCGTCGCCTGGGCAATGGCCCACGCAATCGACCGTTTGTTGGCGACGCCGACGACCAGTCCGGTCTTCCCTGAGAATTCCGGCACTTTTGCGTTTTTGAGTTCTGCGTTATGAGCGTTGAGTTGTCTTACCGTCCGCGCTTACGCCCGCCGCGGCTGGCACCGTGACGCGGGCCGGGCGGCCCGCCCCGCCCGCCGGAGT
>CAZGLC010000452.1:0-2538 GCA_964526235.1 uncultured Bifidobacteriaceae bacterium
CCGGTCGCCATAGACGCCGTTGAGCTGAAACGGCCCAGGCTCGTTGAACCGGTTCGGCAGCGCGCGCGCCACGATGCTGGATGGAATACGGGCTCTCACGGTCCGGATGTTTACAAAGGTCGTCGGCACCGGCACGCCGTCCACACGGACGACCGACTCGCTCATGAACCCGACCCCCTCCACCGTCATCTCGAACTCGGGGCTGCCCTCGGCCACGGCGTTCGGCGTGATCCCGCTGATTTCCGGTTCCGGCGTCGAGGGAATGGCCCTGATCGGAGCCAGGGGTCGCGTGTAGTCGGGGGTGAACCCGAGGCGGATGAACCGGCCGCCTTTCATCACCCGCTCGATCCGGCGCGTGTGGTCGATGTCGTCGAGCGGGTTGGCGCCGAGCACCACGAGATCGGCAAAGGCGCCGGCGCCGATGAAGCCGATGGGAGGCGTCGCCGGCGTCTTGCGCCGCGCCGTCATGACCTCCGCGCCCCAGATCGTCATGGCCCGGAGCGCCTGCATCGGCGTGAGGCCGACTTCCACCAGCATCGCCATCTCCATGTGCTGATTGAAGCCGGTGGCGCCGGGAAATGGATCGTCGGTGCCGCCCATGATCTTGCCGCCCAGCTCCACCCAGCGTTTGATGAACGCGCCCGACAACCGGTACGCCTCGGTGAACGCCTTGATCTCCTCGGGCGAGAGCTTCGACAGCGGCACGAGGTTCTCGTGGCGCACCGAGAAGTTCCGGATCGCCCTGAACTTGAGGAGCGATCCGTCGGCCAGGTTCTCGGGGTAGTACGCCATCAGCGCGCCGTCCCGGAACAGGTCGTACATGAGATTCTCGTGCTTGCGCGCCAGCGAGCTCTGCGATCCGAGCTCATAGCCCATCGTCGGATTCAGGTAGACGCCGCGCTTGACGGCATCGCGGATCATCTGATCGATGCGCGCGGTGTCCTTCAGAAAAAGGCCCCAGTGCAGGTACTCGCCTCGCTGATAGCTGGTGAGCTCCTGTGGCGTCATCAGCGCCTGCGCGAATCCCCACACATGCTCGACCCCGTCGTGTCCGGCCCGGATGGACTCAGGCGCGACATCGCTGTGCCCGAAGGCAAACAGCCCCGCCTCGTGAACCGCCTCGACCGCCCACGTCCAGAACTGCTTGTTCTCGAACGAGTACTGCGGCAGGTTGGCCATGTCCGGCTCGCCCTTGACCCACTCCTGCACGCCGGCCCTGACCTGCTCCCGCGTCATCGTTGGATTGATCAGCGTGTTGAGGTTGACCCGTCCGGTGCCAAACAGCCGCGGCGCACGGAAGTCGGGCGCGTGCGAGTTCTTCCAGTACGCCTCGCCGACCACGGGTCTGCCGCCGAGCGCCATGGCGCTCGTCACGCCGAAATTGAGATACAGCTCGCCGAGAAACGGCTGGTAGTGCACGTGCGAGTCGAACAGGCCCGGAATGATGAACTTGCCTGGGAGATCGACGATCGTGGCGCCGTCCGGGATCGGCGTGTTGCGTCCGCCGACGGCCGCGATCCGGTCTCCCTCGATCACGACGACCGCGTCGGGAACCGGAACGCCCGCGACCACGTCGATGACGGTGGCGCCCCGAAGGGCGACGCGATTCAGCACAGGCGCCTGCTGCGACGGGGCCCCCAGCGCGCGGAGTGTGCGCGCTGGGGTGGCAGGTCGCACACCGGCGCCGAACAGCGCGGCCGCGAGAACGGTCGACGCAACCAGGCGCGTGCGAGTGTTCATACGCTACTCCGTTGAAAACGCGAGGAGCACGTTGCCGGGCAGGATGCCGCCGTGATGCGAGTAGCCCGAATTGACGAAGAGCATCCCGGAGACGACAGCCGCGCCGCCGTTGCTCATCGAGCCGCCATTGGCCTTCACGCCGTTGACGGTCGCGAACTCGCGCGCGGTGTCGACTTCCCAGAGAACCTTGCCGTCGCGCGTCGAATAGGCGCGCAGGCGGCCGTCCATGGTTCCGGAGAACACGGCGCCGGGGACGAGCGTCACGGCCGCGTTCTGCGATGGCTTGCACGGCGTCTTGCCGGCGCATCCGGCACCCGGCACGCTCCACACGACCCGGCCGGTCCGGAGCTCCACGGCATTCATGCCGCCGCCCGCGCCAGGGTTGTCGGCGAGGAAATCGGCGTTCGCCGCGTAGATGTTCGCGCCGTCGGTGGCCGATCCCCAGAAGACGCCGCCAGAGGTCCCTCCCTGAGCGACGCGCCGCTCCCAGACGATCCGGCCCGACGCGTCGGGATCGAAGCCGAAGATGACGCCGGATTTATTGCCGACGACGATCAGCTGGCGGCCGTTCCCGACACCGACCAGGAGCGCCGACCCGGTGAAGTCGAAATCGGGCGCGTCCTTGTCGGGACAGACCGCCGGCTCGCGGTTGGGCGCGCGGCAGCTGCCATTCCAGATGTCGTTCTCGGTGATCTGGCGGCCCCACCGGATGCGTCCGGTCTCGAGATCGAGCGCGAGCAGCGAATCGGACAACCGGGTTGCCGGGGGAACGAAATTGTTGCCGGTGCCGACGTACAG
>CAZGLC010000453.1:0-2524 GCA_964526235.1 uncultured Bifidobacteriaceae bacterium
CACGCTCAGGTACGTGATGTGATTCGGAATCGCCGTGAACCCGTGCGCCACGCGCGGCCGAGACGCTAGCAACTATTAGGGCCCTTTCCACGCGGTCCGGGGCTTCACCGCAGAGCCCTTATACGACCCACAGCGCGCATCGCCCCGCGCACACTGCGGATGGCTAAGCTCGCCGCTTCGCCGCATGGTCCAAAAGAAGGCCACCCCAGAGAGCGCGTTGACAGACGAGTTTAGCGCGAGGGACTATCGCCCAGCCTGTGGGTCACGTCCGATCCACTTGAACCCAGACTCCGGCCAGGACCCGCGAATTGACGCCAGCGCGAGCGGCGCGGACGGTGACCACCCGCCGGATTTTGCGGAGGGACGCGTGCCGAAGGTAGATACCACTGTACGCGAGCTTGTCGACATGGTCGGGAGGGGAGAGCTGCGGCTTCCCGAGATGCAACGCCGTTACGTCTGGAGGGCAACTCGCGTTCGAGACCTGATTGACTCGCTGTATCGCGGCTATCCCTCAGGCGCGGTGCTCGTGTGGGAAACGGATCAAGACGCTCCTACGCGCGGCCTCGACGTGGCCCAGGCGACAAATGCGTTTGTGGTGCACAAGCTTTTGCTGGACGGCCAGCAGCGTGTCACATCCCTTAGAGCTGTGTTGTATGACGAGCCGATCAGGGTCCGCGGTCGAAAGAAACCCGTCGACATCCTGTTCAATCTGGAGCACCCGGAAGGCGCACCTGTGGAACTAACTGAAATCGAAGACGACTCAGAGTCTCCCTTAATGCCCGACGAGGATGGCGGGCCTGATGAAGATGAGGACGAGGCGGACGATCTTCAGCAGCGGTTGCGGAAAAGAACTTTTGTCGTGGCGTCAAAGGCGCTGGCCGCCATCCCTACGTGGATTCGAGTCTCCGACGTGTTTAATCCAAAGAAGTCGGACTGGACCCTCCTCAAGCCCCTCAGCCTGCAGCCCGATGATCCGCTCTACGAAAAGTACAGCCAACGTCTGCAGAAGCTTCGTGCGATCCAGCAGTACCAATACGTGATGCACGTCCTGGATCGGAACCTTTCGTACGAGGAGGTGGCCGAGATTTTCGTTCGCGTGAATTCGTTGGGCGTCAAGCTTCGGAGTTCAGATCTCGCCATGGCGCAGGTCACGGCGCGCTGGCAGAACTCTCTCCGATTGTTCGAGGAGTTCGGAGAAGACCTCGATAACAAGTCATGGTTCACACTGGACACCGGTCTGCTCGTTCGAACGATGGTCGTGTTTGCGACAGGCCAGAGCCGGTTCAAGACCGTGCAGAACATTAGCGTCCCGAAGATGAAATCGTCTTGGGAGATGGCCAAAACGTCCCTACAATTTGCCGTCAACTTTCTCAAGGCTAATTGCGGGATCGAAGACGAGTCGCTGCTGACGAACCCGTCAATTGTTGTCGCTCTGGCGGCTTTTGGTGCCGCACGCAAGCAGAAGCTATCGAAGTCCGACGAAGAGCGGTTGCGCCAGTGGACGTTAATTGCCAACGCACGAGGCCGCTACAGCCGAGGCTCCGCGGAGACACTCCTCGATCAGGACCTCAATGTCATCTTCAAGACCGGCTCCCTCGATGAGCTGCTGGCGTCTCTCAAGCAGCAGCTGGGCAGACTCTACGTGGAGGCCGGCGATTTCGTGGGTCGTGGCGCTCGAAGCCCGTTGTTTCCGACGGCCTATCTGGCCTTGAAGCAGCGAGACGCCAAGGACTGGGTGAGCGGACTCGGCTTGTCGCTGACGCATCAGGGGAAGATGCACTACATCGAGTACCACCACATCTTCCCGAAGTCGTTGCTGGCCAAGCGGGGCCACGAGAAGGCGGAGATCAACGAGATCGGGAACTTTGCGTTCATCAGTGGGCGAGCCAATCGAGCGATTACGAACAAGGAGCCAAAGAAATATCTTCCAGAAATCATCAAGACTCGAGGCGAGGAGGCACTGACCGGCCAGCTCATTCCGACCGATCCATCCCTCTGGGAACTCGACGCGTATCCAGCGTTCCTTGAGTGGCGGCGGACCCGATTGGCTGCCGAATTGAACCGGCTGCTCGGCGTTAGGCCGTCAGACTAGCTCTTACCTGTGACTTCAGTCGCTTCGTAGGCGCTCGACCGAACCCTCTGATCCAAGTCTCGGATCGGCCCCGCTGACCAGCCGCTCGCAGTGTCACACCTGGCCCTTACCTATGGCGGCAAGCCGTGGCGTTATGCCCTGGTGCCGCACGACACGGTCGCCGACAATATGACGCTCGATCGACTGACCGGCGACTTGCGGCTTTGAGGACATGGCTATCGTCGAGACCCATCCCGAGGGGATCTCGGGTCCGTGGGTCGAGGGCTTCGTACTCGACAGACACGTGATTTCTAGCACTCAGATTGGCTACCGCGGTGACTACCCGCAGTTCGACACACTGCGAAGTCCATTGGGCGAGCTCGTGTATCGGTTCAAGAACAAGGGCGGCCCGGCCGACGACATTGTCCGAACGGCTTCGGACTTCGCCGCTAG
>CAZGLC010000454.1:0-2504 GCA_964526235.1 uncultured Bifidobacteriaceae bacterium
AAGGGCGTCAGCTTCGGCTGAGATGTCCGTGCCTAGAGTGAGGCAGCTCCGCGACGCACAGAAGTCTGGCGGTATCCAATCCGCGAATATCAGCAGCGTCAACCGTCGCTAGAACACTGTGCCGCCGGAACGATCGATGAACGACCGCCGACATACGGAGAGAACGATCACCACGACGGTGACGACGGGAAGGTTGTGCTTACTTGACAAGTGACAGCCATATCAACCGTCGGCGCTGAGCCGCGGCGCACACGATCACGTCAGCGCCGTCGGCTCCAGCGCATGTTGGGCCGTTCGGTGCTATCCGGCCTTCTTTCGAGTGGGCTTTGCAGGCTCGCGTTTCGCAGCGAACGAGACGACCCGCCGGCCGTCGGCGCCCTGCTTCCGCCTGAGCGCCGCGATCAATGCCTTGAGATCGTGACCGTACTCGGCGGCGAGGGCCTCTCGATGAGCCCGGACTTCCTCCACGATGGGATCGCGCCACATACCTAAATCTCCATCAGTTCTTCGGGTGTACAAATGACCGGCGCGCGCAGTCCCTCAGCGCGGCAGGTTTCCTCGATCTTCCCACGAACGGCTGCATTCGCAATGTGCCGACAGTTCCACGTCAGGAGATAGTCGATCTCATTGACGGCCGCCACGGCGATATGCACGGCATCGACAAGGGCGGGAGCAGGCACGGCGTGCTTCGATATGAGCTGGGCGGCCAACTGGTGAACGCCGGCGCTCAAGTCCAAGACCGGAAGGTCATGCAGCACGGCAAGGCGACGCCGCGCCACTGCTGCGTCGCCTCGGGCCACCTCGTCCACCACCGCGGCAGAGACGTACAGCTCGAACCGGTTCCGACGATCCCACCAATCCCGCGTGATCTGCTGGTGTCCTGCGATCACGACGTCGCGGCTCGACGCTGCAGCGAGGTAGCTGACGATCGTCGTTTCCAAGTAGGCCTTTGGCTTCATGACGGGTTGTCACTTCATATTCGCTTGTCGGCCCAACTTTCTTTAGACGCCCCCAGGCTGGTTATGGCGTCGGCTTGATATTGTGGTTCAGGCGGAAGAAGTTCGTCGGATCGTACTTATTCTTCAAAGCCACCAGCCGCTCGTAGTTCGCCCCGTAGGCCGCCCTCACTCCCGCTTCCCCCTCCTCACCTTGCAGGTTATTGACATACACGCTCTGCTCGACAAACGGCTGCATCGCCTCCCAAAACGCGCGGGTCCACTTGATGTTTTTCTCCGAGTCGGTCGGGTCGGCCCAGTTCGAGACGACCTCGAAGTCGTACTGCTCGTACCGATGGGCAAAGGCCGTCTCGGTGGAGCTCACCCGACTGGCCGCGCCGTGCATATGCTGCAGGATCACAATCGACGTAGGCGAGGGCTTGGTTGTGGCATATTCCACCATTACCTCGATGGCGTCGTCACTCACGGTGCGCACAAAATTCGACTTCCAGTAATGTTGGCGTCCCGGGGGCATACCTTCATCGAAGAGACTTTGCATCTCTATGTATTTGATGGGCCGGATCAGGTCAGCGACGGGCGCGTCAAAGGTGCGCAGCGGCTCAAGGACCTTTTCGCCCTCCGCCAAAGCGCCGCAGTAACAGACGACCATGGCCACCATGAGAGTCCCGTCCGAGCCGGTCAGAAACGCTAGCACGGTACTCAGCTCATCCGGACACCCACGAGAGAACTCGCGGTAGAAGCGGAGTACCTCCTTGGCCTTCCTCATGTCGTAGAGCGTCATCCCGCCCAGCACTGGCCCCACGGGATGCAGCCGGTACTCAAAGGAGGTCACGATGCCGAAGTTCCCGCCGCCCCCGCGCACGCCCCAGAAGAGGTCGGCGTTCTCGCTCGGACTAGCCGTCAGGAACCGACCGTCCGCGGTCACCACATCAACCGAGAGCAAGTTATCGCACGCCAGCCCGTATTTGCCATTGAGCCACCCAAGCCCGCCGCCGAGCGTGAGCCCCGCGAGACCAGTGTTGGTAACGACCCCCAAGGTGGTCGCAAGGCCAAACGCTTGCGTTTCCCGGTCAAACTCGCCCAGCCGCAGCCCGGGCTGCGCGTGAGCGATGCGCCGGGCGGGATCCACCCGCAGCCCTTTCATGGACGAGAGGTCAATAAGAACTGCGCCGTCGCATACCGCCTTGCCCGCGATGCTGTGGCCACCGCCCCGGACCGACACCAGTAGGTTGTGCGTGCGGGCAAAGGTGATAGTCGTGACGACGTCGGCGGCTCCAGTGCAGCAGACGATCAGCGCCGGCCGCTTGTCGATCATCGCGTTATAGACCTTGCGACTGGAATCGTAGCCCTCGTCGCCGGGACAGAGCAGCTCACCACGCAATCTCGTCTTGAAGTCTTCGACAACTGCTCTCTCAAGCACAGTGTCCGCGCCTGTTGTCGTGGTGACCCGTAGGTCTCTCATGATTATCTCCCTAGTCTGATCATTGGTATGGCGGCTCTTGCTTCTCCGCTTGATTCAGGATGACGCCATATGTTGTGGTCAGCCCC
>CAZGLC010000455.1:0-2488 GCA_964526235.1 uncultured Bifidobacteriaceae bacterium
TGGTGCCCGTCCCGCCGCGCGGCAGTCCCCACGAGCGGAACGCCCCGTCGATCTCACCCATGTAGTGATGCAGCAGCACGTAGGCTGTGCCGGGCGACCGCACGCCGAGGAACGTCCCGATGATCCCCGACGCGGCCATGGTCGCCTTCAACACGTCGGTCTCGAACCAGCGGTCGAGAAAATCGACGGCGCTCATCGACATCAGCTGGACCTGGTTGTACTGGTCCTGCCGCGAGAGCTGGCGGAAGCGCCGGGCGAGGAACCACAGGTTGCGGAGCTCGCCGGGCCGGAGCGACGTCGGGTCGGGCGGCAGCATCGTCAGGATCGGCTTGACGAAGCGTCCCATCTCGACCATCGCGCGGCCGTACTCCTCGTAGGCTTCGGCGTCGATCGGCGAGTGGCGCGCGATCTCGCGGCGGGTCTTCGCGTGATCGTTGACGCGCCAGAGATGGTTGCCGTCGGGCATCGGCGTGAACGTGCCGTCGAGCGGCAGGATCTCGAGCCCGTGGCGGGGCAGATCGAGCTCGCGGATGATCTCGGGCCGGAGCAGCGAGACGACGTAGGAGCAGACGGAGAAGTGGAAGCCCTTGAAGACTTCTTCTGTGACGGCTGCGCCGCCGAGCACGTGGCGGCGCTCCAGCACGAGCACCTTGCGTCCCGCGCGCGCGAGATAGGCGGCGGCCGTCAGCCCGTTGTGGCCGGCGCCGATGACGATTGCGTCGTACGTCACGGCGGCCATTCTACACGTGCGTTGAAGTGCACTCTGGATACGAAAACCCGGCTATTGAACCTTCAGATTCTCGTCGACACTCCCGAGCAACGCATTGATGTTCGCCACCGTCTTGTCTGGCGGTCGCTCCTTGCCTTTGACCTCCACCGTCATCCGGAAACTCATCTCCAAACCAGCAGTGGCCTTGAGGATGTCGGGCAAGACGTCGACGAAATCCTGTAGCTGATTTGGCTTGAGTGCGACTTCCGCGCTTGCGCGCGTGTCGCTTGCAGGCGCCTGAGGCGCAGGCGCCGCGCCTGCTTGTGGCATCGCGATCGACACGGCGGACGCGCGCGAGTAGTCGCACGGCCAATCAGCGCCACCAGCGGCACGATCGAGCAGCCGTGCGCGAAACGCCGCGTCGAGCGCTTCACGCACGGTGATCCACGGGAGCGCTGTTCCGGCCTTCTTGGACAGCGCCACGGCAATCGAGAGCGCGTCGGTCTTACCACCACGCCAGGCATCTGCAAGCGTGCCCGGCAACAACTCGAGCGGCGAGATCGGATCGGGCGGCGCCTGGAGAAGGGCGTCCGGGCTCATCAGGCCCGCAGGCACGTCCTCTCCGAGCAGACTCGCCGGACCTGATGTGAACCAGACGGCCCCTTCCTTGACTGCCGCCTGGACGGCTTCGTCGACGACTGCTGTAGGCACCCGAGGCACTGGCATCGGTTCGTCGTACCCACCGCGCGCGACGGTCATGACGTGCGCGCCATCGAAGAACGCGCGCACATCACCAACCGTCACATGAGTAGTCTTCCAAAGATCGTCGATACCGCCAGGCCGGAGAAGCGATGAGGACACGCTCGTGATTTCCGCCTTGTCCGGCAAGACCAACTCGAGTTGTGGGTCATCCAGCACGTCGGCAGGCGGCGCCTGTCGCCACCATGTCTGGACAGACTTGTCCGGCCGCGGGAGACGCGCAACGAAGTAACCTTCCTCGCAGCCGCGAACCATCGTGTCGATGATGGCCTGGCGGTTGAGCATCTTCGGCAGATGCGGAAAGCGCGCGAATGCGCCGACCAGATCGCGCATGGGACGCGAGTCTTCGTTGTCGTGCCACAGCTTGTACGGGCCGCCGGGCAACACGGCATCCGGACTGATCGCGGTTTCCTGGATGCGCGACCGCGAGTCGGCCTTGATGGTGCTGAAGAGCGGCGCGTCAGACACCTGAATCTTGAACGCCTGCACCTCGTTGTCCCCTGAGACGGTAACGACGATGCAGTACGCCTGCTGGATGGCGTCGCCGATCCGCTTGGCGGAGGCGGAGGCGTAGGCGTCGAGATTCTGCTGGCGGACGAGGTCCAGCTCGTGGCCTTCTTTCTTCAACGTGTCGCCGACCGCCAGCCAGCCGAGGTACTCGCGCACCGCCGCGCGTGCTCCAAAGACGCCGTCTCTTGACGGCACTGCGAGCACGATCGCGTTCCGCTCGGTCCTCGGGCGATCTGGAGCGGTTGTCTCCTCGATGAATCGCCGGGCTTCGGCACTCGGCTTCCCGGATTCCGACGCGGCGATTGGTCCCAGCACCACATACCTGAACTGCCCATCGTCATCCACCATGGCCGGCTTGTCCGGCAGCTTGTGGACGCGCGCGCCTGCCTGCGAGGCAACTGCGGTCAGCGGCTTGTAGCCATCAATCTCCTTGAGGAGACGCTCTTCGACGGCCGCGTCGGAAATGCGCGTGACGGCGTCGGCGTGCATCTGTTTCAAGTTGGGACGCGA
>CAZGLC010000456.1:0-2473 GCA_964526235.1 uncultured Bifidobacteriaceae bacterium
CCGAGGATCACGGCGTAGTCGGGAAGGTCCATCATCGCGCCCGGCCCGAAGGTCGTCACCACCTGGCTCTGGCGGATCTGGCCCGCTGGCTTCACGTCCCCGCGTCTCCTCGGAGGCACTACGCGTCCTCCCCGTCGGCGGACAGCTCAATTTCCGTCCCGTCGAACCGCTTCAGCCAGAGATTCACGGACGGCTCGACGTCGCGCAGCGACCGCGGCGCCTTGAACTTACGGGCGTCCTGCGCTGGCTGGAGGTCGAAGCCCACCGCGTCGAGTGGCTGTCTCAACAGCGCCGGCCCCGCGGCGCCTTCGTAAGGTTGGTAGCGCAGCCGTGCGCTGTTGTGCTGCTGAAACTCTGCGACCTTGCACCAGGAGTCCAACAGGTCTGTCACGCGCGCGCGCAGCGTCGCGTCGAGACGCTGCTC
Source organism: uncultured Bifidobacteriaceae bacterium (assembly GCA_964526235.1). GTDB lineage: Bacteria > Acidobacteriota > Vicinamibacteria > Vicinamibacterales > UBA2999 > MELF01. The sequence continues at coordinate 425 of CAZGLC010000456.1, forward strand.
CTCATCTTTGGTCTGGCGCGGGCGATGGGTGCGTCCGCGCCTGGCCAGGAGGTCTGCGATCGTCGAGAGCTCCGGCCGTTGCCCGACGATGGCCAGGGCGCCGGCCGGAGGCGTCAGCGCTTCGCGCAGATGCCGAGCCATGGCCACGACCACCCCCGGAAGGCCACGATCGAGGGCTCGGGGAGCGAAGGGGGTGACGCTCGTGGCCTCCACCGCACGGTAGAACGACGCGTGAAAGGCTTCGAACCGCTCGAAGTGTGACCGGTCTCTCGGACGATGGATGTTGAGCAACGTCACCACCAGACCGGGCTTCCCTGCATCACGCCCGACACGGCTGGTGGCCTGGATGTATTCGGCTGCGGCCTTGGGCTGGCCGAGCACCACCATCAGGCCAAGCCGCGTGATGTCGAGGCCCACGGAGATCATGTTCGTCGCCAGTGCCACGTCGATACGCTCCTTCTCGACAAACGACAGCCCGAGGCGGCGCTTCGTGTCTGCGACCTGATCGGTACGCTCACGTGACGTCAACTCGCAGACGTCGCGACTGATCTGCCGGTCGGCGAAGGAGCCCTCCGACTCACCCACGCGCCGCTGCCCGCTGTAGGCGGACACGCGCGAAGCGACCTCGTCCTCGACGATGCGGCGGCTGCCGCCAAGCTCGCGCAGGCTGTTGAAGTAGCCGAGCAGCGTCATGTATGGGTCGGCCGGGTTGTCCTTGTTCTTCGCGCCTCCCGCTTCATTCCACGCCTTCGCCGTGGCGCCGAGCAGCGCAAGGTAGGTACGCAGCAGGACGACCTTGAGGCTGCGCCCCTGGGCAGCCAAACCCACGTACAGGCGACCGGGCTGTTCCGAGACGAGGCGGGTAAGCGCGAAGAACGAGTCGCGCCGGTCGGGTCCCGGAGGCGGGAACATCTCGACCCCGGAGCGCGCGAAGAGCGCGAGCGTCTGGTCGGAGGCGCGGCGCACGGTGGCGGTGGAGGCGACCACCTTCGGACGAATCGTGTGCCCGTTCACCTGTCTCGTGCACAACGCATCAATGGCCGTCTCGTAGAGGCCCGCCATCGTCCCCAGCGGGCCGGAGATCAAGTGCAGCTCGTCCTGGATGATGAGATCTGGCGGGGCGAGGGCCTTCGGCATCCTCCGGCCGACGGCCGGGTCGCAGGGGCCATAGAAGCCGGCACCGTCCTGACGGTCGGCCCCGCCCAGCAGCGCACCGCTCGCGCCCACCCACGGCAGGTTGGCGAACTTGTCGACCGTGGCAATCACGAAGCACGGCACCCGCCGGTAGAGCGGCTCGTCGACGCCGACGATGGGCAGAGGGTTATTGCCGCGGAACAAGCATTTCAGACTGGCGCAAGTGATCTTCAGATCGCGCGGCTCGTCGGCGTTCGGCGACAGCGTGAACGACATCGGCTTGAACTTCGTGCCGCACCACGGGCACGTCTCGATCGGCAGCGGCGCCGCCTTGCGGCTGTTGTTCTGGTAGGCGATCGTCTTCGCGCGGGCGGTCGAACGGTCCGTGTCCCCTCTCTTGCCCATGCGATTGGGCGTGGCAGCCTTCCCCACCCACAAGCCAACCTCGAACGGCCACGCACCAAGCGCGGCCAGCATCTCCTTGCGGATGATCTCCATCGCGCAGATCAGCGTGGCCGCGCGGCCGAGCTGATCGAGGGTCAACAGGCGCAGGGTGTAGCGCATCAGCACAGTCACGCCGGCCGAGGCCAGGCTCGGTTCGCGGAGCCGGCGCAGAAAGATCGTGAAGGCGGCGAGTCCCAGGTAGGCCTCGGTCTTGCCGCCGCCCGTGGGAAAGAACAGCAGGTCTACCAGCTCGCGGTCCGGGTGCGTCGGATCTGCAATGGACCGCAGATTCATCAGCACGAAGGCCAACTGAAACGGCCGCCAGCGGGGTGGCTCGACGGTGGCAGGGTCTACGCCACGCTCGTGCGCGCGTCGCTGCCGGGCGGCCATGCCCATGGCCCGGTTCGTCAGGCGGAACGCCTCCATCAACTGCGGATCGTCGAGCAGCGCCACGCCTGCCTCGATGCGCCC
>CAZGLC010000457.1:0-2466 GCA_964526235.1 uncultured Bifidobacteriaceae bacterium
GGTTCCGGCCTGGCAACCGGAATTGACGCCCTCCACCGAAAGAAAGTTAGCCGGACACAGATCGCGACAGTTTGAATTCAATTGTGAAGGCCTACAACCCGAACGTTGATCCCGACCGGCAGGCTTGGCTTGCGAGCGACGAGGAATCCCGAATTGACCTGGTTGTTCGATACCATCGACGCCAAGGCATCCAAGGTTCGGCCGGACGGGTGCACTCAATCGTTCACGTTGTCGTCGAGAACCAGCTCGCGATGAACGAGCCGGTGGTCGTGGATACTCTGGCCCGGTTGTGCCGCGAGGGGTTGGACAGGCACAGCGCAATTCATGCCATTGGTTCTGTCCTGGCCGAGGAGATCTACCATCTACTGAAAGAGCGAGCGCCGTGCGAAGGCGCGAACGAAGCGTACTCGGAGCGGCTCAAAGAGTTGACAGCCGCGGACTGGAAGAACGCTGGCTGACGAGGCGTCGGCGGCGGGTAGCAGATGCGCAAGGGACTTCATATGATGAGCAAGGATACCAAGAAGGCGGCGGCGCGAAGGCGCTCAGCGGCAGCGAAGAAGGCTGCCGCCACTCGCAAGAAACGCGCAGCTGGGCGGAAAGCCGCAGCGACTCGTAAGCGACGAGCTGCAGGACGGAAAGCGGCTACGACTCGGAAACGCCGGGCGGCGGGGAGGAAAGCTGCTGCGACCAAACGTGCCAGCCGCGCGAGCACCAAAGACGAGCAGGGCGTTATCGTCGCCCCGAAGACATCCATCGCCGGCTAACACCGCGCTGGAGCCGTCGGCGCGTGGACCTATCGCGTGACGCGCCGCGGCTCAGCGCGAAACGGTTCGGCCGTCCGACACACGTTCGTCAAATCGACGAGGGACATGGCCCGTGGCGCACGGCGCGACGCGCGTCGCCCCTCTCAAAGAACCTCCAAGACACTGACCTTGCTTACACCTGGAGTGGTAGCTGACCTTGACCGCTATTCGCCCTGCCTCTGAGGGGCCTGCTCTTCTTCGGCTTGGCCTTCCTGATTCCCTCGCCATCTCTCGCGGGATGTCCAGCACGAGGAGGCGCAGGGTCGCTGAGGAACCGCAAGTGGCTCGCCTCCACGTACTTCCGCTCCAGCTCAAAGGTAAGCCACCGTCGCTCCATCTGTTCCGCGACGAAGCCAGTGGTGTTCGAGCCGCCGAAAATGTCGAGAACGAGATCGCCAGGATCCGTTAGGTACTTCAAGAAGAACTCCGGAAGCTGCGTCGGAAAGCGAGCAGGGTGCGGCTTCATGCCTACCTCAGCACAACGCTTCATGTAGTCACCATTCGCGTCGTTGTTGCCGAACTGAAGAAGGTTCGAGCAGATGGCGCCCCCCTGATCCTTGCCCCATTTCTCGGTGATGTTGTGGCCGGATGGACGCTGCTTCGCCTTGTACCCCCTGGCTATCAGGCGTCTCATGTCATCTGAGTACTCGACGAGCACCTTTCGATTGTCGGCTTTTGGGTTCGGGGTTTTTGACAACCACCAGAGGCAGTTCACCGAATCCTTCACTCGGATGCGGCGAACCGTTACCCACTCGGCGGGTGCCGGCATCTTGCCCGGGTTGTGCCAATAGAACTCCTGGGCCAAGTGAAATCCAACTTCCTCGACCAGTGCCACAAGCAGCTTGAAATGGTACAGCGAGCCTGTGGGCCGCCCCGCCTTGTAGGAGCCGCCGATATCGATCACGAACGACCCATCATCTCGCAGCACTCGGTGAACGTCGCGGGCGAACGCGAGAAACCACGGGATGTACTGGCTCTTCTCGACGTTCCCGTATTCTTTCTTGAAGTGCAAGGCGAAGGGCGGCGAGGTGAAGGTCAAATTCACCGAGCGGGCGGGCAGCTGCGCCAGCAGTTGTCTGGAGTCACCGAGGTATGTGGCGCCAAGCCGCGTCGAGTAAAAAGGGTCGTCCTTTAGCTGCGGAAGGGTCGGAGGCATACTCGCCATCTGTACCGTCTATCATCGTCGCCCGAGTTGGTCAACGTTTTCTGCTGGTCCCGCGACCCCGTCGAGGTTTCGCCCGGTGCGCGACTTCTTGCGCTACCACGGTCTCCAACGTGAAGCTCCACGGCTTCCCGAGTCGCCCGACGTCTTCTTGCCCGAGCGGAACGTCCTGGAACACCGTCAGGATGCTTGAGTCAGTGGCCCGCCGCTCCAGGTGCCTAGTCGCGATGAAGGCGAATTCCCAGTCGGCCGTATGGTTGAACAAGCACACGCCCAGGACGTCGAAGTGATCCACGGGATAACCACGCGTCTTCTTCCCAGCCGCATCGAGGCCGTTCCGAGTCTTCTGCAACTCCACGACGGGGCGCGTCTTCTCTCCGTGACGATCCAGCCGAGGCGTGCGGATGTTCTTGCACTCCAGCACCAGGCGCAGCTCGCCCACGTAGACGTGGAAGTCCGGCACTCCGTCCTTGTCGAACCATTCGTAGCGATCGACGTGCC
>CAZGLC010000458.1:0-2464 GCA_964526235.1 uncultured Bifidobacteriaceae bacterium
CCAACGCCCAAAGCCCAAAGCCCAAAGCCTAACACGGGGTAGCGTGCTCGGGCTCTACCACCACATCCCGGTCTGCGCCGCCATCTGTAACTACTGCAACTTCAACCGCGGCCTGTTCGACGCCGCGCTCAAGGAGCGGTACGTCGCGGCGCTCAAGTTCGAGATCGACCGCGAAGGCGACGGCACGCCGGCCGACACGATCTACTTCGGCGGCGGCACGCCGTCGCTCCTCGATCCGGCGGACGTCGGGGCGCTTGTCGACGCCTGCGCGCGGGCGTGGGCGGTCGCCCCGGACGCGGAGATCACCCTCGAGGCGAATCCCGAGACGGTCACGCCCGAGCGTCTGGCCGGCTTCGGCGCCGCCGGCATCAATCGACTGAGCTTCGGCGTCCAGTCGTTCCGCGACGAGGAGCTGGGGCGCCTGAGCCGCCTGCATTCGGCCTCGCGCGCGGTCGACGCCTTTCGCGCCGCGCGGGCCGCCGGCTTCGACAACATCTCGCTCGATCTCATGATGTGGCTGCCGCAGCAGTCGGTGGCCGACTGGATCGTCTCGGTGGACGCGCTGATTGCGCTCGAGCCCGACCACGCGTCGCTCTATTTGCTGGAGATCTACCCGAACGCGCCGCTCCGCGACGCGATGGCGCGCGGCCGCTGGTCGGTCGCCCCCGACGACGACGCCGCGGAGATGTATCTGTCGGGTCTCGACAGGATGGACGGCGCCGGCTACGTGCAGTACGAAATCTCGAACACGGCGCGGGCCGGCCGCCGGTCGCGCCATAACCTGAAATACTGGACCGACGGCGAGTGGCTCGGTCTCGGCTGCGGGGCCCACTCCACGCGCCACGGCGCGCGCTGGCGGAACCTCTCGTCGACCGAGGAGTACATCTCAGCGGTCGCCGGAGGACGTTCGGCGACGGCGGACCGCCGGACGCTCCCGGCGGAGGAGCGGCTCGAAGATGCCCTTTTCACGGCCCTCCGATTGAGCGACGGCATCGACGTCGAGGCGGTCAAAAGCCGCTACGGCGTCGATGTCTGGGGGCGTTTTGGCGAGGCGCTCCAACCCTTCATAGATCAAGGGGTTCTGCTTTATGACGGCAAAAGGGTGCGGTTGACCCGGGCCGGAATGCTTATTGGGCACGAGGCGATGACCGTTTTCATCGGCTGAACTTTAGGATAGAGTATCCGCCTTTCCCGCCATTCAGGAGGCTTGAAGATGCGACGACTGTCCGGGTTACTCGTAGCTGGCACGCTGATGCTGTTGCCGGCGTTCTCGCAGGGCCATGGCGCCGTGTTCGCGCAGGCGGCGCAGGCGCTGACGTTTGATGGCGACATCGCGCTGTGGTCGGTTGGGATCAAGCCGGACAAGACCGCTGATTTCGAGCAGATCATGTCGAAGGTCCGCGACGCGCTCATGAAGTCCGAGAAGCCCGAACGCAAGCAGCAAGCGGCGGGATGGAAAGTCATGAAGATGGCCGCGACCTTGAAGGACGGGAGCGTCGTCTACACGCACGTGATTCAACCCGTCAAGGGTGTCGACTACACGATCCTGGCAATCCTGTACGAGGCCACCCCTGATCCCGCTGAGCAGCGGAAACTCTTCGACCAGTATCGAGACGCCTTCAGCGCTAACTTGGGCACAAACGCCGGGACCGTCGCCGTCGACCTCTCGAAGCAGTAGCGGGCGCGCGGCGCGCCGGACGTCATGAGCCACGGGCAGCTCCGCTGCTCGTGGCTTTTTTTGTATAGAGTACTGTCCATGCGAATCGCACGCTTCGTGTTTGTCGTCGCGCTCGCCGCGGCCGTCGATGCGTCGGCACAGGTGACGCCGCCGGCACCCGCGCCGACGCCGCCGCAGACGCCGCCCGCGGGCGCGCCGCCGCAGCCGGCGCCCGTGGCACCCGGTGCGCCCGGCGCCGCGGCGCCGGCCGGTCCCACACCGCCCGGTACCACGCCACCCGCCGTTGTTGTTCCGCCCACCGCGCGCGCCTTCACCACGCCGACCGGGATGATCTTCAACGCGGTGCGGCCGGAGCGCGCCGTCGATTTCGAGCTGGTCATCGGGTATCTGCAGGCGGCGTTGGCCAAGGCGACCATCCCGCAGGTCCGCGCGCAGGCGGCGGGCTGGCGCATGTACAAGGCCACGGAGCCGGGGCCGAACAACACCGTGCTGTACGTGTTCTGGTTCGACCCGGCGATCGCCGCCGCCGACTACGCGCTCGGGCCGATTCTGAGCGACGCGTATCCGGACGAGGTGGAGCAGATCTGGAAGCTGTATCAGGGGGCGCTCGCGGGCGCCGGCAGCCAGACGCTGCTGAATCTCACGCCGGTGATGCCGCCGCCGCTGCCGCCGGCCGGTGCGCCGGTGCCGCCGCCTGCGGGCACACCGCCGCCCGCGGGAATACTGCCGCCCGCGACGACGCTCCCCGGCGCGCCGCCGACGACCGGTCCTGCCGCGCGGCCCTAG
>CAZGLC010000459.1:0-2459 GCA_964526235.1 uncultured Bifidobacteriaceae bacterium
CGCGCGGTGATCTCGACCGTCGTCCACCGGTTGCCCGCGTCGTAGCGCACGAGCGGCGTCGCGACGTTGACGATCGAGCCGGTGCGGCCCGCCTGGTCCTTGCGCTCGTCGTTGATGTTCAGCTCGTAGGCGTTCTGGATGCCCGGATCCTTCACATCCGTGATGCGGAACATGATGCCGGCGTTCGACTCGGTCCGCACCCAGACGTCCGCCCGCAGCTCGAAGTCGCCGTACGACGCCTTCGAGACGAGATAGCCGCGCGGCATGTCGGCTTCGATGACGCCGTCGACGACCCGCCAGTTGGCGTTGCCGGTCGCGACCCATTGATCGAGCGATTTGCCGTCGAAGAGCGAGACCCACCCGGCGCCGTTCTGTCCCACGAGAAACAGGCCGAAAAGAAGTGCTGACATGCGCATGACCGGCATCATATCGCATGCCGGAAGTCGTGATATTCTCGGACTTTCCTGGAAGTCCACGTCGAATGCGAAAGAGTTTGATGGAGGTCACAATGACCCGTTCACTGGTTATCCGAGCGCTGCCCGCCCTCTTCGGCACCCTGGTCCTGGCCTCGTCCTCGGGCGCGCAGGGCGTGCCCCGGTACGATTCGTACAACGGCGTGGCCGTGCGGATTCTCCAGAGCAACAACGCCGGCAACGTCCACCACATCATCGATCCGGTCCGCCAGGAGGTGGTCGGGCTGATTCGCGGCTGTCCGCACGCGCACAACCTGACGACGCACCCCGATGGGCTGTATTACTACTGCGCGAACGAGCAGGAGAAGACCGTCGACGTGTTCGACACGGTCACGCTGCAGCAGGTGATGCAGATCAAGCTGTCGGAGCGGCCGAACAAGATCGCGGTCAACAAGAAATACAAGAAGCTCTACGCCGGAATCCGCAATCGGGCGCAGGGGAAGGCGTACGTCGACGTCATCGATCTCAACACGCACACGCTGGTGAAGAGCATTCCCGTCCACCATCCGGTCCACAACACCTACGTCACGCCCGACGACAACTTCCTCGTGGCGGGCCTCAGCGGCGATCCGGAACCGGGTGAGCCGACGATCGAGGTGATCGACAGCGCGACCGACACGGTGGTGTGGGGGATGGAGCTGAAGGGGTACCGCGCGGAAGGCCGCGACAACCACGAGGTGCGGCCGATGGCGTTCGAGGCGAATCCGGACGGCTCCACGAAGCGGATGTTCGCGCAGGCCGCCGCCATCAACGCCGTGTGGGTGATCGACTGGAACAGCCGCAAGGTCGTCGACATGCTGTGGCCGCCGCAGCTGCCGCTGTGGCGCCAGAACGCCGACGGCATCCAGGGCGCGCCGATGCACGGCGTGGAAGTGCTGCCGAACCGCTCGGCGGTGTGGGCGTCGAGCCGGCTCGACAGCCGCATCTACGGCTGGACGCTGCCCGATCTGAAGTACATCGGCGCGGTCGAAGTCGGCCCGACGGCCAACTGGATGACGCCGACGCCGGACAGCCGCTACATGTACGTCGCGATATCGGGATCGGATCACACCGCCGTCGTCGACCTGCAGAAGCTGACGGTCGTGAAGCGGATCAAGGTAGGGGCCCGGCCGGCGCGCAACGCCACGGCGGTCCTGCCGGCCAATCGCGTCAACACGCCGACGGCGAGCGTCGCGCCCCAGGGCACGCAGGCCGGCCGGTAGCGACGAGTCCAGCGGAGCAGCCATCATGATCACGAGAACCCGGATCTTCTTTCTCGCCGTCGCCCTGGTGACCTTGGCGCTCGCCGGCGTCGGCCTCCAGGCGGCGCGTGCGGCGCAGGCCGGTGGCGGGCCTCGTGCGGAGGACATTGCGTCGTTCCGCGCGCAGATCGAGCCGCACTTCCTCCGGCCGCGCGGCGGCAACAGCCCGGGCTACGCGGCGTGCGTCATGTGCCACACGTGGCAGGTGCGGCCGGTGCGGTTCTCGCTCGAGACGCCGTCGACTGACGCCGGCTGGACCGAGGCGCAGTCGCGCAGCAATTTCGAGATGATCACACAGTTGATCAACGCGGCCGATCCCGAGAGCAGCCGTCTGCTGCGCAAGCCGCTCGCGCCGCAGGCGGGCGGGCTCGGCCACACGGGCGGGACGTTCTGGACGTCGAAGGACGATCCCGAGTACCAGCAGATGCTCGCGTGGATCAAAAGCCTCCCGCGCGAGCGCTACGCGCAGAAGGCGCAGACGGAGCTCGATTTCACGTTCTTCCGCTCGTGCGTGCAGCCGGTCTTCCGCAACGCGCGCGAGGGGCAGATCCGCTGCAGCAACTGTCACGGCGCCGGGCAGATGGGGTTTGCGCCCGTGCCTGGAGAAGGCCGCGCGGCGTGGAACGACGAGGAAGCCACGCGCGCGTTCCAGGTGATCTCGCGGCTCATCATCCCGGGCAGCCCCGATTCGAGCCGGTTCCTGCACAAGCCGCTGCATCCGGACGGCGGCGGCTCCTACGCGCAC
>CAZGLC010000460.1:0-2455 GCA_964526235.1 uncultured Bifidobacteriaceae bacterium
TCCGACACGTTGGTCGCACGAACAGGACGAGCAGGTTCGCGATACGTGGAAAACATTGCCCGGCCAGGAGCGCCGCACGAGAGGCAACTCGACAGGAACCCCGGGTTGTCCTTCTTCTGCCGCACGGCATAGAGCTGCACCATCTCGCCAGCCGTCCCGCAGTGCAGGCACCGAGCGCCGGTTGCGGGATGCGCCGCGCCACACCGCCGGCAGACGCCGACGCTGGCAAGCCGCTCGTGCTCCTCCAGTTCCTCATCTGGATCGCCGCCCACGATCTGATCCACGAGGATGAGGCGCTTGCCGCCCTTGGCCTCCTCGAGTGGTTCCCAGAACGACGCATCACCCATGGACTCACCGCCGCCCGGACGGACGCCCGTGAACTCAAAGTCCTTCAAGAAGGCCACGAAGTAATGCTGTCCACAGGTCGTGCACGTCGTCACCTTGAAATGGGCGTGGGGCTTGTCGCCGCCGTGAAACTCGACCTCGTCCTCGGCAGCCAGCCACAATCGTGGTGTCGATGACTCGTCCTCGAAGGTGACGACACCACCGCTGATACCGCGGACGAACGCATGGACCACCGGACGAAGCAATGGACGGCCGTCCAAGCGCGCCGCCGCCCCGAGCGTCAGCCAGGAGAGGATTTCGGCCTCGCTCACGGGACGGCCGATCCGCTCCTGCAATGCGGAAGGAAGATCGCCGAGAGTCCGGGGATGCTCCAGCATCAGGGCAACCTGGAACACCAATTCGTTGCGGAGCAAGGCGTGCCCGAGCGCTTCTTCCCAGGGCCCCGCCTGGAGCTCGCCGCCGGACAGCAGCCGATAGCTGCGTCTGATTGACGCGCCCTCATCTCGAGCTTCGACTGCCGCGACGTAGTCATTCAGGAGCTTCGCAATATCACCTTCAGGAACAGGCGGCGTGAGGCGCGCTTCTCCCCACACATGCCCTTCGTACGCCTCGCCGACGGTGACCACGGACGCCGCATCGACGCCGAAGAAGCGCGACGCGAACTCGCGCGCGGCATCCGGGTTCTCGCGATCGACGATGGTTGCCGATGTCGCAACGCAGACTGTGTCCTGAGCGTCCCGTCCGCAGAACGCGCGAAGGCGCCGGATCAGACACGCGGTTTCGGCGCCTTGAGCGCCGGCGAACGTGTGCGCTTCGTCGAAGACAAGGAAGTCGAGCCGGGCGTCGGCGAACAGCCCCACGTCCTGCTGTCGTGTGAGCAGCAGCTCGAGCTGCTTCACGTTGGTCAGCAGGATCCGCGGCTGACGCCCGGGGGTTCGCATCACCTCTCGGGAGCAGACCTCCTCGGGCGGGTGCACGCTCTCGCCGTGCTTCTGGTTTTCGAGCGCCGCCACGTAATCCGCGCGCGAGGAGCCGGGCTTCAGCCGCAGGCCGGCCACCTCGGCCTCGCGGTCCGGCGTCTTGCCCACGTACATGCCGAAGGGAATGCCCGTTCCCGCCAGCAGCGCCCGCAGACGACCGAGCTGGTCTTCGGCCAGCGCATTCATCGGGTAGACGATCGCGGCACTGATGCCCGCCGGTGCGCCCGCATCCCGCAGCTCGAGACACGTGCTGATGACCGGATACAGGAAGCACTCCGTCTTGCCGGAGCCCGTACCGGTAGACACGAGCGTCGTCTTTTGCGCGTGAATGGCGCGGATGGCGTCTTCCTGATGCCCGTACAGGCGGGTGATGTCTCCAGGAATCCGCTGGCGCATGTGCGGGTGGAACACGCCCTCACCGATGAGGGCGTCGACGGCAGCGCCTTCGCGAAACGGCCGCGACAGACTGATGTACGGCCCCTTCATCAGAGGCGAGTGCCGCGTTTGGTCGAGCGACAGCAGCCGCCGCATCTGCGCGTGCAGCCGCTCGTCGGCGAACGGGTACGCGGTGAGCTGGTAGCGCAGGAAGCTGCGAACCACCTTCTCGGTGAAGACGATGGGATTCAGGGCCATCAGGAGCGACGCTAGCGGGTCTCGGTCCGCTTTGGCCGATAGTCACGCGGATCGATGCACTTCTCGTAGATCTCACGATCGATCTTGATCCAGTCGGAATTCGCCAGGCCGCGCCGATTCTTCGTTGTCGGACTCACCGGAAACGCGCAGGCGATCTTGATCCAGCGGTCCTGCTCCCTGGCAATGACGCGAACTTCGGCGCACAACTCCGACAGGTCCTGATCCTGGCTGAATACAACGGCGACGTCGTACTCGGCACGATGTGCCAGCCGAATCACGTCAATGGCAATGCGAACGTCGATACCCTTCTCTTCGGCTGTCAAGAACGCGTGAATGGAACCGTCGGGCAGCTTGACCGTCTTGTTGCGGTACCGCAGCGAGCGGCTGAATGTGCGCACACCCTGCCGGCTCATTTGCAGCAGCTTGCCTGCCCAGAAGTGATTCCACGCGGCGTTGTCTGTCGGATCGGGAATGCCGGTATAGAACCGCGTCTCCGT
>CAZGLC010000461.1:0-2452 GCA_964526235.1 uncultured Bifidobacteriaceae bacterium
CCGGGATCCGGGATCCGGGATCCGGGATCCGGGATCCGGGATCCGGGATCCGAACGAACCTGGAACCTCCGGATCCCGGATCCCCGATCCCGAATCCCGGTTCACTGGCAATCGCCGGCGTGGCGCTCGCCGCTCAGGGCTTGTCGTCTGGCTACCACCTGCTCTACTTCACGCCGTTTGCCGCCGCGTTCGGGATCTGGGAACTCGGCCGGCAGCAGAGGTGGCGCGACCGGCGCCTCTGGATCGCGATCGCCATCGCCGCTCTGTGCGTCGCGGCGCTCGTCGGGCCGTTCCTGCTGCCGTACGCGGCGCTGCGTACGCAGGGCCTTGGTGGGCGCTCGCTGGTCGAGGTTTCGCGCTTCTCGGCCGACGTGTACTCGTACGCGACCGCGTTTCCCGAGCAGCGCGTCTGGGGCGCGCTCCTGCAGGCGATGCCCAAGCCGGAAGGTGAACTCTTCCCAGGTCTCGTCCCGCTACTGCTCGCTGTGATTGGCGTGTTCGCCGGATCCCGGATCCCGGATCCCGGATCCCGGCGCATTGGCCCCGCCTGGTTCTCCTGGCTGCTCGCCGCCGCGGCCATCGGCTACGCGGCCGCGGCCGTACTCACGATGCTTCTCCGGCGCATCGAGGTTGACGTGTGGCTGTTCACGCTCCGCATGAGCAACATCAATCAGCTGCTGCTGCGCGCGGCCGTGCTCTTCGGATTGCTGCTGCTCGTCTCCCCGGCCTCCCGAGCGCGCCTGGGCGCCTTCGTGCGCGATCGCGGCTTCTTCGTGATCGCGCTCGCCGCAGCGGTGTGGCTGTCGCTCGGGCCGGCGCCGCAATCGCTCGGCCGCCCGATCGAGATCGCGGGGCCGTACAGGCTCCTGTACGAGTACGTGCCGGGCTACGACGGCCTCCGCGTACCGGCACGGTTCGCGATGGTCGTCGTGTTCATGCTGTCGGTCGTCGCCGGCTACGGCGCCGCGGCGCTCGCGCGAACACCTATCGGACGCCGCGTCCTCGTCGGGCTGGCCGCGCTGTTCCTCGTCGAGGCGACGCACGTGCCGTTCGTCGTCAACGGGATGTCGCCGGTGCGCGGCCTCAACACGCCGGAGGCACGGCTGTATCGGCCGGCGCGCGCGCCCGCCGTCTATCACGCAATGGCGCAGCAGCCGGACGGCGCGGTCGTCGTCGAGTTGCCGCTCGGGCAGCCGGATTACGACCTGCGGGCGATGTACTACTCAATGGTGCATCGGCACCCGCTCGTCAACGGCTACAGCGGACTGTTTCCGCCTCATTACACGCGACTGCAGACCGCGCTTGCCGACATCCCACGCCATCCCGAGCTCTCGCTCGAGACGCTCCGCGCCAGCGGCGCGACGCACGTGATCCTGCACGAGGGCGCGTACCTCGGCACAGACGGACCCGCGATCGCGGCTGTGCTTCGCCGCGCCGGAGCGGTCGAGCTCTTCCGCGACGGCTCAGACGTCCTGTTCCGCCTGTCTCAGTGAACGTACGTGGCGTCCGGCTTCAGCCGGCGTCCTGACGTGGCGCTGCTCGCCGGCTTCTACCTGACGGCCGCCGTCGCGCCCTGGACGCTGATTCTGTTCTTCTAAATTAGTGCGCCACGCGTCTTCAACGCACCCCGATGGATGAAACGGTCTTGTATTGATATGACCGCCGGCCCACGACATGTTGCGGAATTGAGGCAAGTTTCTTAGGAGCCAGCACCTCGATATTGAACCCTTCTGTCGAACTAGAAACAAAAACCGCCTCGGACTTCGGTGAGGAGCACACGACCATCGCGAGACGTTTCAAACGATGTCAATGGCTCCGCAGGCCACCGCCGATGATGTGCATTGCAACGAAGAGCAAGGCCAGGCCGATTGCGTGGATCCCGACCACCCTGACCCAGCGCGGCGTCCTCGTAACGGATTCCAGGCCCGGCTCCGATCTCGCGTCGTCCATGGAAGGGGAGGGCAATGCAGTCGGCGACACCTTACGCAGACCGTAAGCAGTCATGCCTTGGGGCTTGTACACATTCAGCACTTCGATCACGAGCAGCACCAACAGGCCGACACCGGCATGGAGGAGTTCGCCACCCAGCCCGCCCCGCAGTCCACCGACATCGATACTGTCCGTGTCAGCGGCGATCCGTGCGAAGAAACTCACCGTTTGCATGTGCTGCAGCAAGACGACGGTGGCAATAACGGTCAGCGCGAGCGAGATAACGACCCAATAGTGTCGGAGCAGGCCCCACGGGGTGCCCAGCGACATGACCAACCCGGTGGACAGCGAAGCGAGAGCCAACGGGACGATGAGGTACCAGCCGATCAACTCCATTGCGATCCAGGCGGCGCGCAAAATCTGAGCATCCGGGCTCGATATGGCAGCGACGACGAGGACCAAGTAAGCAGCGACTGCACCGATCCAGCCGACTGCCAGAGTGATATGCGTCGCGAGCGCGAAC
>CAZGLC010000462.1:0-2450 GCA_964526235.1 uncultured Bifidobacteriaceae bacterium
GCCAACCGACGGTTGTTACACGTCGAATCTCTGAGCCACGACTGCCTGATCGGCGAAGACCGCCTGCACACCGTCACGTCACCCGTCGTCGTCCACGATCAACGGGCCGCGGGACTCCGCTTCGGGGACCCCCGTGTCCACGCGCTCATGCACGCGCTCTGTCTCTTTGCCCTCGCCCCGACCGGCTTTCGCCACCGGGAGCTTCGCGATCACGTCGCACAGCTCCAGACTCGAGACCCCGACACCTACTCGGCGGGCGCGATGACCTACGACCTCCGACGCCTGCGGCTGCATGGCCTCATCGAACGGGTGCCGCGCAGCCATCGGTATCGCATCACCGCGACCGGCGCACAAGTCGCCATGTTCTACGCGCGCCTCTACACGCGGGCCCTCCGCCCCGCCTGCTCGCTGCCCGCATCAGAATCAGCCCGCGCCCAGCGCGCCTTCGATCGTCTCGACGCCGCGCTCGCCCATTTCCTGGAGGAGGTCAAGCTTGCGGCCTGAAAAACTTGACTCAAACACTCATACTCCTAGGAGTCAAGACTCCTAGGTACAAGTAGAAAACGCTCTAGCGTTCAGATCGTTTCGGAGGCTCGGATCGTTCAGGCCCTCACGGTTTCGAGGCCGTGCCCTTCGGGTCCGGCCTCGCGCCGCCGCAGCAGCCACGTGAACACCAGGGCGGCGAGACTGAGGGCCGTGAACATCCACAGCATCGGCTGATAGCCCGCGGGGTTCCCGGGCCCGGCGCCGCCCCAGTCGTTCAGCGCGCCGGCGGCCAGATTGAACACCGTCAGCCCGATGTTCTGCAGCATCGTCATCAGCCCGTACGCGGTGCCGAGCCGTTCCTCGTCGACCAGGTACGGCACCGACGGCCAGAGGACGGCGGGGACCAGCGAGAAGGCGACCCCGATCATCGCCGTCGTGACCCAGAGGCTCCACCCGGTGAAGAGCAGCGTGGGGAAGCACGCCAGCAGCAGGAACGATCCGAGGAACATCGCGATGCTGCGGCGTCCGAGCTTGTCCACCATCAGGCCGAAGAGCGGCGTCGCGAAGATGGCGGCCAGGAACACGGAGCCGTTCATCTGCCCGGCGACGTCGCGGGCGAGGCCGTGCGCGTTCTGGAAGTACTCGATCGCGAACGTGCTCCGGAACGGGAAGATGACGGAGTAGAACGTCACGCACACGCCCACCAGGTACCAGTAGGACCGGTCGAACCGCCAGAGATCGGACCAGACGACCCGCTCCGCGGGCGCGGGCAGGCCGAGCGCGTAGCGGCGCGCGGCGCTCCGCTCGGTGATCCAGTAGATCGCCGCCCCGACCAGCGCGAGGATCGCGAACAGGACGGCAATCAGCAGCGGCTCCCGCCACCCGGCGTCGTAGGCGGGCCTGGCCCAGGTCGGCGACAGGTCCGCGGCATAGGAGCCCGCGCGCGCGATCGCGATATTGATGCCGAAGGCGAACCCGAGGAGCCGGCCCCTGAACCACAGGCCGAGCGCCGCGGTGACGGCCACGATCATCGACTCGGCGCCCAGGCCGAAGACGAGACGCCCGAGGGCCATCATCGCGAACGAGCCCGACGCCGCCGTCAGCACCGCCCCGAGGAGGCAGATCGCCGTGAACGCCAGGGTGGAGGAGCGCGTGCCGAACCGGTCGACGAGCACTCCGCCGATGAGCACCATCACCACGTTGGGCGCGCTGTAGATGGCGTTGAGCGTCCCCACCTGCGTGGCGCTGAAGCCGAGCTCGTCGCGCAGGATGTCGGCGAGCGGCGCGATCGAGTCGTACACGTAGTAGTTCCCGAACATCGCGAGGCTCGTGAAGACGAGCACGCCCCAGCGGACGAGGGGCGGCGGCGGCGGCAGCGCGGTGGTGGCCACGAGGGCGGATTCTATCGTTGATTTGAGATTGATCGAGTGAAGAGTGTTGAAGAGTGCCGATTGTGGACTGTTCGAATTGATTGTCGATTGCCAGAACGCCCGGTGACCTGAAACCTCCCAGGCGGGTCGCGTATACTCAGCGCCACAACTCACAGGAGAGACCTATGAAGCCATGGGCTGGTCGAACAGGACTCACGCTGGCGTTCGCGATCGTCGCGGTGGCAGCGATGTCGCGAACGGATACGGTCGCCCAGTCGAATCCCTATCGCCAGGGGGGAGAACTGGGGCAGGCTTCCCGAGGGAAGGACGTTCGGAAACGTCATCGGGGTAGATGTGGATCGCAACGGCAATGTGTGGGTGTTCGAGCGATGCGGAGGCGACACGTGCGAAGGATCGAAGCTGGCGCCCATTCTGCAGTTCGATCCGTCAGGGAAGCTGCTGAACAGCTTTGGCGCGGGGATGTTCGCGTTCCCTCATGGTTTTCACGTGGACAGGGACGGGAACGTCTGGGCGACTGAGCCATGGATTCACAAGGGCGGCTGTTCGTTGGCGACCGCGGCAACAGTCGCATTC
>CAZGLC010000463.1:0-2446 GCA_964526235.1 uncultured Bifidobacteriaceae bacterium
TCCGCAAAGCCTTTGGCGGTCGGGCTCCGCGTGTTCTCGATCCATTTGCCGGCGGCGGCGCCATCCCGCTCGAAGCGATGCGTTTGGGATGTGACGTCACCGCCATCGACATTAACCCCGTCGCGTGGTTCATCCTCAAGTGCACGCTCGAGTACCCGCAGAAGCTTGCCGGCCAAAAGCGCCCGCTCCCTGAGTTCGTCCGCACCGACGCGGGGTTCATGGAGGCTTTCTTCAAAGCGCAAGGCTTCAAAGGCACGACGCTTCGAAGCCAGTTGCGAAAGATGGGGCTGGACGACAATCGAAAGAGTAGAGCCGAGCAACATACGCTCAGAGACGAATCTACAGGCAAGGACATCGATCTCTCGATCGAAGAACACACGCTCGAGGCCGATCTTGCGTGGCACGTGCGAGCGTGGGGCTGGTGGGTACTTCGCGAGGCGCGTCGCGAGTTGGCGCGTTACTACCCGACGTACGCGGACTTCCAGCCGTTGAAGGACGTCGACGACTGGCGCGAACGTCATCCGGATCGGGGGCAACCCATCGCGTTGGTACCGCTACTTGAAGATGGAACCGCCGACGTCGACGCACTCAACGCCGAGTTCATGGAGGATTACCTGGCGGACGGCCGCAATCCGCGGTGGGTGGCGAAGCCGACGGTCGCCTATCTCTGGGCGCGAACGGTCAAGTGCAAGAACTGCCGGGCGACAATTCCGCTGCTGAAAACTTGCTGGCTCGCGAAGAAGGAGGCGAAGCGGGTGCTGCTCCGCATGGAGCCCAACGCCGACAGGAGCGGCGTGGTGTTCGCGATCGAATCTGACGTTCCAGTAGCTGGCGGCAATAACGCGCATCGGAGGGAAAACGACCGGCGACTTGGCCAAGGGACCATGAGCCGGGCCGGTGCGTGGTGCCCTTGCTGCGGAAGGCCAGGCACGGTCGCGATGGAAAGCGCGGACATCCGTGCGGAAGCAGCCAGTGGGCGGCTGGGGATGCTAATGACTGCAGTCCCAGTGGACGGGCCGGAAGGCAAAGAATACCGGCTGCCGACCGAGCACGAGATTGCGATAGCGCGCCCCCCTGAACACCTGGTGCAGAACGCGTTCGATCAGATTCCGTTTGGCGTGCCGGAAGAGCCGGTACCCCAGGGCGGAAGTCGGCAGGCAGGTGGCTCTCCGTTCACGGTTCATCTTTACGGGATGACGACGTGGAGGCAGCTCTATACCAACCGTCAGTTGATAGCGATTGGCCGATTGATTGCGGCCTCTAGAACATTTCGCACACACGCTGCCCACAGAAGCTATGCCGCCGACTGGTCTGAGGCGATTGGCGCTTATCTGGCCCTTAGCATCGATAAGCAGGCGGATCGCTCGTCCACTCTCTGCCGCTGGGATCAGGGATACACCAAGATTGCGAACACGTTTGCGCGGTTTGCGCTACCCATCATGTGGGATTTCGCTGAAGGAAACCCACTTGGCGACACCACGGGGAATTGGTTGTCGTGCTGCGAGTGGGTTGCGGAAGTCGTGGAGCACTCGCTCACCGCTGGGCTGGGCGCACCGCCACCGCATGTTCTGCAGCGCTCCGCGACCAGCCCTCAAGACAATATGTACGACGCCATCGTCACAGACCCGCCCTATTACGACGCGATTCCGTACTCCGACCTCATGGACTTTTTTTATGTCTGGCTCCGTCGATCACTCAATGGACTATCGCCAGAAATTGACGCGAAACTGGCGGCACCACTCGCACCAAAATGGGATCACACAACGAACGACGGTGAATTGATCGACGATCCCAGCCGGCATGGCGGCGATTCTCGCAAGTCAAAGGCAGGGTACGAAGATGGAATGTTCCGGGCGTTTGAAGCATCGGTACGAGGGCTCGACGGACAGGGTCGAACTGTGGTCGTCTTCGCAAACAAGCAGCCCGATGCGTGGGAGACTCTTGTTTCCGCCATGATTCGAGCGGGCTTTGCAGTGGATGGCGCATGGCCGGTTCAGACGGAGATGGGCAACCGCACACGTGCCATCGCTTCTTCCGCGCTCGCTTCGTCTGTCTGGCTGGTCTGTCGCAAGCGTGATGCTGTTGCTCGCCCTGGCTGGGACAACGTTGTCTTGGACGAGATGCGCCGGGGGATTGGAGTGAGCCTGCGAGAGTTCTGGGACGCTGGAATCCGTGGGCCGGACTTCGTGTGGGCGGCAACCGGACCTGCGCTCGAGGCCTACAGCAAACATCCCGTCGTCAAGAAAGCGAATGACCCTGGCCAGACGATGTCGGTGTCGGAGTTCCTGCGCGCAGTCCGTCGGCTGGTTGTCGAATTCGTCGTCGGCCGCGTGCTCGGCGAGCTGACCCGAACAACGGCCGCCTCGGCAAGCAATACGCCGCTCGAAGGCATCGCCGGATTGGACGATGTGACCACGTACTACCTGCTCCATCGTCACGACTTCGG
>CAZGLC010000464.1:0-2440 GCA_964526235.1 uncultured Bifidobacteriaceae bacterium
TGACGGTCTTCAGCAACCTCAGGCTGGAACAATCCTACCCGGGCACGCACGACACATCGAACGCGGGGTTCCTGAGCGCCGCCTTCGCCAAACACACAGAGAGCTCGGACTACCATCTGGGCACCACCGCCGACCAGATTGCGGCGAAGCAGCTGGGCCGCGACAGGCAGCTGCCGTCGCTCGAGCTGGCGATGGACCTGAACCCGGGCGCCGGCGTGTGCAACAACGGCTACGCCTGCGTCTACCAGAATTGTCTCGCCTGGTCTTCACCGACGACGCCGCTTCCCGCCGAGGCGCATCCGCGCATCGTGTTCGAGCGTCTCTTCGGCGAAGGCGAAAGCGCCGACGGCCGGCGCGCGGCGCTGCGCAGTCGGGGGAGCCTCCTCGATTCGTTCAGCGACGACATTGCGCGGCTCAAGCGGAGAGTCGGGATCACCGACCGCGTTCGCGTCGATCAGTACCTCGACACCGTTCGCGAGGTCGAGCGGCAGATCCAGCGCGCCGAAGCAGGAGCGGCGACGAACCCGATGCCCGATCTGGATCGTCCGGTGGGTGTCCCGGCGGCGTTTGCCGACCACGCGAAGCTCATGTTCGACCTGCAGGTCCTGGCGTTTCAAGCTGACATCACGAGGGTCGTGACCTTCCAGCTCGCGCGCGAGCTCAATAACCGCACGTATCCGGAGATCGGCGTCGCCGACCCGCACCATCCGACGAGTCATCACGGCAACGATCCGGAAAAGCTCGCGAAGATTGCGAAGATCAACACGTTCCACGTGTCGCTCTTCGCGCAGTTCCTCGAGAAGCTGAAAGCGACTCCCGACGGCGACGGCTCGCTGCTCGATCACACCGTCTACCTGTACGGAAGCGGCATGGGCAACTCCAGTATCCACGACCACGAGAACCTGCCAATTCTGGTCGCGGGCGGGGCTGCGAGCGGCATGAGGGGTGGCCGGCACATCCAGTACAAGACCGGTACGCCGCTTGCCAATCTCCACCTCACGTTGCTCGACCGGGTGGGAGTCCGTCTGGATAAATTTGGCGACAGCAGCGGCAAGATCGAAGGGCTCTTCGAGCCGATGTCGCTCTAGTTTTTCGAAGCAGGCTTGCAAAAGCTGCGGGAGACGTCACATGGATAGGCGACGAATCGCTGGACTCTGTCTGCTGATGTTCGGTCTGGCCGGTGCATCCGTGGCGGCGCAGCAACCGACGCTCGCGGACGCGGCCGAACAGCGCAACCGAGCGCTCGTCCGCACGCTCCTCGATGCAGGCGCCACCATCAATGCGTCGCAAGTCGATGGGATGACGGCCCTGCACTGGGCGGTCCACCATGACGAGGCGGAGACGGCAGGGCTGCTGGTGCGATCCGGCGCCAACGTGAACGCCACGAATCGCTACGGCGTGCCTCCGCTGTCCCTTGCCTGCACCAATGGCAACGCGAACCTGGTGAAGCTGCTGCTCGACGCCGGCGCAGACGCGAACGCCTCGCTCCCGGGCGGGGAGACCGTCCTCATGACGGCGGCGCGCACCGGAAATGTCGACGCCGTGAAAGCGCTGCTGGCCCGCGGCGCCAACCCCAACGCGCAGGAGCGGCGCGAGCAGACGGCGCTCATGTGGGCCGCCGCCGAGGGGCACACCGCGGTCGTGCGAGCCCTCATCGAGGGCGGAGCCCAGGTCCGCGCAACGCTCCCATCCGGGTTCACGCCATTGTTCTTCGCGGTGCGGGAGGGTCACATCGAGGTGGCGCGTGCGCTCCTCGAGGCCGGCGTGAACGTGAACGACCCCATGCAGCCGAAAGCGGATCGGTCCACACCGGCAAACATCGGGCGGTACGACGAATCGGTCGGGAACGGCACCAGTCCGTTGCTGATGGCGGTGCTGAACGGCCATTTCGAGCTGGCGATTGCGCTGGTCGATGCCGGGGCCGATCCAGACGAGCAGCGGACAGGATTCACCCCGCTGCATACGATCAGCTGGGTGCGGAGGCCGGATGCCAGTGACGGCGGCGATCCCCCGCCGATAGGATCGGGGCGACTGACGAGCCTGCAATTCGTTCGGGCGATCGTGGAGCGGGGCGCGAACGTGAATGCGCGTGTGGGCAAGGACGCGCCGCGCCCACCGGTATCGGCGACGCTGCTCGGGAGGGAAGGCGCGACGCCGTTCCTGATGGCGGCCGACCGGGCGGACCTCCCCTTGATGCGTGAGCTCCACAAGCTGGGCGCGGATCCGTTCCTGCCGAATGCCGACAAGAGCACACCCCTCATGGCCGCGGCCGGCTTTGGCACGGCGAACCCCCTGGAAGAGGCCGGCACGGAGGCCGAAGCGCTGGAAGCCGTGAAGTTACTGCTCGAGCTGGGCGCCGACGTCAACGCGGTGGACAACAAGGGTGACACCGCGATGCACGGCGCGGCGTACGGCAACTTTCCGGCGATTGTGCAGTTGC
>CAZGLC010000465.1:0-2434 GCA_964526235.1 uncultured Bifidobacteriaceae bacterium
GGCGGCGCGTGCTACCGATCGCCGCCACGGCTCTGGTGACAGCCCTGCTGGGCAGTACGGTGACGTGGTGGGCGACGCGTCCGGCGCTGCCGTCTGTGGTGCGCGCCACCATCGCGACGCCGGACGCAGCAGCCTTGAGCATTCAGGGCGGCGATCGCGACATCGCCATCACACCCGACGGATCGCGCGTCATCTATCGCGGTCCGAACAACCAGATCTTTGTGCGCGCGCTGGATCAGATCGAAGCGACCGCGCTGACGGGACTCGGGCAACCGCGCGGCCTCTTCGCCTCTCCGGATGGCCAGTGGATTGGGTTCTTCGATGCCACCGCGCTCAAGAAGGTGGCGATCACCGGTGGAGCGCCCGTGTCCATTGCGCAGATAGAAGGAGTCCCTCGCGGAGCCACGTGGGGAAGCGATGACTCGATCGTGTTCGCCACGAACCAGCTCGCCATCGGGTTGCAGCGCGTTGCCGGCGTCGGGGGCGACGCGACCACGCTCACCAAACCGGACATGGGCCAGGACCACCTCTGGCCGGAATTCCTGCCGGGAGCCCAGGCGGTGCTGTTTACCATTGCGCCGGTGCAGGGAGGCGGTGACGCCGAGGGCGCACAGGTCGCGGTGCTCGACATGCGGAGCGGCACGCATCGGGTACTGCTGCGCGGCGGCAGCCACGCACGGTATGTGCCGACCGGGCATCTGATCTACGGCGTGGACGGCACCCTGCGCGCCGTGCCGTTCGATCTCGACCGCCTCGAAGTGACGGGAGCGCCTGTTCCCGTGCTCGACGAGCTGGTGATGACGCCGCCGGGTGCTCTCGACCTGGATGTCGCGGGCAACGGAACGATGGCGTACGTGTCCGGCACCATCGCGAGCGCCGCCGCACGCTCGCTCGTGTGGGTCACGCGGTCCGGACGGGAGGAACCTTTGTCCGCGCCCGCGCGAGCGTACGGCTATCCACGGATTTCTCCGGACGGCCGGCGGATCGCCCTCGAGCTCGACAACCAGGTCTGGCTGTTCGACCCGTCGCGCGACACGCTGACACGATTCACCTTCCAAGGTTCTAACAATCAGGACCCCGTCTGGACGCCGGACGGGACACGGATCGCGTTCCACTCGAACACCGAAGGACAAGCCGGGAATCTCTTCTGGCAGATGGCCGACGGCAGCGGCGGGCTCGAGCGCCTGGCTACGAGCGACAACCTGCAGATTCCGCGATCGTCGTCTGGGGATGGCCAGTTCATCGCGTTCCACGAGAACTCGCCGAAGACGAGGCGCGACATCTGGGTCCTGTCGCTCAAGGACCGTCAGGCACAGCCGTTTCTCCAGACGCCCTTCACGGAGGGCGCGCCCAGCTTCGCGCCTGACGGGCGATGGATCGCGTACGTGTCGGATGAGTCCGGTCGTCCCGAAATCTATGTTCAGCCGTATCCCGGACCGGGCGGCAAGTGGCAGGTCTCCACCGATGGCGGCATCGAGCCCGCGTGGAGCCGCGATGGGCGCGAGATCTTCTACCGGAACGGCCGCCGGATGATGGCGGTCGCCGTGAC
Source organism: uncultured Bifidobacteriaceae bacterium (assembly GCA_964526235.1). Taxonomy (GTDB): domain Bacteria; phylum Acidobacteriota; class Vicinamibacteria; order Vicinamibacterales; family UBA2999; genus MELF01. Next base: position 1,550 of record CAZGLC010000465.1, read on the forward strand.
GACGCAGCCAACGTTCCTGGCGGCCAGGCCGGCCGTGCTCTTCGAGGGCGATTACGTGGCGACCGAGTTCCCCATCACCGGCGCCGCCTACGACGTCAGCGCCGACGGCCAGCGCTTCCTGATGGTCAAAGCGGTCGGCGAGCGCGCGCCGACGGCGCCTGCGCAGCTCAACATCGTCCTCAACTGGTTCGAGGAGCTGCGGCGGCGCATGCCGGTGAACTGAGCGACGCGCGGCATGGCGCGATCTTCTGCAATTGCACGGGGTCGGGGTAAGATTGCCGTGCGGCCGGCGCGTACCTGACTTCCGTGCCAACAGTTCTTCGTAGCGGCCCATACCGTTTGTATTTCCACAGTCACGAGCCAAACGAGCCGCCGCATATTCACGTCGACCGAGATGCCGTATCGGCGAAGTTCTGAATCGACCCGGTAGCGCTCGTATGGAACTTCGGATTCGCGGCGCACGAACTGAATCGGATTGAGAAGCTGGTATTCGAGCACCGAACACAGCTACTGGAGGCGTGGAATGACCGCCACACAACCTAAGCCCGGCGAACGCGTGAAGGATGTCCGATGCGACGAGGACACCCTCAGCGTCGATCTGACGGACGGCCGGACCATCACGGTGCCCCTCGCCTGGTTTCCGCGTCTGCTGCACGCCACCCCTGAGCAGCGCGCGTATTGGGAGATCGCTGGTGCCGGATTCGGTATTCATTGGCCAGATGTCGACGAAGACTTGAGCACAGAGGGACTATTGCGTGGCGCTCCAGCGCCCCGCGTGCCGGCAACGACGCGTTCGTAGCTGAACCCCGAAGGCGCAAGGAAGGCCAGTAGCATGCAGGTTGGCGAGAGCGTCTCCCATTACCGCATCGTCGAGCAGATCGGCGG
>CAZGLC010000466.1:0-2409 GCA_964526235.1 uncultured Bifidobacteriaceae bacterium
TGTCACGCGGTCGGGTTCGATCCGTTCATGGGGTTCTATCATCAGCCGCGCTTCGGGCGCCCGGCGCTGGCGCTCGATCTGATGGAAGGGTTCCGCCCGCTCATCGTCGATTCCGCCGTCATCACCGCCATCAACACCCGAATGGTCACGACGGACGACTTCATCAGGGTGGGGCCGTCGGTCGCCCTCACGCCGAAGGGACGCAAGCGGTTCATCACGGCCTACGAACAGCGGATGGACGCGCTGGTCACGCATCCGCTCTTCGGCTACCGGGTGAACTACCGTCGCGTGCTGGAAATCCAGGCGCGCCTGCTGGCGCGGGTGGTGACCGGGGAGCTGGCGCGGTATCCCGGTTTCGAGACGCGGTGAGGTGTGTACAATCGCCCAATGGTGCGTCCGACCGATCTTTCCCGCGACGACGTCAAGGCCGGGTTGAAGCGATGGATTGACACCTGGCGGGTGACCGGTCCGCTGCTCGAGCAGGAGCGCGCCGAGCGACTCGCGCGGATGACTCCTCAGGAACTGCAGGAGGCCACGCGTAGTCTGCTGGACCTCTGGCGACCGGAGTGGACGGTCGATGAAGGTCAGGGCTTACTCCTGCATCAGCTTGTTTTCGGGCTGGCTCGCACGACGAGATGAACGCGCCCGGTGTTCCCGTGCTGGCTGCCGCTGCACAGGAGGTCTTCCAGGTATTGCGCGTCGCGGAAGTGCCGGCCTGTCTGATCGGTGGCTTCGCCGTGCACAGATGGGCCGAACCGCGAGCCACTGCAGACGTGGACCTGACGGTGCTTGCGCCCTACGGCGAGGAAGCGAAGGTGCTCGACGCACTGCTCGGACGCTTTGAGGCACGCCACGAAAGTGCGCGCGCGTTTGCACTCCAGCGGCGCGTGTTGTTGCTTCGGACAGCGACTGGCGTGTCGGTCGATGTGGCGCTCGCAGCCTTTCCGTTCGAACTCCAGGTCCTCGACCGTGCGTCCGACTGGGAGATGCTGCCCGGCATCACCGTTCGCACCTGCTCCGCCGAGGACTTGATCGTCTACAAGCTCGTGGCGGCCAGGCCGCAGGACCTGGCCGATGTCGATGGGGTCGTGCGGCGGCAGGGGACCCGCCTCGACGTCGATCGGATTCGCGAGTGGGGGCGGGCATTCGCGGACCTCAAGGAAGACCCAGACCTCCTGCGGCCGTTCGAGGACGCGCTGCGCAAGCACACGACGCCGGGCTCGTAGAAGCTGTCCCACGGTAGAGCCGGGCGGCCCGTCAGAGGCCGAGGGCGCGGCGCAGCCGCGCGACGGGAATCGGGTGGCCGTCCTCCGCCTGCCAGTCGAAGTGACCCAGGAGCGCGCTGAGTTGCTCGCGGCCCGCAGGCGTCTCCGCCGCTTCGCGTGGCGTCAGGTGGCCCAGCGCGGGCACGCGCATGTCGAGCCAGTCCTCCCAGTGCTGCGCGGTGAACGTGGCAGCCTCGCCGCTCAGGTCCGCGCCGGCCGCGTCCACAGCCGTCGGATGGGATCGGGCCTGGGCGAGCATGGCGTCCACCGATTCGGTCACCGTTCGCTGCAGCAGCACGCTGCCCGCCAGCCGCTTTTCGATCTGCTTGCACAGCCGCGTGGCCCGTCGCTTCGAATTGACGGCCGCGGTCAGCGTGGTGCCCTCGACGTCGGTCCTCCCGAGGATGGTGTTGTCCCAGCTCTGGTGCAGACGATTGCCTGCCTTTGTCCAGTCGATCCCGAATGAGACCAGCCGTCCCTGCGCATCATCGAGCGCCAGGACCTGCCGCGTCGTGAGGACGCCGGCGCCGGCCGCCAGCCGCTCGCGCAGCGCGTGGAAGTTCGGGCGATGATCCGGCGGCAGGAGCGTGGTGCCGGAGCCGATCATGATCGACGTGCCGTCGAGGGTGACGGTGCGGGCGAAGATCACGCCGCCGCGCCTGACCGTCTGCGACGCCGTCCGTTCCAGCACGCGGCACGTGTCACCGGTGAGGAGGTCGTTCAGATCGATGGAACGGCCCGGATCCACGGCCGTGATGTGGTGGAAGCTGACCGGGCGCCCGGCCGCTTCGGCGAGTAACCGGCGCTCGATGTCCGAGAGGTCGTCCGCTGCCTCCAGCCGTTGCGCCGCCGCCGAGGGCAGCCCCTTACGCAGTCTCCCGGCCGGCGTGAACTGCAGGCCGGAGGCCCTCCCGTTCAAGGGTCTGCAGGAATGGTGTGTCTCGCCTCGTCGAGCATGTCGGTATTCTATGCGCGCGGCTGGGCTCGGTGGTCCTACACCAATCGCCCGAGCACATCCTGCGGAACGTGGGCGCGAAGCGCGGGCTCGGCCTCGATCGACCGCGCGATATCGGCGAGGTCCGTCTGTCGCGTGCTCGCCGGCCGATCGGGATCCTGCGCCGCCCAGATCTTGCCTTGCAGCACA
>CAZGLC010000467.1:0-2409 GCA_964526235.1 uncultured Bifidobacteriaceae bacterium
GCGACTTCGAGATCGGCATTCAGCAGACCAACATCATGGTCGGCGTGCCTGGAACGGACTACGTCGGACCGCTCCCCGGACATCTCAACAAGCCCTGCCCGTCGAGTGTCGCGTTGCTGACGGTGTCGAAGCAGCCGGACGCCGCGCGCGCGATGATCAGGTTCATGGTTTCCCCTGAGGCCGCGCCGCTGCTGCGCAAGACCCACGTCGAACCGGCCGCGCGGTGAGCCTGGGCGCACACGCGCGCCTCGTCGCGCTCCTCCTTGCCTGTGCCTGCGACGTGGCGTTCGCAGGACAGGCGGCGTCGCCGCCGCCGTTCACGCGGCCGGCCGTACAGGCGGTCCGTATCAGCACGGCCGAGGCGCCGGTCATCGACGCCGACCTGTCGGATGCCGCGTGGGAGAAGGCCGCGGTCATCGACCGGTTCACGCAGCGGTCGCCCAATCCCTACGAGCCCGCGACCGAACGCACGGTCGTGCGCCTGCTCTACGACGAGAACAACCTGTATTTCGCGTTCTACAACTACGACCGCGCGCCCGATCAGATCGTCGTCCGCAACAAGCAGCGCGACGGACAGTCCTACACGTCCGATTCGGTGATGATTTATCTCGATCCCGGCCAGACCCGCCGCAACGCCTACAACTTCGAGATCGGCGCGTCGGGAGGGCGCACCGACCAGCTGGAGCTCAATAACACCGAAGAACTGCGCGAGTGGAACACGATCTTCGAGGCCCGCGCGCGCATCGTGGACGACGGCTGGGTCGCGGAGTTCGCGATCCCCTTCAAGAGCCTCTCGTACGAGGCGACGCAGACGACGTGGGGGTTCGACGTCGGGCGGCGCATCTACCACAAGAACGAGCGCGTCCACTGGTCGGGATTCAATCCCGCGCTCGACTTCACCGACGTCAGCCAGACGGGCGACCTGGTCGGGATCGAGAACGTCAGTCAGGGCATCGGCCTGGACGTTCAGGTCCACGGCGCGCCGCGCCTGAGGCGCGACTGGCAGCTCGAAGGCGCCGGCGACGGATTGAGCATGACCGCGGGCGGCAACGCCTTCTACAAGATCACGCCCGCGCTGACCAACACGCTCACCATCAATCCGGATTTTTCCGACGCGCCGCTCGACATCCGGCAGGTCAACACGACGCGGTTCTCGCTCTTCACGCCGGAGACGCGCGATTTCTTCCTGCAGGACGTGGCGGCGTTCGAGTTCGGCGGCCGCAGCTACGGCCGCAATTCGCAGGACCGGGTGTCGAACAACGGGCGGCCGTTCTTCTCGCGCAATATCGGCCTCGTGCAGGGGCGGCAGGTGGATCTGCCCGTCGGAAACAAGCTGTCCGGACAGTTTGGCGGCTTCGACGTCGGCGCATTCAGCGTCCTGACCGACCGGACGCCGGCGGGCCAGGACGGGCAACTCCTGTCGGTCGCGCGCGTGACGCACCCCGTCCTCGCCGAATCGAAATTCGGCCTGGTCTTCACCAACGGCGATCCGACCGGCCTGACCGACAACACGGTCGCGGGCGCGGACTTCCAGTACCGCAACTCGAATCTCTTCGGCAACAAGGTCCTGCAGGCGGACATGTTGTACATGAAGAGCGTCTCGAGCGCCGCCGGCAACGATGCCTCGTCGGCGCTCTCACTCAACTTCCCGAATGAGCCCTGGTCCGGCGATTTTCTGTTCAAGCAGATCGGCACCGATTTCACGCCGGCGCTCGGGTTCGTCAACCGCACCGCGATTCGGCAATATATCGGAACGCTCGCGCACCTGACCCGCTACCGGAACACGTATCTCAACACGCTCGAATACGGCACCAATGTCGAGTTCGTCACCGATCTGACCAACACGTTGGAGTCGCGCGCCAACGACGTCTTCGTGCAGGCGAGGTCCAGGGGTGGCGACCAGGCCACGCTGCGCGTCGTCCGTTCGTTCGAGCAGGTGCCGGTGACGTTCTTTCTGCCGCGGTCAGTGCCGGTACCGGCGGGGACGTATGAATGGACGAACGTCAATCTCGGGGTGCGCACCTTCAGCGGCCGGCTGGTGACCGTGCACGCCGACGTGACGTGCTGCCGCTTCTATGACGGCGATGCGGTTGCCACGCGCGTGAATCTGATCCTCCGGCCGAACACCCTCTTCGAGATCAATATCGGCCACGAGGCGAATGCCATCGATCTGCCGACGGGCGCCGTCGATATCCAGCTCGCCACCGCGGATGCGGCGGTCAACTTCACGCCGGACATGCAGGTCGCGCTCCAGGCCCAGTACGACAACATCAGCGAACATTTCGCCCTCTCTTCACGCTATCGGTGGGAATACCGGCCCGGCAACGAGCTCTTCGTCGGGCTCGGCCAGCGCGCGCTGATCACCACTCGCGGCTTCATCGGGCAGGTGACGCAGGCCACCGTCCGTCT
>CAZGLC010000468.1:0-2406 GCA_964526235.1 uncultured Bifidobacteriaceae bacterium
CGCAGGCCAAGCCTGCGCGCTACACTACGAATTCCGGCCGATGCGCATCGCATCTTCGCTGACCAATCGCGTCTTCCTGGCCTGCACTCTGCTGGCGACGCTGTCGCTCGGCTTCGCCCTCTACTTCGTCGACGAGCGGGCGTCGGCGGCGGCCGAGGCGGGCATGCAGCGTGGCCTCGCCGAGGCGGACAGCCTGGTCGCCGAACACGGCGCCACGCGGACCGACCACTTCACGCGCCTCGCGCGGGTTGTGGCCGACCTGCCAAAGCTGAAGGCGGCGGTCGAAACGGGCGATCCGCCGACCGTGCAGCCGCTCGCCGACGAGTACCGCGGCGAAATCAACGCCGACCTCCTCGTGCTGACCGGCGACGGCGGGCGCCTGCTCGGCCTGGCCGGCGCCGACGCGGCGGACATTCCCGCGTCGCTCGCCAACGTCTCCCCGACCGAGGACGTGTCGACGTTCCGGCCGCACGCGAGGGGCGTGCTCCAGCTCGTGAGCGTGCCGATCTTCCTTGAAGGCGCGGTGCCCGACATTCTGGGCCGCCTGACCGTCGGAGTCCTGCTCGACGATCGCCAGGCGGCGGAGCTCAAGCGGCTGACCGGCAGCGAGATCGCGTTCGGCGCCGGAGGGCGGATCCTCGCCTCGACGCTGCCCTCAGAGTCGCGCGCCGCGCTCGCGCCGCTGATGCAGGCGTCGTCAATGACGACGATCACGTTGGGACGCGAAGAGTACATCGTGCTGGCGCGCCCGCTCGCGGAGCCGGCCTCGCCGGACGGACCCATCGCGCTGAACCTGCGCTCGCGCACCGAGCGGCTGCAGTTCCTCAGTGCGATTCGCACCGGCCTCGTGGGCGTGCTCGTCGTGGCGCTGCTGCTGGCGACGCTCTTCAGCTACGCTGTCGCGCGAACGATGACGCGCCCGCTTGCGGCGATCACGACGGCGATGCGCGACGTGGCGGCCACCGGCGACCTCACGCGGAAGGTGACCCTGAAGAGCCACGCCTGGGACGACGAGGACGCACGCACGCTGGCGGCGGCGTTCAACACGCTGACCGAGTCGATCGCGCGGTTCCAGCGCGAAGCGGCGCAGAAGGACCGCCTCTCCTCGCTCGGCCGCCTGTCGACCGTGATCGCGCACGAGGTGCGCAACCCGCTGATGATCATCCGCGCCTCGCTGACGGCGCTGCGGCGCGACCGCATCTCGCCGGCCGAGCTGCGCGAGGCGGTTGCGGACATCGACGAAGAGACCCAACGGCTCAACCGGGTCGTCTCCGAGGTGCTCGACTTCGCGCGCCCGATCCGGTTCGAGCTCGCCGAAGCGGATGTGAATCAGATCTGCCGCGCGTCGGTCGACGCGGCGTGGGCCGGGGAGGCCGACGGCGGCGTGGTGCTCGACCTCGACCCGGCGATGCCGCCGGTCGCGACCGACGCCGAGCGGCTGCGCACGGCGCTCGTCAACATGCTGACCAACGCGCGACATGCCGTCGCCGCGTCTGCGCCCGCGCACACCGCCACCGGCGGCCGCGGAGCGGTTGCCGTCGTCGAGGTACCGGCCGTGCGCCTGACCACGCGCGCACAGAACGGCCGCGTCACCATCGCGATCCAGGATCGCGGCGTCGGCATCGCGCCCGAGGACATGGCGCACATCTTCGATCCCTTCTTCACCACCCGCCGCGCCGGCACCGGCCTCGGCCTGCCGATCGCGAAGAACATCGTCGAGGGGCTCGGCGGCACGCTGCACGTGTCGAGCCGTCCCGGCGAAGGCACCGAAGTCCGCATCGATCTGCCGCGGACGGCGTCGCACGACGAGGCATGACGCCCGCCCACGGCACGATCCTCCTCGCCGACGACGAGGAAAAGATCCTCAAGCGTCTGGGCCGCGCGCTCCGCGACGAGGGGCATCAGGTCGTCGAGGCGACGACGATTCCCGACGCGCAGCGGCATCTCGCCGAACGCCCGTTCGACCTGCTCGTCGTCGACAACGTGATGCCAGGGATGACGGGCCTCGAATTCGTCCGCGAGGTGGCGCAGACGATGGCGCCGGGCGAGCGGCCGCAGATCGTCATGATGACCGCGCACGGCACGACCCAGCTCGTCCGCGAGGCGTTCAAGCTGGGGGTCGAGGACTTCCTGGAGAAGCCGTTCGAGGTCGACGAGCTGCTCGCGCTCGCGCGCCGCGCGGTCAAGAGCCTGCGGCTCGAGACCGAGCGGCAATATCTCATCAGCGAGCGCGACGCCGAGTTCAACCACTACGGCATCGTGGGGCGCAGCCGCGGGATGCAGGAGGTCATCGACCGCGCGGCGCTCGTCGCCGAAACGAAGAGCACCGTGCTCATCACCGGCGAGACCGGGACCGGCAAGGAGATGGTGGCGCGGCTCATCCACCATCGCAGCGCCCAGCGGGAG
>CAZGLC010000469.1:0-2401 GCA_964526235.1 uncultured Bifidobacteriaceae bacterium
AGACCGGCGTCGTCAACGATCTGCCGCCGATCGACACCTGCGCGCTCGCCATCGAGCTCGGCGCCTCGGACGTCGCGCGGTCGTTCTCCGGCGACCCGAAGCAGCTCAAGGCGATCCTCAAGGCGGCGCTCAGCCACCGCGGGACGTGCATGCTTGACGTCATCTCGCCGTGCGTGACCTTCAACGACCACGAGGGTTCCACCAAGAGCTACTCGTACGTCAAGGACCACGACGAGCCGCTGTCCGACGTGAGTTTCGTCCCCTATTTCGAGGACATCACCGTCGAGTATGATCCCGGCACCAGCACGGCGGTCACGCTGCACAACGGGTCGAAAATCATGCTCACGAAGATGGCCGAGGACTATCAGCCGACCGACAAGATCAGCGCGCTGCGCCTGCTCCACGAGACGATGAGCCGCGGGGAGTACGCGACGGGCCTCCTCTACATCGAACCCGACAAGCAGGATTTCCTCGAGCTGCTCGGCATCAGCGACGAGCCACTGGCGATGCTTCCCGAAACGAAGACGCGTCCGGGCAAGGCGGCGCTCGACGAAATCATGGACACATTCCGGTAGGGCCCCACGGTGACCGGCTACACCCCCGTCGTCATTTATCTGATCATGATCATCGCGTTCGCCATCGTCTCGCTGGCGGTGGCGCGCGTGCTGAGCCCGAGCCGTCCGTTCGCGGCGAAGCTCGAGAGCTACGAGTGCGGCGCCGAGCCGGTCGGGCAGGCGTGGGTGCAGTTCCCCGTCGGCTTCTACCTCGTGGCGCTGCTCTTCATCGTGTTCGACGCGCTGGCGGTGTTCCTCTTTCCGTGGGTGCTCGCGCTGCGGGGGCTCGGGATGTGGGGCGTCGGCACGATGGTCGTCTTCCTTGCGATTCTGGGGCTCGGCTGGTTCTACGCGTACCGGGAGCGGATACTCGAATGGCAGTAAAGGAACCCCAGATCGTTCCCGTCTGGCGGAACTTCAAAGACCTCGTGGAGTGGGAACAGCTCCACCAGACGCGCCCCGAGGGCGATAAGCATTCCGACCTGTTCGTCAGCCTGACCGAAGGCATCCACAATTTCCCCGGCGGCTTCGCCGTCACGACGGTGGCCGACACGTTCCTCAACTGGGCACGGAAGTCGTCAATCTGGCCGGTGACGTTCGGCCTCGCCTGCTGCGCGATCGAAATGATGGCGACCTTTGCGTCGCGCTTCGACGTCGAGCGGCTCGGCATGGTGCCGTGGGCGTCGCCGCGGCACGCGGATCTGATGATCGTATCGGGCACGGTGACGATCAAGATGGCGCCGATGCTCAAGCGCATCTACGACCAGATGCCCGATCCGAAGTGGGCGGTGTCGATGGGCTCCTGCGCCAACTCCGGCGGCCCGTTCCGGCACGGCTACCACGTGGTGAAGGGCGTCGATCGCATCATCCCGGTGGACGTGTACGTGCCGGGCTGCCCGCCGCCGCCCGAGTCGCTGCTGAACGGCCTGCTGCTGCTCCAGGACCAGATCGCCCACTTCCGGCGCACCGGCCAGCGCGCCGAGGCGAACCCGAAGGTGGACTGAGGCCGTGACCATCGAGCAGGCGCGCACGCTCATCGCCGAACGGTTTCCTGGAGCGCAGATCGCGGGCGACGCCCCGATGGTCGTCACGATGCCGGTCGAAGCGTGGGTCCCGTTCACGCGCTTCGCGAAGGACACGCTCGGCTGCCGGTTCTTCTCGTTCCTGTCCGCGGTGGACTGGAAGGAAGAGGGACTGGAAGTCGTCGCCAAGGTCGATAACGTCGACGACACGCTGTCGCTGCTCCTCAAAACCCGTTTGGGCCCCGGCGTGTCCGCGTGCCCGTCGCTCACCGGCGTCTACAAGGGCGCGAACTGGATGGAGCGGGAGTGCTACGACATGTTCGGCATCCGCTTCGAGGGACATCCCGATCTGCGCCGCATCCTGCTCGGCGACGACTGGCAAGGCCATCCGCTCCTCAAGTCGTATCCCGTGGACGCCCCCTATCCCCCATACAGATGAGCACTGTCGTCCCGTCCTCGCGCGTCGAGCTCGATTACGCGGGCAGCGAGCGGCTCACGATGAACATGGGGCCGCAGCACCCGTCTGCGCACGGGGTGTTCCGCGCCATCCTGACGCTCGAGGGCGAGCAGGTCGTCGGCGTCGACGCGGTGATCGGGTATCTCCACCGCTGCCACGAGAAGCTGGCCGAGACGCTCACCTACGCGCAGTACCCGTCGATTGCCTCGAAGACCGACTACGTCGCGGCGATGACGAGCGAGTTCGCCTACGTCCGCGCGGCGGAAATGATCGGCAAGATCGAGGTCCCGAAGCGCGCGCAGTACCTGCGCGTGATCGTGGCGGAGCTGCAGCGCGTCGCATCGCATCTGCTCTGGCTCGGCACCTGG
>CAZGLC010000470.1:0-2382 GCA_964526235.1 uncultured Bifidobacteriaceae bacterium
GTGATTGCCGCACACCGCGCGGAACAAGAACACATCCAGGGTGAGGGCGGCGGCACCGACATCACTGTTCCGGAGAATGAATCCGCGGAACAGACCGGCGTGGGTGCGGTCCGTGGGATCGTCGAGATCGCGGTTGCCGTCCACGAGGAACAGAAACATGTCTCGGTCTCCCAGGTAGGCGCCGGACGGTACTTTCTCGGCGCCGAACTCGCCGTCCTTGTATCCGAGCGGGAGGTGCCAGGCCGGATGCTGGACCATGAGGTCGAGCACCCGGCCGGCCAGCTCGTGAGGGTGGACGCGTGCATAGCGCGGTGACGTGATCGCGTGCACGGTCCGTGGTGCGGTGCGCTCGACGAAGAGCTGATGCTCGTCGCGTTGCACTTGCCGCAGCCCGTAGTTGATTGCGTCTGATGCAATCGTCGCGGGCAGCGTTCGAAGGTAGCTTGGCGGCGCGGCTGCGATGGTCGCGAGCTGGCCGAAGCTCCAGTTCGTCAAGTTGGCGATCCGGCCCGACGTCTCGCGAATAACGAGGTCGTCGGTGTCGGTCGCCTCGGTCCTGAATTCGCCGGTCTCGATGGGGCGCTCTTCGAGGCGGATGCGGCGTGCGCGAGCCGCCTCGTAGAGCGCGTGAACGCTGGCGTACCGTTCATCGGGTGGGCGTGACGCCCATTCCCGGTGAGCCGTGTACGCCGTGACAGCGGACACACTACTCCCAGTCATATGGTGCTCCTTGCTACAGGCCCTGAGGGCGATGAGGTGGAAACAGCTCCAACGTCGGGCGACGTGGAGGGGTGGCCAGGACGGCCACAGCGAGATACCTAAAGCCTAAATCCGTTTGCGCTCGCTGTCAACGTCATCCATTCCGCTTGTCATCTATTCCGCTCGAAAACGAGAAACTCTGTCATCAAGCACTGGGTTGGTGGGGCGATCCAGTAAGCGTGTTCAGTGCTGGCGCCTGCGAAATGAGATAGCGCGAGGTCGACTCCGAGGTCTCACGATCTCAAGGTCGGGCGGATACGTATGGCCATCGAGGTACTCGAATGCATTGATTTCGCCGCGCTCGAATGCCTCTGCGAGGTCGATGTCTTCGTCAGACGGATCGAGGATCAAGTCGGCATCGCTCGGTGAAACGTAAACTCGATTGGACGGGGCGTCCTTGCTCACGAGCGGTTCGAGCCAGACCCCAGAATTTGTCCGCCCCACTACAGCATAGCGGCGTCCGCGAAAGACGGCTTTCATCAGCGACAGCTCCAGGCACCAGTGAGTGGCTCTCAAGGACAAAGAGGAATCTGGCAGACGCAACCCTAACCGACAGTGCCGTCCTCCCCGTCACCTGACAATCCTGCCAGCGAGGCGGAACACGATCTGTGCCTCAATGGCTGCATCTTCGTCGCGACCTCCTTGGATCGCATCGACTACTCGCATCACGTGATCTCGTAGATCTTCAATTGGTCCCAGCACAGTGTCCCCGACGGCTCCAGTCCCGTCGCAGAGACCGCATTGATATGCGCGTAGACGTCGGTCTCTGATCGCGCCGAGACCGCCACAAACGGGGCACGATACGCCGGCGCCTACTGGCATGGGGTCTGGATCACTGACGGAGCAACAGATCGCCTGAATCTGTAGGGATTGATGCGGGTGCCTCACCGATCGGACCATGGAGTTCTCACACACCCATGAACCCGATCACGAGGAGGCACCCACATGTTGCGCATTGTGTCGCAGGCGATCCCGCCTGACAACGGGAAGACCTATCGGCGTGCCCTGGTGAAGGCGCGTGCGGCGCTCGAGCGAGTGGTCGCGGTGACGGTCCCGGCCGACGCGTCGTTCGCGGAACGGGAGCGCGCCGTGCTGGCCGCGGCCAATGAGGCGTGTCGCCAGACCCCGTCGGCATGCGCACTACCGCGAAGCGGTTTAGTCCAATGACCGTGATGCGACGTTGGACTTGGGGGGCCGTCGCTCCTCAGCTTATGCTTCCTATGTTTCGATTGTTTTTCGGTACAGACGTAAGGCAGCATACGATCGGTCGAGTCGTCGAAGCGCGTGAACGTCGGGGGCTTGAACTGTCAAGCATAGGTGAATTAAGCACGGGGTGGCGGGAGCGGTGTCGTATATCCGCTGCTTATGTTCCGCCGGCACAAGATTTTAGGTGGGATTTTAATTGTGCGCGCCGCGTTTCGCCCCCCGGTGGAGCGGATTGCGAGACGAGACGGGCCCACTTAGTGGGGAGAAGATCCACAAATGAAAAACGAACCCAGTACCAAACGGTATGTTGCTCGTGGCAAAAAGGTCAGTGTTGAAGGATTCAAAAAGGGGGCAGCCTTCACCCGTCACGGGGACGTAACCCTAACCTATGACGACGGGAGACTTGACCTTACCGGA
>CAZGLC010000471.1:0-2367 GCA_964526235.1 uncultured Bifidobacteriaceae bacterium
TGGTGGTCGCCGGAGACGGGCTACTTCTATGCGGCCTCGGGCGAGCCGGGCTTCCGGAACGTCATCGTCCAGATCTTCGACCTGCGCAATCCGCGCGAGCCGAAGTTCCTGGGGCGCTCGTGGCTGCCGGGGCTGAAGGACGGCGAGCCGGGCTACGAGGGACAGTACACGCATCATCCGGTGATCGATGAGGAGAACAAGCGGCTCTACGTCGGCTACCGGAACGCCGGCGGCCACATCGCGGGGTTCGATATTACCGATCCCGCCAGGCAGAAGCTGCTCTGGTCGCTCGACATGAACCCGCCGTTCCGCGGTCCGCACACGGTCTCGCCGATCGTGTACACCTCGGTGCCGAACATCGGCCCGAAAGGCCTGCCGCGGACCTATGCGTTCGTGGTGGACGAGGCGGGCGGCGCGGCCGACAGCGCACCGTGCGAAAACCCGATCCGCGCCGCGTCCTATATGGTCGATATCACGAACGAGTCGAAGCCGATGGTCGTCTCCACGTGGCAAGTGCCGGTCGGCGATTTCTGCACGCGCGGCGGCCGCTTCGGTCCGCACCAGAACGCCGACACGATGAACGGCACGATTCACCGCTACGAGGACAAGATCGCCTGGATCGCGTACTTCAACGCCGGCATGCGCGTCGTCGATCTGTCGAATCCGTTCAACCTGCGCGAGATCGGCCACTACCTGCCGCGAACGAACGAGAAGTCGCACCCGCTCACCAAGGGGCAGCCGACGGTGATTCAGATGAACGACGTCGACATCGATCACCGCGGCCTCGCCTATGCGGCGGATCGCGTCGGCACCGGCCTCTTCATCCTCGAATACACCGGTCCGAAGCCCGGACAGGCGCCGAACGAGACGCGGTAGATCGGGGATCGGGGATCCGGGATCCGGGATCCGGGATCCGGGATCCGGGATCCGGGATCCGGAGTTCGCTGCTCCGGGTTCCGGATTCGCGCGCCACACCTTCCTGAATTCTGCTTCCTGATTCCTTCGGATCTCGCACCCGGATCCTGCACCCCGGATCCCGAATCCCGATTTCTCGTTGTATAGTGGAAAGTCTTTGCGCGGAGTGTTCTCGCATCAGGGAGTGGCAGTTCAATGAGCATGGTTGTGGACCCGAACGCCAAGAGCAATGGCATGGATTTGAGCTGGCTGGGCAAGCCGCACGAGTACGATCCCGGCCGCCTGTACAGCCAGACCGGCGCCGACTGGCAGTACCGCGTCGATTTCGACCGGCTGCGGAAGGAGCGTCTCGTCAAGCTCCAGGCCGAGATGAAGAAAGAGGAGATCGGCGCGCTGGTGCTGTTCGCGGGCGCGAACATCCGCTACGCCACGGCGTCCTACCAGGGGAACTGGAAGTACAACATCAACATCCGCTATGCGGTCGTGCCCACCGAAGGGAAGCCGACGCTGTTCGAGACGGCCGGCTCCGACCTGCAGTGCGCCAAGATCGACCTGCCGTGGATGGACGGGCGCATCCGCCCGGCGATCACGTGGCAGTGGGCGGAGGGCGCGGTGCCGTACATGGCGGGCCGCATGGCCGAGAGCGTCGTCGAGGTGCTCAAGGAGCACGGCGTCCTGAAGGAGAAGATCGGGATCGACAACCTCGACATGCCCGCGTTCGAGGCGTTCCAGAAGGCCGGCCTGACGATCGTCAACGGCTGGCCGGCGGTGTCGCGCGCGCGCGTCGTGAAGACGCGCGACGAGATCGAGCTGCTCAAGCAGGCGTCGAGCATCGGCGATGCGGCGATGTGGAAGATCAAGTACGAGTGGCTGAAGCCCGGCGTGCGCGAGCGCGAGATCGAGGCGAAGGTCCACGAATTCATGCTCGAGCGCGGCTGCGAGATCATCTACGACATCATCGTCGCCTCGGGCGGCAACACGAGCCCGTACCGCCGCTGGGCGACCGATAAGCTCATTCGCCAGGGCGACCTCGTCATCGTCGACATCAACGCGGTCGGCCCCTCCGGCTACTTCATCGACTTCGTGCGCTGCTTCAAGTGCGGCGGCGCGTACGGCATGAAGATGACGGGCAAGGAGATCGACCTCTATCGCGAAGTGTACGATTCCATGTACGCGGGCCTCGCGCAGCTGAAGCCGGGGAACACCACGGCCGACGTGGCGAGCAAATTCCCGACGTACGACGACGACACCTACGGGACGGTGACGCTGCAGCAGTTCGCCCACAGCATCGGCATCACGCTGTACGAAGGGATGTGGATGTCGCGCGCGTACTCGCTGAAGTACCCCGCCGAGATCAAGGAGAACATGTACTTCGCGATCGAGACGTTCGCGGGGCACCCGTTCCTCGAGCAGACCTGCCGCCTGGAGGAGAACGTACTCGTCAGCGCGAAC
>CAZGLC010000472.1:0-2363 GCA_964526235.1 uncultured Bifidobacteriaceae bacterium
GGCACCGGCCTTCGCTGGATTCGTCATCACGACGGCACCATCTTCGCTGCCCGCAAGCGTATCAAGTGGCCAGGCGAAGCGGCCGTCGTGGTGTCAGTCGTTCACGTTCACAAAGGCGGGCTGGCCGGTCCTTTCGACCTTGATGGCCGCACCGTCGATCTCATCACGGCATTCCTCTTCCACACGGGCGGCGACGATGATCCGCAGAGACTGTTCGCCAACGCGAACAAAAGCTTTGAAGGCAGTATCGTGCTCGGCATGGGTTTCACCTTCGACGACATAGACAAGAAGGGCATAGCCAATCCCATTTCGTTAATGCACGAGTTGATCCGGAAGGACCCTCGGAATGCGGAGCGTATCTTCCCCTACATAGGCGGGGAGGAAGTCAACTACAGCCCGGGCCACGAACATCATCGGTACGTGATCAACTTCGCCGCGATGTCTGAAGAGCAAGCGCGTCAGTGGCCGGACCTGATGGCCATCGTTGAGGCAAGAGTGAAGGGCACCAGGGCTAGCCACTCCACAGCCGAGTGGTGGCGGTTTGAGCGCTTTCGGGCAGAACTCTACCAGGCGATTAGCGGCCTCGATCGCGTGCTCGTGACTGCCAGGGTCTCTCAGTTCTGGGCTCCCGTGTTCTTGGCTGCAAGCCAGGTCTACTCCGAGCAACTTGTGGTATTCGCTGTCGAGGGCTACAGCGCGTACGGGATTCTTCAGTCCCGAGTTCAGGAGGAGTGGTTCCGTTTCCTTGGCTCCAGCCTCGAAGAACGTCCCCGCTACACGCCGTCAGATTGTTTCGAGACCTTCCCCTTCCCAGTCGGTTGGGAGATGAACAGGACCATCGAATCCAGCGGCCTCGAATACTACGACTTCCGCGCCGCTGTCATGGTCCGCAACAGCGAGGGCCTAACGAAGACCTACAACCGATTTCACGACCCGGACGAGCGCGACCCGGACATCGTCAAGCTGCGCGACCTGCACGCCGCCATGGACCGCGCCGTCCTCGACGCCTACGGCTGGACCGACATCCAGCCCACCTGCGAGTTCATCCTCGACTACGAGGACGATGCCGACGACACCGACGGCCAGCCGAGCAGGAAGAAGAAACCCTGGCGCTACCGCTGGCCCGACGAGATCCGCGACGAGGTCCTCGGCCGCCTGCTCGCCCTGAACGCCGAACGTGCCTCCGCTGAACAGGTAGCTACGACCGCGAAGTCTTCGGCTAAGGCCAAGGGGAAGCGTCGTTCATTACCGTCCGGACCTCGTAGTCTGTTCGAAGTTTCGTAGGTGCCGTGCCTTCTGTCATCCGATCAGGTATTCCTGGCATCAACCGCACCACGCTGTGGAATGCGTGGAAGCAAGTTCGCCAGGAGCTTCGCCATTCGCGGCTTCGAGACGTCGTCGATCATCTCGAGTTCGACATCGATCCTGAAGTTTGGATACGACGCCTGATCGGTCAGTTGGCCAAGGGCTCGTACGAGCCGCGAATGCCCGAGCGCTTTTCCGTTGCGAAGGGCAACGGCTTCAGTCGCCGGATGACCCTGCCTGCGGTTCCGGACTTGGTGCTCTACAGAGCCGTCGCACACCATTGCTACAACAAGGCTGGACGACGCGAACGCCGGCACGTCTACTTTGAACGGAGGGACCTCTCGCGGGTTCAGCAGAGGGTTCAGCGGGAAGCGAAGGATCTTGTCAGCCATCCGTACACGGGTTTCAGGCGTCGCCGCTTCTACGCGTGGTTGAAATACGACCAGTACCGGCGGTACCTGCTCTTCAAGAAGGCGTTCCCGTTCGTCGTCGTCTCCGATGTCACGAATTTCTTCGACAGCATCCAGCACCAGCGGGTGAATGACGCGATGGCGGGCCTCGCCTCCGCGAAAATGCTAGGACTACTGACGTTCCTCCTGGAGCGTCTCTCGATTCGCGAAGCGTATTCGGGAAGCCCGCAAGTTGGCTTACCTGTTGAGGAGTTTGACTGCTCCAGGGCGATCGCACACATGGTGCTGTTCCCGCACGACGAACGAATGGTCGAGAGCGTTGGTGAGAGCGCCTACGTGCGATGGATGGACGACCAGAATGTGGGGGCGGTATCTCGCGCAGGCGCGATGGCTGAAGACGATCGACGTCTTTAATGAGGCCGGTGAACGGCATCAATTGAAGCTGTTTCCCTCGGAGGTCGCCCCGCCGCCGGACGATACGGAGGTGGCGCAAGTCCTGGTCCAGCGCGTGCGGCTGGAATGCACGCGGCAACTGGGGGGTGTGAGGAAAAAGAAAGGAGGCCAGGTCAGCCGGGCGTGGCCCTGGCGGGGACGCCCGACGTATGGCGGGAACTCCCTGGCGCCAATGCCCGAGGGAGAACGTCAGAC
>CAZGLC010000473.1:0-2357 GCA_964526235.1 uncultured Bifidobacteriaceae bacterium
CGTGGCACGCGCACGACCTGTTCCATCTCCGCCAGGTCGGCCGGACCCGCGTCCGGCTTTACGTGCAGCCCATGTCCGGCTTCAAGGTGGACTACGCGGGAAGCCTGTGATGCAGAGCCGTCAGCTTCGGACGCGGGCCGGAGGCCGGGATCCGAGACGTGATCTTCCCCGACCCCTGGCCCCCGGCCCCCGGCCCCTGTATCCCGAATGATTTTCCTCGAAAAGCTGGCGCGGCAGTTCGGCGGGCGCTACCTGTTCCGCGACCTCACGTGGCAGATCACGCGCGGCGAGCGGATCGGCCTCGTCGGCCCGAACGGCGCGGGCAAGACCACCCTCGCGCGTATCCTCGCGGGCCTCGACGTGCCGGACGAGGGCGCGCTGCGGCAGGCGAGCGGCGTCTCGATCGGCTACCTGCCGCAGGAGGTCGAGACCCTCGAGGCGGGCAGCGTCCTCGCCTACGTCCTCGGCGGGTTCGCCGACGTCCTCCGCATGGAGGAGGAGCTGGAGGCGCTCGGCCACCGCCTGCGCGAGGTTGCGCCCGGCTCGCCCGAGGCCGAGGCGCTCACCCGGCGCTACGGGGACGTCCAGCACCGGTACGAGGCGGCGGGCGGCTACCGCCTCGAGGCGCAGGCCAAGGCGATCCTCGGCGGCCTCGGCTTCCACGGCGAGGAGGTGCATGCGCCCATCGAGCGCTTCTCGGGCGGCTGGCGCATGCGCGTGGCCCTGGGCCGGCTGCTCCTGCTCAAGCCGGACGTCCTGATCCTGGACGAGCCGACGAACCATCTGGACCTGCCCTCGCTCGAGTGGCTCGAGGGGTTCCTGGGCGCCTACGACGGCACCGTGGTCATCATCGCCCACGACCGGTACTTCCTGAACCGGATGGTGGACCAGATCGCGGAGCTCGAGCTGGGCACCTTCACCTTGTACCCGGGGAGCTACGACGACTACCTGGCCCAGAAGGCGGCGCGCCAGGAGCAGCTCGAGGCGGCCAAGCGCCAGCAGGACAAGCGCGTGGCCGAGCTGGAGCGCTTCATCGAGCGCTTCCGCTACAAGGCCACCAAGGCGCGCCAGGTCCAGAGCCGGATCAAGCAGCTCGAGAAGCTGGATCCGATCGAGCTGCGGCGCAAGCCCAAGCGCATCCACTTCCACTTTCCGCAGCCCCCGCGGAGCGGCCAGATCGCCTGCGAGCTGCGCGGGATCCACAAGGCCTACGGCCCGACGGTCGTCTACCGGGGCGCGGACCTGCGCATCCTGCGCGGCGAGCGGATCGCCCTCGTCGGCCCCAACGGCGCCGGCAAGAGCACGCTGCTCAAGATCCTCGCCGATGTCCTCGCCGTCGAGCGCGGGGAGCGGATCCTCGGCCACAACGCCAGCGTCCACTACTATGCCCAACATCAGCTCGATGGCCTCGACCCGACCCGGACGGTCCTCGAGGAGCTCGACGCCGTGGCCGACGCGGGCACGCGCCCGCGCCTGCGGACGATGCTCGGCGCGTTCCTGTTCTCGGGCGACGACGTCGCGAAGAAGGTCGCCGTGCTCTCGGGCGGGGAGAAGAGCCGCCTGGCCCTGGCCAAGATGCTCCTCCGGCCGGCGAACATCCTGTGCCTCGACGAGCCGACCAACCACCTCGACCTTCAGGCGCGCGAGGTGCTCGAGGCGGCCCTCGACCAGTTCACCGGGACGATGGTCTTCATCTCGCACGATCGCTACCTCATCAACCGCCTGGCGACCAAGGTGGTCGAGGTGCGCGAGGGCCGCCTGCGCGAGTTCCCGGGCAACTACGACTACTATCACGAGAAGCTCGCGGCGGAGCAGGAGGCAGGGCAGGCAAGAGGCCCAAGGCCAGAGGCCAGAGTGAAGCCCGCGCCAAGGCCCGCGCCCTCAGCTCCCAGCCCTCAGTCCTCAGGGCTGCGCCATCAGCCGGCGGAGGGCAAGGCGGCTAACGGCCGCAAGACCCGCGAGCAGCGCCAGCGGGAGGCCGCCGCTCGCCAGCAACTGGCCCGCGCCCAGGCGCCGATCCGGGAAAAGCTCAAGGCCATCGAGGCGGAGATCGCCGCCCGTGAGGCGCGGCTGGAGGCGTTGAGCCGCGCCCTCGCCGGTCCGGATCTCTACCGGGATCCGAACCGGATCCGGGAAGCGACGACGGAACGCAAAGAGGTCGAGGCGCAGATCGCCTGGCTCTACCGGGACTGGGAACGGCTCTCGCTCGACCTGGAGGCGCTCCAGTCGCCTTCGTAGCGTCCCGGGTCGAAAGTCCGCGGATAACGCCGCAGGCTAGCTGCCGGCTTTTTCCTTGACAGGCTCCACGTCCCTGCCTATTCTGCCGTCAAAATCGTGACGCCGTCGCTCGCGAGGCC
>CAZGLC010000474.1:0-2356 GCA_964526235.1 uncultured Bifidobacteriaceae bacterium
CTTCTCGCTGCGCGCCTGCTCGTCGAAGATCAGCCGCCGCAGCTCCTGCTTCATCCGGCCGACCTCGTCGGCCTCTGGCGCCGAGATCGAGGTCAGGAGCCGCGTCATCGAGTCGAGCGCGCGGTCGGCATCGTCACCCGAAAACGGGTGCTGGTGCGCCCACCGATGGCGGACCTCGAGCAGTTCGTTCACGAGGCTCCGCTCGGCCTTGCCCAGCGTCTTGCGGAATACGGCGCTCCAGTGTCGGTCCATGATGACCAACTGCACCGCGACATCCTGCAGCGCATCGCCTTTGGCGCCACCGAGGCGCGTGTCGCTCAAGGTCTCCCTCACTTCACCACCCCAGTTGTCGCCGAGCTGTGATTTCAACTCGCGCTCGACGAACGGACGCAGGCCATCCTTGAGTAGAGCAAGGGCTTTGCCGACGCGCTCGTGATTGGTGATGGCCATGTGATTCGACCGTCAGGTGAGGTGGTGGATCGAGACGTCGCCCCATGCGCGCTGAAGGTACTCGGCGACAAGGCGGCGATGACAGTGGTGCGGCTTGTCCTCGCTGCACAAGAAGCAGCTCTCAGCGATGACGTCTCTCGAAATCGTGCCCTCGATGCGTCTCTGCTTCATAAGGGCGAGGAATCCGGTCTCGTACGTGTTCCAGTCCCTGTGGCGCTTCTTGTACTCGTCCAGCATCTCCTGAGTCGGTGCCAGCTCAGGCAGATGGACGTATTCCATCTTGCAGATCTCCTTCAGGAAGTAGGCAAGGTCATCCTTCTTCGCGAAGCCGGCGAGCTGCGAGACGTTGTTCAGACGAACATCCACGACGCGCCTGGCGCCGGACGAGCCCAACATCTCAAAAAAGCGGTACGCGGGCTTTTTCGTGAACCCGATTGTGAACACCCTCACGGCGTTTCTCTTACCGCATCGGCGACCAGCTTCTCGTCGACGTACGCCACCCGCTGCTCCTGCCGTACGAGAGCCTCCGCGATCAGCTCCTCATTTGAGCGAAAGAGATCCTGATGCGGGAGGCCTACGACGTCGAGCAGTCTCTCCATGGCGGCCTCGTGTGACTCGAGGCTACCGTCCGAGAGAATGTGTTGCACGACGATCCCCATCTCGGCCAGCGCACGAGCCACCAGCAGGGCGCGGTGGCACTCCAGCGGCTCCTTCTCCGCGCACATCAGCGCGAGACGGCAGTCGTTCGCGTCACCGACGACCCGCTCGATTCCGCTGCGGAATGAGTCCGTGCGAGCCAGACGGGGGTATTGCACGCGCCCATTCTCATAGCACGATGGATCCTCTGAGCGCGCACCGAGCTCTCGTCCTAAAAAGACATATGTGATGCCGTGTGTAGCCAGGCTTTTCTCAAGCACATCCCTATTGAACTGCGGATTGAAACGGCTGTACGGGGCCGAGCGCACGTCCGCCAGCGCTGCGACGCTGTGCCGCTGCAACAGCGCCACCAACGCCTCCAGGGAGTGTGTCGAGTGGCCAATGGTCAGGACCGGGTGCGTTGCCCTCATTGCTTGGCTGCCTCCTCGCGCTCGATGATGGCTGCAATGAGCTTGTAACAGGCGTCGTTGTGCGGCTCCCCAAGGCTGATAGTGAGAAAACTTGCGGCCAGGTCGTAGTTCCCGTCTGGCTTTGCGAGGTACGCTCGCTCGTATCGTGGGTCCGTGACCCACAGCCGGTACTCGACTCCGTCGTGCAGGAATCGCCCTTGGACGCGCCGCTTGGGGTTCCCGAACGCCTCGCCGGGCTTGAAGACGAACAGGCTCAGGCGCTCGACGTGAACGAGGCATAAAGAACTCTTCAGCGATTCGGCTAGCGACAGCGGAACCCTGTCGTTGAGTCCACTATAGGTCTTGTAGCCATTCATCCAGAGCGGCCCGACAGGATCGGCAAGTCGCTGCAGATCGCTCCACGTCGCAACGCCGATCTTTACCCAGTAGTGGGCAGGGTCGAGCAGCCAGTTCTCCTGCTGACAGCCTTTCGGTTGCGCCTCCAGGAGCGGCACTTCCATGATGTCGAGCACGCTCGGATCGCTGCCGTCTTCGTACTGACGCTCGTACTCGGACACCTCCCCGTGCTCGCGGTCGCTCACCGGCCTAATCCATTCGGCGGGCTGACCACCAGGCGGCTCCTTGCCCGCGATACAGCGGCCATTGAGCTTGCGTGAGTTGGCGAGGCACACGAGACGCTTGACCGTGACCACGACCTATTCCTCTGTCTCCCCAAACAGGCCGCCCTGCTCCGTTCTCGCCTTGTCGCCTTCTCGGGCCAGGCGAACAATCTCGGGCCAACTCTGTACCAGGCCGTTGTAGGACAAGGCTTCGGCCGCGCGCTTCTTGCGCTCGCAGAG
>CAZGLC010000475.1:0-2325 GCA_964526235.1 uncultured Bifidobacteriaceae bacterium
CGCTGATCCGGAGCGGCTTCTGGGCGTTCGGCACCGTGACCCGGACGCGCTGATTCGGCCGCAGGCTCGTCGGCGAGATCACCTGCGCGCCGACGATCGAGAGATCGACGAGCGTGGCGGGATTGCCGTCGATCTGCACCTCGACGCCGCCTCCCATCCTGAAGCGCGGCGCGCGGCGCGTGCCGCGCTGATCGAGCGGCGCCGCGGGCGCCGGCGGCGCGCCGGCGACCGCGGGTGCGGCGGCCACGGCCACTCCGTCGCCGCCCGATCGCGACGGCCCCGACGCGGCGGCGCCGGCGTCGTGCGCGACGACGCGGATTTCGCAGCCCGCGAGCGACGGGTCGGCCTTGATCCGGTTGACGAGGGCGGCGCCGCGCGAGGTGGAGGCAAACTGGCGTTCGAGCACCACGACGTTCGGCCGCTGACGCGTGATCGCGTCGAGCGCGCGCAGCGCGTCCGTATCGGAGAACGCGAGGACGTCTCCGGAAGTCTCGCGTTCCTTGAGGGCAGGGAGACAATCGGGGGACGCGATCAAGACCACCGGAGGCACAATCTGGGAGTCTACCCCAAGTGACGAACGCCCTTGCCGTACGCTGCGCACGACTGACAAAACTGTACGGTGACCTGGTCGCGGTGGACGGCCTGTCGTTGACCGTCGCGCGCGGCGAGTGCTTCGGCCTGCTCGGGCCGAACGGCGCGGGAAAGACGACGACCATCGAGATCCTCGAGGGACTGCTGAGGCCGGAGGCGGGCGAGGTCGAGGTGCTCGGCCTGCAGTGGCGAACCGACGCCGACGCGCTGCGCCAGCGTCTCGGCATCCAGCTCCAGGAGACGCGGCTGGCCGAGAAGCTGAGCGTCGAAGAGACGCTGCGCCTGTTTCGCGCGTTCTATCATCGCGGCCGCTCCGTCGACGAGCTCCTGCGCCTCGTCGAGCTCGAGAGCAAGCGCGCGAGCTGGGTGGGGAAGCTCTCGGGCGGGCAGCGGCAGCGGCTGGCGGTCGCCTGCGCGCTGGCGGGCGCGCCCGACCTCCTGTTTCTCGACGAGCCGACCACGGGCCTCGATCCGCAGTCGCGGCGGCAGCTCTGGGGCGTGCTGGAGCGCTTTCGCGCCGGCGGCGGCACGATCGTGCTGACGACGCATGACATGGACGAGGCCGAATACCTGTGCGACCGCGTGGCGGTGATCGATCACGGCCGCATCATCACCGAAGGGCGGCCGACGGACCTGATCGAAACGCTCGGCGCGCCGAAAGTCGTCACGCGCCACGGCACGCTCGAAGACGTCTTCATGGCGCTCACCGGCCGGCATCTCCGCGATGACTGATCCCCTCGTACAGCTCACGCTCGCGCGGCTGCGCGAGTTCGTCCGCGAGCCGGAGGCGCTCTTCTGGGCGTTCGTCTTTCCGATCATCATGTCGGTGGTGCTGGCCGCGGCGTTTCCGGCGCGCGGCGCGCGGCCGCTGCCGGTCGGCCTGGCGGGGGGGCCCGACGCCGACGAGGTGCGGGCCGTCCTGCGTGACTCGAGCGACATTGCGCTGCGCGATCTGGCCCCGGGAGACGAAGCGCGCGCGCTGCGCGAAGGCCACGTGCACGTGATCGTCGTGCCGACGCGCCCGCCGACCTACCGCTTCGATCCATCGCGCGACGAAAGCCGCGCGGCTCGCCTCGTCGTCGATCGGGCACTCAAGCGCGCCGCGGGGCCTCCCGAGCCGTGGACCGCGCGGGAGGAACCGGTGGTGGTGCCGGGATCCCGCTACGTCGACTGGCTCATCCCCGGCATCGTCGGCATGGGCATCATGAGCACGGGCATGTGGGGCATCGGCTTCTCGATTGTGCAGGCGCGGCTCCGAAAGATCCTGAAGCGCTTGGTGGCGAGCCCGATGCGAAAGCGCGACTATCTGCTGGCGCAGATGCTCGGGCGCATCGTGTTTCTCGCGCCCGAAGTGGCGATCCCGCTCGCGTTCGGCGCGATCGTCCTGGGGATGCCGGTCAACGGATCCCTGGCCGCGATCGCGGCCGTCTCGCTCGTCGGCGGCCTGTCGTTCACCGGGCTCGGCCTGCTCGCGGCGAGCCGGCCGCAGACGCTCGAAGCGATCTCCGGCATCCTGAACCTGACGATGCTGCCGATGTGGGTGTTGAGCGGCGTGTTCTTCTCGACGGCGAACTTTCCGGTCGCGCTCCAGCCGTTCATTCAGGCGCTGCCGCTCACGGCGCTCAACGATGCGCTGCGCGCCATCATTCTCGAGGGCGCCACGATCGGCGCTGTCGGCGGCGAACTGCTCCTGCTCGTCGTCTGGGGTGGCGTGGCGTTCGTGCTGGCGCTGCG
>CAZGLC010000476.1:0-2298 GCA_964526235.1 uncultured Bifidobacteriaceae bacterium
ATCAGCCGTTCGTGAAGCTCGCCCTGCGCCACAAGCTCGTGACCCTGAGCGTGGCGGTCCTCCTGATGCTGAGCACGGTGCCGGTCTTCCTGAAGCTCGGGTCCGAGTTCATGCCGCCGCTCTACGAGGGCACGCTGCTCTACATGCCGATCACGCTGCCGGGCGCCTCGGTGCAGACCGCCCAGCAGGTGTTGGCGGTGCAGAACAAGATCATCAAGCAGGTCCCGGAAGTCGAGTCCGTGTTCGGCAAGGCCGGCCGGGCGCTCACGGCCACCGACCCGGCGCCGCTCGAGATGATCGAGACGGTGATCAATCTCAAGCCGGAAGATCAGTGGCGGCCGGGCATGACGCCGGCCCGGCTGGAAGCCGAGCTGGACGATCTGGTCCGCGTGCCCGGCGTCGCCAACGCCTGGACGATGCCGATCAAGGCGCGGATCGACATGCTGTCGACCGGCATCCGCACGCCGGTCGGCGTCAAGATCTTCGGCCCGACGCTCGAGACGATCAACGAGATCGGCAGCGAGATCGAAGGCGCCCTGGCCGGAGTCCGCGGCACGCGCAACGTGTTCGCCGAGCGCGTCACCGGCGGCTACTACGTCGACTTCACGATCAAGCGCGACCAGATTGCCCGGTACGGGCTGTCCGTGCAGGACGTCGAGATGGTGATCGAGTCGGCGATCGGCGGGGCCAACGTCACCACGACGATCGAGGGGCGCGAACGCTTTCCGGTGAACATCCGCTACCAGCGCTACTACCGGAGCGACCTCAACGGGATCCGCCGCACGCTGATCTCGACGCCGGGCGGCGCGCAGATCCCGATCGAGCAGGTGGCCGACATCTCGCTCACCACCGGGCCCACCGTGATCCGGACGGAACAGGCGCAACTCCTCGGGTACGTCTACGTCGACGTCGCCGACCGCGACATCGGCGGCTACGTGAACGAGGCGAAGCAGCTGGTCGAGCAGCTGGTCCGGCTGCCCGAAGGCTACTACCTCGAGTGGAGCGGCCAGTACGAGTACATGATGCGCGCCGCCGATCGACTGACGATCGTAATTCCAGTCACGCTGCTGATCGTCATTGTGCTGCTGTACTTCAACATGCAGAGCGTGACCAAGATCGCGATCGTGCTGCTCGCGGTCCCCTTCTCGCTGATCGGCGCGTTCTGGATGCTCTACCTGCTCGACTACAACCTGAGCGTCGCCGTCTGGGTCGGCATCATCGCGCTGGCCGGCATCGACGCCGAAACGGGCGTCGTGATGTTGCTGTACCTCGACCTCGCGTACGAGCGGCACAGGCGTGAGGGGCGCATGACGAGCCTTGCCGACCTCCACGAAGCGGTCGAAGAGGGCGCCGTGCAGCGGCTGCGCCCCAAGATGATGGCCGTGATGGCGATCCTCCTCGGGCTGCTGCCGATCATGTGGAGCGCCGGCGCCGGCGCGGACGTGATGAAGCGCATCGCGGCGCCGATGGTGGGCGGCGTGATCTCGTCGTTCGCGCTGCAGTTGTTGATCTATCCCGTGGTCTTCGCGCTGTGGAAGTGGCACCGCGAGGTGAAACCAGCCATCGCGCGCGCCACGCCATGAAGGGATTGCTCACATGACCCGACAGGTCTCAATCGGAATCGTTGCGATGGCACTCGTCCTCCTGGCGCCCCTCGGCGTCGCGGCTGCGGCCGGGCCTCCGTTCGAGCTCGCGGTCACACAAGATCGTCTGTTCGGAGACCGGACAGGCACGCTGGTCGTGTCGGTCGATGGGATCGAGTATCGGACACGTGACGCGGGTGACGCCCGCCGGTGGTCCTATGACGCGGTGAAGCAGGTGCAGATTCTCTCTCCGACCCGGATCCGGGTGCTGACCTACGAGGACCGCGGCGGTCTCCGGCTGGGCGCCGATCGGACCTTCGACTTCACCATCGTGCGGGGCACCGCCTCGTCTGACCTGGTGACGTTCCTGCTGGAGCGGATCACGAGGCCGGTCGTCACCGCGGTGATGCCGCAGTACGGCGGCGAGTCGCGCTACCGCATCCGCGTCAAGCATCAGCGGCAGGGGCGCGGCAGCGAGGGAACGCTCCTGCTGTACGACCGGCAGCTCCTGTATCTGACCGAACAGGAAGAGGCGAGCCGCTACTGGCGCTTCACCGACGTCGAGAGCGTACTGCGGCTCGACCGCTTCCGCCTGCAGATTGCCGTCTACGAAGGCGGCGGCACGCGCCCATTCGTGTTCGAGCTGAAGTCCGATCTGCCGGACGGCTTCTACGACCTGCTGTGGGCGCGCGTGACTCCACCGGGCCTCGATCCG
>CAZGLC010000477.1:0-2296 GCA_964526235.1 uncultured Bifidobacteriaceae bacterium
GCTTAGCGCGACTTGGAGTCCCGACGATGTCATCGTGTTTCAGGCGGCCCAGTTCGGGCTGTCGCGCGTGTCGGCGCAGGGCGGCACCCCATCTGCCGTCACGACCGTGGATCCAGCACGTCCGGAGGCTTACCATAGCTCACCGCGGTTTCTCGAGAACGGCCGGAATTTCATCTATTCGCAGATTAACCCCGGGCAGATTTATCTCGGATCGCTGGATGGCGCTCCACCGCGCCTTCTGATGGATCTCAGGAACCGATCGACCCTCGGCTATGCCCCCGGCTACATCTTGTACGTGGAGAACACGGTGCTGTATGCGCGGCCTTTTGATGACGATCGTCTCGAATTGACTGGCGAGCCAATCCGGGTCGTGGACGGCATCCCGGCGTCGGGACCAGGCCGAGCTCCGTTTTCGGTCTCCTCGAATGGCGTCCTGGCGTATTCGTCGAACGCGATCGGCGATATCGCGGTGCTGCAGTGGTTCGAACGCGACGGCCGTCCGGGCACGGTTGCGGCCCCACCGGCGAACTACTCCGGTTTTTCGATCGCGCCGGACGGCCGCCGGCTCGCCTTTTCGCGCTGGGATGCGAACGGCAGGAGGGACATCTGGCTGCGGGACGTGCTCCGAGGCGGAGAATCCCGGCTCACGTCCAGCGGGGATTCCATGATGCCCCTCTGGGCACCGCAGGGCAATCGTCTGGTCTTCGCCGCGGGTCACGTCAGACCGCCGGATCTCCACATCATCGACCTGGACAACGGCACAAGCGACCAGCAACTGACCACATCGAGCGACGTGGAGATTCCCAAGAGCTGGAGCACCGACGGCGAAACGATCATCTACGATCAACAGGGCGCGAAGGGGGGGCTGGACCTGTGGGTGTTGAGCCTGGAAAACGGCAAGACCGAATCGCTCGCCGTGAATACGTTGTTCAACGAAGGGCAGGGACGTCTCTCGCCCGACGGCCGCTGGATCGCCTACGTCTCGGACGAGACCGGCAGGAACGAAGTGTTCGTTGCGGGCTTTCCGTCCGGCCGCGGCAAACGCGCCGTGTCGACGGGCGGAGGAATGTTCCCGCAGTGGAGAGCCGACGGCCGCGAGCTCTTCTATGTCTCGGATGTGGAACAACTGATGGCCGTGTCTGTCACGGCAACGCCATCGACGATCGACGTTGGAGCGCCCGCCGAGCTGTTCCGCATCGATCGAGCCGTCAATCTGTCGGGCCGCACGGATGCCATCCTCTACGACGCCGATCCGACGGGCCAGCGTTTCCTGATTGCCGTGAGGGCGCCGGCGTCGAGCGCGCCGCCCATCAACGTCGTCGTCAACTGGACCGCGATGATCCAGCAGTAAGGACCCGCCGCCCGCACGAACGTGCCATACTGAGGAGTCGGCGCGCCCCGTAAGCCTGAGTGGCGGAACTGGCAGACGCAGGAGACTCAAAATCTCCCGCCGGTCACCCGGCGTGTGGGTTCGATTCCCTCCTCAGGCACCACACCTGACGCATCCGGACATTCCTACACACCTCAGCAGCCGCTCGCACCGCCACCGACCTCCCGCTGAATCGCCGAGCTGGGGAGGCACACAACGTGCACCCTCCGTTGTTCGCAGACGCGGCCGCCGGAGCGATGACGCTTCTGCTCGGCCTGCCGGCCCAGGCGGCGGCCCAGACGCCCGACACGCGCGATCGGACGATTATGACGTTCAGCGCGCCGGTTGAGCTGCCGGGCATGCGCCTCGAGGCGGGCACTTATGTCTTCCGCCTGGTGGATACGCCGAGCCGCAATGTCATCCAGGTGCTCTCGCAGGACGAGAAGGAGATCCTCGGCCAGTGGCTGTTCGTCCCCGCCGAGCGCCGTGAGGTGACGGGCGACACGGTCGTCACCTTCCGTGAGACGCGTGCGGGCTCCACGCCGGCCGTCCAGTTCTGGTTCTATCCGGGCGAGTTCGATCAGCAGTCCAACGCCGTGGCCGATCTGCCCGAGTCGGCGTTCCGCGTCTTCGAGGACGGCGAGCCCCAGCAGATTACCTTCTTCAGCAGCGGCGACGTGCCTGTCGCCGTGGGCCTGGTGCTCGACGGCAGCACGTCGATGATTACGCGCCGGAGCATGGTGGTGGCGGGCGCCGAGGCGTTCATCCGCGCCAGCCACCCTGAAGACGAACTGTTCACGATCTACTTCAACGAGCACGTCACCTTCGGGTTGCCCGCGACCGTTCCGTTCACGAGCCTCCCGCATGTGCTGCGCGCCGCCGTCGGCCGCTACTCCGCCAACGGGATGACGGCGCTGTACGATGCCG
>CAZGLC010000478.1:0-2282 GCA_964526235.1 uncultured Bifidobacteriaceae bacterium
CGCGAAGCGGCGTCGGCTGCAGCGCCTTGATGGGCAGCTAACTCCATAAGTTGTCGCAACCTCGGATCAGTCAGATCCCTCGACCGTAGCCAGTGGTTCTCCTGTTCGGCAGACATATGGATGATTGTCGAACTGATGTCGTCACGAATTGCACGGACCATTCGAACCGCGTCGAACGTCTTCGTTGAAGTCTCACTCATCTGGTGCTACCTCCCGAAGCGAACGGATCTCGATCGCCGGATATCCATGATGGGCATTCACTCGATGGACCGGCTGAATCCGCCCCACATTAACCACGTGTCGGAAGTTCCAACTGACGAGCACGTCGACTCTGGCCACGGTGGCCATGGCGATATGTTGAGCATCGGCGAACATGTTGGTCGTGAAAATCCCATCGGCCAAGTACTGGCGAGCAAGAGCCTCGGCCTCCGGTGAGAGCCGGATGATCTCGACATGTGCCGTCGGAATGGCCGTGACGATGTCCCGTACCGCTGGCGGAGCAGCGTCCAGCTCGCGAAGAACCAGTTCCGACAACACCAGTTGCGCGTCTCCCGTGGTGAAGCTGGCCATCAAGCGCCTGGA
This sequence comes from uncultured Bifidobacteriaceae bacterium, assembly GCA_964526235.1. GTDB lineage: Bacteria > Acidobacteriota > Vicinamibacteria > Vicinamibacterales > UBA2999 > MELF01. The sequence goes on from CAZGLC010000478.1 coordinate 583, forward strand.
GTGGATGCGAAACTCGTCGTCCTCGCAGCCGCCAATGACCGATGTGTCAGTGTAGATCCGGCTCGCCACGGTCTTATTTTACGCCTGAGTCTTGCGGGGCAACGGTTCGGCGTGTCCGCCCACAACAGATTGTAGAACACGCCGGCGAGCCACCAGTGGTGAGTGAGCCTGGAGGCTGGCGACGACGCTGTCGCGACGCGGCCGACCACGACGTCCCTGAAGATCGTGGTCTCGATGGAGGCGTGGCAGTCCGGGTTCCGCTCTTCGGACTCGATCAGGATGACAATTTCAGACTGGACCGGAGACCGTCACCTGGCTTCGCGCCAGGCACGGGCTTGATCCGAGCGACGAACACGTCGCAACCCAGGACTCTCCTGATTCGCTTGAATGTAACGAGCTGTTTCGGCTTGAGCTGGTCCCGGTCCTTCACCTCGACGAAGAACCGGCGGCCCTTTGGGCTGACCACAAACAGGTCCGGATCCCCTCCACCTCGGGTTCCCGCCACAGCAATCTTCGCAGCATCGCACTGCCGATTCAGCACTTCGATTCGATTCTTGCTGAAGTGCGGGAACATGCGGGTGAACGCCGGGTGGTCTTCTTGCTGCTTACCCGCGTAGTGAGTAAGGATGAACCCTTCTTCGCGGGGCATCTCGGGATCGGAGATGAACACACGATACCCGAGCGCGAGAAATGAGGCACGGACGACGATCTCGGGAAAACGACCGCCGCGATAAATACCTCGCCACAGGTGTCGTGGATAGGCCTCGTGGTAGATCGAAACCGGATCGTGGTGCTTGTAGAGCGCCTTCTGCTCGGGCGAGTACGGCACAATCAGTTCAGGCTGTCGTTTCGTCGCCATTATTGATATTTCGCGGTCGCGTCCGGCTAACGTTGCAAATGAGCCGCGCGCCACGGCGACATGATCGCACGGCACAGGCGCGCCGGCTCCATTCGGTGGTTAGCCGGATTGCCTACCTGTAACCACATAGGTTACGCTGAATGGTGTGGCGATCAAGAGCTTTCGGCACAAAGGGCTCGAACACTTCTTCGCCACCGGCAACAAGCGCGGCATCCAAGGGAAACATGCCGACCGACTGCGACTGATTCTCGGCCGATTGAACGCCGCCGCTGACCCCCGCGACCTCAGCCTGCCGGGCTTGGACCTACACGAATTGCAGGGTGCCCGGAAGGGAACTTGGGCCGTCAAAGTGAGCGGCAATTGGCGGATCACCTTCAAGTTTGCCCAGAAAGAAGCCGAGCACGTCGACTACGAAGACTACCACTGAGGTCACGCCATGAAGATGCACAATCCGCCGCACCCCGGTGAAGTACTGCTCGAATTGTGCTTGAGGCCGCTGGGACTCACGGTGACCCAGGCGGCCGAAGCCCTCGGGGTGAGTCGCAAGACGCTCTCCAGTATCCTGAACGGCCGCGCCGGCATTAGTCCGGAGATGGCCGTACGGCTATCGCTGGCGTTTGGCACCACTGCGGAAAGTTGGATGAACCAGCAGGTGCAGTACGACCTCTGGCATGCGGAGCGAAACCGCAAGAAGCTTCGCGTCGCCAGGATCTCTGCTGCCTGAGTTTTGAAAGACACCCGGCCCATTCCGGCTAACAGTCTATGGAGTAGACCGGAACGGATCGTTCGCGGGGTACAACGTTCCGGAGTTCACGTCTCCGACTACTGCCATGTGCAACGA
>CAZGLC010000479.1:0-2262 GCA_964526235.1 uncultured Bifidobacteriaceae bacterium
CGGCGTGTATCAGCTCGGGCGCGGCCGCGACCTGTCGGCCGTCGCCGGCCGCACGGTGGGCTTCACGTTTCTCCTCAGCGCCGCGTCGGTGGCGATCGGCGTCGCGCTCGTCAACCTGCTCCGCCCTGGCGCCGGCGTGCAGCTCGCGGCGCCGGCCGCCGCGCCCGGCGTCCAGTCGCTGCAGCAGAACGCCGCCGCGGCCCGGCCGCTCAGCGACATTCTGATCGAGCTCGTCCCGCGCAACCCGCTCGAGTCGGCCGTGCGCGCGCTGGACGGCGAGATGCTGCCGCTCATGGTCTTCGCCGTCATCTTCGGCATCGCGGTCAGCCGGATCGGCGCCGGACGCCCCGCCGGCGACGGCGAGCTGCTGCTCGTGACAGTGCTCGAGCAGATCTTCGACGCCTGCATGCGCATCGTGCAGTTTGCGATGCGGCTGGCGCCGGTTGCCGTGTTCGCGATCGTCTTCAATACCGCGTTCACGTTCGGCGCCGGCATCCTGGCGACGCTGCTCTTCTACGTGGCCACCGTCGTGGGCGGGCTGCTCGTGCAGCAGTTCGTCGTCTACGGGGCGTTCCTGTGGGCGGTGGCGCGGCGGTCGCCGATGGAATTCTTCCGCAACTGCCGCGAGGTGTATCTCTACGCCTTCTCGACCGCCTCGTCCAACGCGACGCTGCCGCTCTCGCTCGACGTGGCCGAGCGGAAGCTGCACCTGCCGCCGGAGATTTCGCGCTTCGTGATCACGGTCGGCTCGACCGCGAACCAGAACGGGACGGCGCTCTTCGAGGGCGTCACGGTGCTCTTCCTGGCGCAGGTGTACGGCCTCGACCTGACGCTCGGGCAGCAGGTTCGCGTGATGATCATGTCGATCATCGCCGGCATCGGCACCGCCGGTGTGCCGGGCGGGTCGCTCCCGATGGTGATGATCGTCGCGCAGTCGGTCGGCATCCCGGCCGAAGGGATGGGGCTCATCCTCGGCGTCGACCGCTTTCTCGACATGTGCCGGACGACGGTGAACGTGAGCGGGGATCTGGTGATCGCGGCGCTCGTCAGCGGCCGGGAGCGGGCGGCCGCACCCGCCGCGTAGGCCGTGCGCGCGGCCTGCTGCTGCCGCGCGGCGCGAGCGGCGCGCCGCTGGCGACGAACGCCGCACTGACCCGCAGCAGGGCGTGGAGCGCCGTACGGCTGACCCCGCCGAGGCGGACCAGCACGCACGGGTAGTTCGCGTAGTGATCCGTCACGTAGTACACGGCCGGCTTCGCCCTGATCAGTCGATCGCGTGTGTCGAATGGAACCCGGACGGCCAGCGTGCGCGGCTCAGCCGAGCGGTGGATGGCGAGGCAGGCGAACATGCGCCCGTTGATCGTGAGCGCCGGCGAGCCGTAGGCCGTGCCCTCCTCCACGCCCGGCATCGCGCGCGCGAGAGTGCGGACTGGATCGAACGCGCGGCGGACGACGGCCATGCCGGCAGGGTGTGGATTTGAGTTATCGCGTGCGTCGACGTCCGTTTTTCGCGAGGGACTGCATGGTGGCACTGAAGTGTTTGCGTACGAGCGCCTGCATTTCGGCACGAAACGTCTCGTCCTTCAGCAGCTCGCGGGCCATCTCCTCCGCGATCCGTTCCGTCGCACCGCCCAGGGTCGCCACCGCTGCGCTTTCGACGTGAGCCTTGATCAGCCGTTCTAGATTCGTCATCTGAAATGCATGGTCGCATCGTCGAAATCGCCTGTCAAACCAGCTCGCGACAGGGCAAAGCGCGCACGGAAGGGCGGAAGACGGTTCATGCGCGGCCGAAGTGGTCGCTCGTCAAGCCACCTTCGTCGCATAGTCGCGCACCGCGAACTTCGCACCCGCAGCGATTGCGACCTCGTGGAGCTTTTCGAGTGCATCGACCGTGCTGCCGTCGAAGTATGCATGTCCGCAGTTATCGCACACCTCCGCAGGAATGTGGTGAACGATGACGACGGTGTCGTCCCGGCTCAGCGTCAGCGACGCCTGCCCGCGTCGCCGCTCGCCTGTCTTGCAGAATACGCAGAGCCCTGCAGGGGTCATCGGTGCGTCCGGGTAGCCAATATTACCCTGCTGTCGCGCATGCGCGCCGAGCCAACGCCCGAGACGCACCAAGACGAGGGAAGCAATAGGCTGGTGCGGAAGCGGGGACTCGTGCCCGAAGACCGAGGTGCGAAGCGCCGACGGTCGAGCGCCTGAAGACCCGGTGACGCACCAAGACGAGCGCAGCGAGGATTGGTGCGGAAGCGGGGACTC
>CAZGLC010000480.1:0-2209 GCA_964526235.1 uncultured Bifidobacteriaceae bacterium
AAAACTATAAGCTATGATTCAGCAACGCGTTAGGCGTTTCGCGACAGAAACTAGCTACTTCCCGGCGCAAAAATCGATTTGCCACACGGTGCCACACGTGTCGGCGCCCCCAAAAGATATAGACCCACCGGCACAGGCCGGCGGGTCTCACGTTGGGCGCAGGCGCGCAGGCGTACGCGTCAGGAGTTGGGCCGTGTGGCGAGCACGCGACCGATGTTGATCAGGTTGTCGGCGATGACGCCGAGCCCGACCCAGCGTTTCATGCCGTCGGCTCCTTTGTAGCGGCTGCGGTTCAGGCCGTGTCGCCGCTTGACGACGCTGATCCGCCCTTCACACCCGGTGCGCCACGTCTGTCCGTTCTTGAACCAGCGTTTCTTCTGTTCGCGCTTCCGCTCGGCACTCTTGGTCGCCCGATTCGGAATGCAGACCCGCGTGACGCCTGCCTTGTGGGCGGCCGCTTCATTCGTGCCCGAGAAGAAGGCCGCGTCAGCGGCGACGAGCCGCGGCACCCGCCCGAACGTCCGCTCATGCGCCGCGAGCGCCGGGAGCAGGAGATCCGAATCGCTGGGCCGTTGCTCATACACGACATACTCGGTGATGATCTGATGCTCGGCCTCTTGCAGCTTCACCATTTTGCCGAACTCGGTCGGCTTGCCTGCTTTGCCCTTGCGGATCACTTCGGTGCTCGGCTCGAACACGCTCAGTAACTTGTCCTTGACGTGCGTATCCCCGCCGAGGATGCGCGCGCGCGTTTGCCGCAGCACCTGTTGGACCCGCGGTACGAAGGTGTCCAGATCCTGCCGCAACCCCTCGAGGGCGGCTTGTTGTATCACGTTGCTGGTGCCCTTCACCCCCGCGCCAATCTCCCGCGCAAATCGCTTGGCTTGGCCCACCACCCGACTCGTGGCCGCCAAGAGGCGCTGATACGCGCGGGTCAGCTTCTCCTGGCGTTGTGCGCCCTTGCTCCGCGCGATCCGGCCGATCTCCCACAGCCGGTGTCTGACGCTGCGGCTCCGGTCACGCAGGATCGCGCCGACCTGCCCGGCAATCGCCGTCACCTTTTGCATCGTGCGCGTCAGGACCCGCACGCCATCCCCCAACAGGCTGCTGTCGGTCGGGTAGTGAATATTCGTCTCCACCACCGTGGTATCCACGCGCATCCGGCGCCCCTCCACCACCCGCTCGGCGCGCGCGATCGCCACCAGCCGCTCGTGCAGCTGGGCGACCACCTCCGGCCCCACCACGGGCCCCCATTTCCCCATCGTTTTGGCATCGGGGACCTTGGCGCCGCCGATGCGGGTGAACGTGCGATACACCAGATTCGTGCGGACCTCTCGCTCGAGGACCGCATAGCTCCAGTTCCGCACGTGTTTCAACACGAGCAGCCGCAAGACGACCTCGGCCGGCGTCCCGGTCCGCCCGCGCCGGGCACTCTGCGGCCGCCGCCTGCGCAAGGCGCCGTGCACGGTTGCCACGAGCTGCTCATCGTCCAGCACCGTATCCGCGTGACGCATCCAGGCCTCCTGCAGATCGCCGACGGCTTCGGCAATGAAGGGGTCGCCGAAGTGATGCTGCCGGCGCCGCGCGTCAGTCACGGGCGGATCTCCGGCGGCCCGGTCGCGCCGATGGCGTTCGCTGCCACCGCTGGCGCAACGCCTCTCGATTCCACGCCGCAATCGCGCACCCCGTCTCCCAGAAGGTGGCCCAGGCCTGGTGAGCCGCCCGCGCGATCGGGGCCTCCTCCGGCGGCACATACAGCGATCGACTGGCGCCATCCTCGCGATACGTGAGATACAGATGGGGCCCGTGCCGGAACGTGGCATCGTGTGCGCACGGACACGACGGCTTCCCGCACCGCCGCGACGTCTCCGACAATCCACCTTGGACCATCGATCGCGTGGCGGCCAGGAGGGCGCGGATCAAGGCCCGCTTCGTCTTACGCATATAACAATGCGTAAGATAGCCGCCCACGGTTCAGCTGTCAAGTGAAATGTGCGACGCCCGATCAGCCATGCTCTTAATGGAAAATGATCGACCGTGCAGAACATCCCGTCGATGGTCTCTGTACGATCAACAACTTAGCGTCCGATTTTTGCGCCGGGAAGTAGTCTAGTCGCGCGCCGTGGCCGCCAGTCCGTCGACCACCGGAGACGGCGGATCGAGGCCCGGTGGAGTCACGCGCGCCCACAGCAGGTCGTAGAAGCCGTCC
>CAZGLC010000481.1:0-2199 GCA_964526235.1 uncultured Bifidobacteriaceae bacterium
CCGAGATAAGCACACCCATGATCGGCGCACGCCTGAAACTCGCCAGGGCCGCGGCAGGCCTGTCTCTCCGAGGCCTCGAAGAGCGACTCGACGCACTGGTGTCTGCGCAAGCCATCGGCAAGTACGAGCGGGACGAGATGATGCCCTCCTCGTCCGTCCTCATCGCGCTGGCGCGCGCGCTCGGGGTCACGGAAGAGTACCTCCTGAATCCGGCCGACGTGGATCTCGTTGCTGTGGAGTTTCGAAAGAGGAAGCTCACGTCGGCGAAGGAAGCGGCCGAGGTCCGCGCACGCATCCTGTCGGAGGTCGAGCGCTACCTCACTATCGAGCAGATCCTCGCCGTCCAGGCGCCGAGAGTCTTCCCCTCAGCGGACCGCCAGCGGGTTCGCTCGGACGAGGATCTCGAGAACGCCGCGGAACAGCTGCGCACGCAGTGGAAGCTTGGAACCGACGCGATTCCCAACCTCTGTGAGTTTCTCGAGGACAAAGGCGTCAAGATCTGCGCGATCCCGCTGCCGGACAACGTGTCCGGCGTCCAGGCGAACATCCGCACGGCGGACGCCGCCGAGTTGCCCGTGATCGTCGTCAACGCCAACGATCCTGGAGAGCGGCAGCGCTTCACCATGGCCCACGAGCTGGGACACTTATATCTGAACGTCGCCAAATCGTTGGACCTTGAGAAGGCGTGTCACCGGTTTGCCGCGGCCTTTCTCGTCCCCCGTGCGACGCTCATTCGGGAAACGGGAGCCTCCCGTCACGCGATCTCGTTGCGCGAGCTCTTCCAGCTGAAGCTGCTGTTTGGCGTCAGCGGACAGGCATTGGCGTACCGCTGCAAGGACCTGGGGATCATCAATCAGGCCACGTTTGCGAATCTCTTCAAAGCCTTTGGTGCCCGCGGGTGGCGAAAGACGGAGCCTCTCGAATTGCCAAAGGAGATACCCAGCCGTTTCGAGCGCCTCTGCATCAGGGCTCTCGCCGAAGGCGCGATCTCCGAGTCGAAGGCCTCGGAGCTGTTGCAGAAAACCGTACGCGAGGTTGTCGAGAGCCTCGACACACCACCGGAGCGTGACGCCGACGATGGCCACCCTCCTGGTGTCTGATACATCCGTCCTCATCGACCTTCAGCGCGGCGGAATCCTGCACACCATCTTCCAGCTGCCCTTCGATATCGGTGTGCCGGATGTCCTGTTCGAGCGCGAACTCAAGGGCTGGGTTGGCCCGGCGCTTGAACCTCTCGGCCTCAAGATTCTGAGCCTCGATGGAGATGGGGTCGCCCTCGCGCAGGCTTATCGAAGCCACGAACCGCGGCTCTCACTGCCCGATTCGTTCGCACTGGCCCTCGCGAAAATCGGTGCCCACATCCTCCTCGCGGGAGACGCGAGCCTGCGGTCGCTGGCCGCCGCCGAGGACGTGGAGTGCCACGGGGTGCTCTGGGTCTTCGACGCTCTCGAGGAGCATGAAGTCATCGAGCCGCGAGCCCTCCTGACAGCTCTGTCGGCGATTGCCGACCACCCGCGGTGCCGGCTGCCGAAGGCGGAGATTCGCCCGCGGCTGGCCAGGTATCGCCTCGCGTAAGATGACCCCGCCAGGTGTCGATGACCTCTGCTGACGTTCGCGCCCGACTCACGCATGCACTCAGACTCGATTTGATCGGGCCTGAGCCCGACGAGCCGCAGGCGGGCGAGGTCCTGGCCATGCCTCCTTCCCGGTTCTACCTGACCGGCTTCCTGGCACCCTTGAACGCCCCGGCATCGCAGAAGGCAGACGAAGACGAGCAGGGCGAGCTGGAACAGGCGGCGGCCAGCGGCGGGGCGGAAGACGACGACAGTACGCCGGACCCGCCGGCCGCGAAGCGCGGGCAGTTTCCCTCGTCCATGGGCATCAGCGTGCTCGTGCCGCCAGGCGTGACGACCCTCAAGGTTTCGGCGCGCTGGGGAGACTACGAGCCGCGGGAGCAGGACGGCAAGCCAACCGGTGAGTGGAAGCGCACCGAACGTGGGGCCTCGCTGCCAGTCAGCGTAGCCACCGAGCAAAAAGGACCTGCATCGAAGCCGCTGGCTGACAGCGATGGGCTCGAGATCGTGACCTCGGTGCGGCGAGTGCGCGGCCTCGACGACTTGCCAGGCCTGCCGGCCGGCACGCGGGCGGTCTCGATCTTCCTGGTCAATCGACGCCAGCCGGAAGAAGAGGCGCTGCTGA
>CAZGLC010000482.1:0-2192 GCA_964526235.1 uncultured Bifidobacteriaceae bacterium
CCGTGCGGCTTCAGCAAGAGCGGGCTCCCGATCGGCCTCTCGATCAGCGGTCCGCTGCTTGGCGAAGCGGTGGTGCTCGCGCTGGCGAACGCCTACGAACAGGCGACCGAGTGGCACCGGCGCCGGCCGATGTTGTAGGCGCTATTTGTACGTCAATAGCCGGAGATCGGAAACTGCATCGAAATGCTTCTGGTTGCCGGTCACGAGTTCCGCGTCGTCGGCGACCGCTGACGTCGCAATCAGAAGATCCATCGGGCTTATCGAGCGGCCGGTTTTCTGAATCCGCGCCAGCGTTTCTGCGTACACGGGCGCGAAACGCTCGTCAGGGTAGGCGACTGACAGCGCCTGGAGGAGGGAGCGTACTCGGGCGCGCTCGCGATCGGGACGCGCCGCCCCGGCGGCACCGGCCTCGAGCTCGCACACCACGAAGACAGACGCCACGAGTCGATCGCCAGCGTTGGTCGGCGAGGAACGCCGTCGCGGAGCCGTTGTTCCGCCGAGACTGCTCCCGCATGACGTCCACGAGGAACGACGTGTCCACGTGGATCATAGACGGGGCGCTCTGGCGCGCGCGCGCCCTCGCGCCTTCACCTGCTCCTCGATGGCATCGAGCGTCTCTTCATCGAGGCCGAAGTGCCGGACCGCTTCCAGCAGATCTCGGCCGGTGCCGCCACCGGCGAAGCGCTCTTTGATCACATCCGAAAAGGACTGCCCGCCGCGCTTGCGCCGGGCGAGGGCCTCGTAGGCCTCGAGGTCGATCGTGATCGTCCTCACGGCCATGCACTTATCATGCACTTACGCGGGCTCTACGGGCAAGATGGGCACGCCTCCGCCCACCCGCGCCGTCGGCTACAATCGCAACGCTCACGTAACTTCAGCCCATGATGCTCTCGGGCGGCACCCGCCTCGGACCGTACGAAATCGTGGCCCCGCTTGGCGCCGGGGGCATGGACATCTGAGTTGGGCCGTCAAGCTTTGTTTTCGGCGAGGGCGGCGCCATGGCGATGGAGGGCGGCCGCGTAGGTCGCTTCGTCGTAGCGTGTGCGATTCTTCCAGCAGCGAAACAAGATCCGAATCCACTTGTAGGCCAGCGCGCGCAGGGCGGCGTGATGATCGTTGCCGCGGCCCCGCTGCTGGTCGTAGTAGGCGCGCGCCCAGGTGGAGAAGCGGATGGACTGGTCGGCGAATTCGTGAAAGGTCTGCTTGACGAATTTCGGACAGGCCAAGCGGTGGTGCACCCAGAGGGCTTTGCGGGCGCGAGCTGTTTTACGTGGCGCCGTCCGGCGCGCTGATGCGCGTCGGCGTCGAAGCCGGACCGTCGTGGGCGGCAACCACTCCGTCGATGGTCGTCAAAGAGGGTTATTTCACGATACCCGGCGGAAATCCGGGCAGAACGTACGATGTCTCGCCGGACGGCCAGCAATTTCTGATGATCAAGCTGAACGCGCCCGATCTGACTCGTGGCGGCAACGGGGTCGTGATCGTGCAGAACTGGTTCGAAGAGCTCAAGGCGCGGGTGCCTGTGCCGTGATATCACTCTGCCCGAATGAGTGCTTCACACGATCGGACGAAAGCCCGCACTTGGTCCCCCAGGGACAGGACCTCCTTGCTCGAAGGCTCGCTGAAGTCGCCATAATCGCTCGTCTGCCGTTTCTCGAATGCGCGGGGCAACGCCCGTGCGGTATCCGTCCCAATGAGTCCGGTGCGGACGAAGTGTTCCTGAAACAGCGCGATCACGCCGCTGTGCCGCGACGAGTCGAGATTGCGCGTCGCCAGTAGCGCGCGGGCAGCATAAAAGGCCGCGTAGTATACGCGGTTCAACGCCCCGCAGAACGGCCGCTGCTCCATCCAGCAGCGCGCGCGCCGTGTCCGGTTGCACGACGACGAGCACGTCGATGTCCGATTCCAGTGTGGCCTCACCTCGCGCTTCGGACCCGAAGAGGCGCACCTCGACGACGCTGTCTGACAGGACCTGGCGGATTCGCTTCACGAACTCCGTCAGGGCGACGCGTCGGTTCGACATGGGCGCACACGCAGTATAGTCCTGTTAGACTGTAGGGGGATGTCGTACCGCAGCCCGCTCGAAGCCCGCGTCGCGAAGAGAACCACCAAAGCGATCGTCGACTTCAAGCTGATCGAAGACGGCGACCGCGTCATGGTCGGCCTCTCCGGCGGCAAGGACAGCTGGGCGC
>CAZGLC010000483.1:0-2192 GCA_964526235.1 uncultured Bifidobacteriaceae bacterium
TAGCGCCGCCCAGCGCGACTTGCGCCGCTCGAGGTCCGATTCCTCTGCCTCTTCCAGGCCGTCGGTGATGTCCTTCAGTGACGCGTCGATGTCTGCTGCGCTCAGGTGCAGCCTCACCTGGCGCGGCTCGTAGAAGATCGGGACCGTGGCCTTGTCTTCCTGCGACTGGCGGATATCGTACGTGTGGATCAGGTCGCCGGACACCGCTACGGTGTCGGCGCCGCCGAGGCTAACGGGAGTTCCGGTGAAACCGAGTCGGCGCGCGTTCGGGAGGGCGTCGGCGAGGTAGCGGGCGAATCCCTTAAGAAAGCCGTACTGCGAGCGGTGCGCCTCGTCGGCGATGACGATGATGTTCGAACGCTCGGACAGGATCGGGTGCGCGATCTCCCCGCGGTCGGTGCGCAGGCGGAACTTCTCGATCGTCGTAAAGATCACCTCGCCCCCGCTCGTGGCGAGCAGGTCGCGCAACTGCTCCACGCTGTCGGCGTGCTTGACCTCGCCCACGAGCGACCGCACGGCGACGAACTGGTCAAAGAGCTGGTCGTCGAGGTCGGTGCGATCCACCTGGATGACGAACGACGGGTTTTCCAGCTCCGGGCGACGGCGCAGCAGGCCGACGAGAAAAGCCATGGATAGCGACTTGCCCGAGCCGGTGGTGTGCCAGATGACCCCGAGCCGCCTATCAGTCCCGGCGAGGTGGGTGTCGACCGCTTTCACCGCGGCCTTGCGGACGGCGAAGAACTGGTGGTACTTCGCCCCCTTCTTGGTGATCTTCTCGTTGGCGACCTCGAACGCAATGAAGTCGCGGATATAGGAGAGGAGACGCTCTTTCGGAAACAGTCCCTCGACGAGAGCGCGCATTGAGCCGGTCGTGCCCGGCTCGATGTGCTCGCCGTCAATCGACTTCCATGGTGCGTACCATTCGGGTGTCGCCGTCCAGACGCCGTGGCGCGTGCTCACACCGTCGCTCACGATGCAGAGCGCGTTGAACTCGAAGACCTGGGGGATGTCGACCGTGTAGTGCTGGATCTGGTTGAGCGCCTCTTCCTCCGATGGCGCAATCGAGTACGGGTTCTTCAGTTCGAAGAGGACGAGCGGCAGACCGTTGACGTAGATGAGGATGTCGGGACGCCGGTTGTTCCCGCCACTTATGGGCAACTGGTTCACGGCGAGGAAGATGTTGTCCTCGGGATTATCCCAGTCGATTGCATAGACGTGCTCGATCTTGTGCGTGCCGTCTGACCTCTCAACGCGTACCTCCACGCCGGTCCTGAGCATTGCGTGGAACGCCATGTTGCGGCGGAGCGTATCGACGCCGTCGGGTCGTGCAAACAGACGGACGGCCTGGTCGATGGACTCGGCTGGCAGGTGTGAATAGCGCTTCGTCAGGTGCTCACGGAGAATCTTGCGGAATACGACCTCTGAGTCGGACTCGCGGTGTTTCTCGGCGATCTCCGCGCCGATGGCGTGCGTGTATCCCAGCGCCCGCAAACGCTCCAGCGTCGTCAGCTCGAACTCGGTCTCTGTTCCCCAGCCGCCCGCCATTCTAGAGCACAGCTCCCACGACCTTCTCGGCCGATTTGATGGTCAGCTCACCGGAAAGGAGGGGACCGAGCAGCGTGTCGCGAAGTTCGGCGAGCACGCGGGATTCCTCAGTGCTCGCCTTAAGTTGAGTAATGACGGGCTCAACAAGCGAATTGAGTGCGCGAGCCGCCGAAGCAGGCGGCACAACGACCGAGTATCGCGACATGATCTGCCAGCTCGTTCTCGGCATTCGTGTTCCGCCGGAGCCCGCGTCGTTGTAATCGACGAACTCGACCGATGACAAGTGCCCAAGAACGAAGGACGTGTAATTCCGATCGCGCGGCTCACGGACCACAATGTCGGTCGAACAGACCCCTGCGACTGACGCCACCCCGACTTTATGGAAGTAGGGGCGTAGCTTTCCAAACAAGAAGTCCCCTGCCTTGAATCGGAGTTTTCCACTCGTCGCGTCGGATGCCTTACCCCACTGGTCGAGGCAAATGGACCGTCGGGGCATGTGCTCGAGGCCGATGTATGGTGTGTCCGGCGCTACGTCGATGGGTGATGCCTGATTCCTAACGTCCCGAGCGACGTCGCCAAGGCATCCAACCCGCCAGCCCTGTGGAATCGGGCCGAGCTCTGACTCCTCGAAGTGGCTGGGGAAGAAA
>CAZGLC010000484.1:0-2190 GCA_964526235.1 uncultured Bifidobacteriaceae bacterium
CCGCGGGCCGGGCGAGCTGCTCGAGGTCGCCTGTCTCGAAGACAATCAGGATCTGCAGCATCTCAGGGACGTCCGGGATGCGGCACGGAAAGGAGCTGGACGGTGAACGGTGTGAAGGGCGCGAGGGTGCGAAGGTGCGAAGGTGCGAGGGTGCGTCCGAGGGTGCGAGGTGCGATGGTGCTGGTCCTGGCGGTGCTCGCCGCGCCAGCCGGCGCGCATCATTCGTTTTCGGCGGAGTTCGACGTCGAGAAGCCGATCAAGATGACCGGCACGGTCACCGAAATGCGCTGGTCGAATCCGCACGCCTGGATTTATGTCGACGTCAAGGATGCAACGGGCACGGTCGTGAACTGGGCGTTCGAGATGCAGGGGGCCAACGCGCTCGTCCGGCGCGGGTGGCGCCCGGCCGACGTCCCCATCGGCACGTCCGTCACCGTCGAGGGGTGGGCGGCGCGGAGCGGCAAGCCGGCCGCCAATACGAATGTGATCCTGCTCCCCGACGGCCGGCGGCTGTTCGCCGGGTCCCCGACGGGCGAGGGCCCGCCGCGGTAAACGGGTTGACAGGGCATGGCTCACGGCGCCGGATTGTATTGAGCTATGGCGCGGTCCGGACTATATTTACGACCGCGAACGGCCCGAGCCGTTCCTGTTCTTTCAATCACCTAACTTCAGACGAGGGGAAAACGATGCGAAAGACGCTTGGACTGTCCGCTGCGATCGTGTTGGCGGCGGTGTTGATGTCGCCCGGCCTCAGCCAGGGCCAGGGGCAGGCACAGATGCCCGCGCAGCCAATGAGCTTCTTCATCACCAGCACCAGCGGAGGCGACGGCGCCAACTACGGCGGGCTGGCCGGCGCCGACGCCTTCTGTCAGAAGCTGGCGGCCGCGGCCGGCGCCGGCAACCGCATGTGGCGCGCGTATATGAGCCAGTCGCAGGCGGGCGACGTGCCCGCGGTCAACGCCCGCGGCCGGATCGGCGACGGCCCCTGGTTCAACGCCAAGGGCCAGCTGATCGCCGGAAACGTCAACGACCTGCACGGCGACATCGAGCGCGACCGGAACAACATCCGGAAGCCGACCGCGCTCAATGAGAAGGGCGGCATGGTCAACGGCGTCGGCGACATGCCGAACCAGCACGACATCCTGACGGGCTCCGACTCGACGGGACGCGCGCTCATCGGCAATGCTGCCGTCAATACGTGCGGCAACTGGACGAGCAACGGCATGGGCAACGCCATCGTCGGGCACCACGACCGCCTGGGCGGTGGCAACTCGTCGTGGAACGCGGCGCACCACTCGGCGGGCTGCAGCCAGGAGGCGCTCGTGAAGACCGGCGGCGCCGGCATGCTGTACTGCTTCGCGGCGAACTAGGATTCAACGCGCAGGCTGACGCCTGCGCGCGACAGTCGCTCCTCTAGCGCGGGGGCTTGCGCCCCCGCGTTATTCCTCAGGTTCCTGTCCACTTCGGCGGCCGCTTGGCGAGAAAGGCCGCGACCCCCTCCTTGAAGTCTGCGCTCCCGTAGCACAGCTCGATCAGATCCCGCGCCTCGGGCGACGTGAGCCGCCGTTTGGCGAGCAGGCGCCGCGTCATCTCCTTCGTGGCGCGCACGGTGAGCGGGGCGTTGGACGCGATCTGCAGCGCCAGGTCGCGGACGACCGACGCGATGCCGTCCGCAGGGGCGATGCGGTCGACGAGGCCGATCGCGTGCGCCTCGGCCGCGCCCACGAGGCGTCCGGTGAACAGGACGTCCTTCGCGTGGCCGGGGCCGATCAGGTCGACGAGCCGGCTGAACGCGGTGCCCGTCACGCAGTTGCCGAGCGTCCGCGCGATCGGAATGCCGAAGGTCGACTCCGGCGTCGCGATGCGCAGGTCGCACGCGGCGGCAATGGCGCACCCGGCACCGACGGCCACGCCTTCGATCTGAGCGAGCGTCGGCTTGGCGACGCGCTCGAGCCGGTCGAGGACCTCGGCGATGTGCTGCTCGTAGTCGACGCCGTCGGCCGGCGTCTTGAACTGCTGGAACTGGGAAATGTCGGTCCCGGCGGCGAATGCCTTGCCGCCCGCGCCCCGCAGCACCAGCACGCGCACCGCGTCGTCGCGATCGACGCGGTCGCACGCCTCGACGAGCGCGTCGTACATCGCCCAGGTCATCGCATTCCGCGCCTCGGGCCGGTTGAAGGTGAGGACGGC
>CAZGLC010000485.1:0-2172 GCA_964526235.1 uncultured Bifidobacteriaceae bacterium
CCCTGCACGCTGCGCGACGGCAGGTCCTACCCGGTCTGCTCGACCAACGCCAACCTGAACGAGCGGCGCGTGCTCTTCCAGGAGAATCCCGTGGAAGGGCGATTGATCGGCACGATGGATCTGAACGACGACATCGGCTGGCAGCAGTACCGGGGGCTGAAGCTGTCGGTGCAGCGCCGGTCGGCGGGCGGCCTCAGCCTGAACGGCAACTACACCTGGTCGCGCTGCATGGGCACCAAGACGCCGAACACCTTCGCCCAGATCGCCTCCGGGTACACGAACCCTGCCGACCGGGATTTCGACAAGGGCTACTGCGATCACGATCGCACGCACCTGGCGAGCCTCACGCTCGGGGCGGAATCGCCCGACCTCGGCGGTGGAGTTCTCGGTGTGCTCGCCTCCCGCTGGCGCGCCTCGGGCATCGTGGCCATCCAGTCCGGCGCCCGGATCGACATCATCACGGGCCGCGACAACGCGCTCAACGGACAGAGGAACCAGCGGGTGAACAAGGTGAGCGATGACGTATACGCCAGCCCGCGGACGCTGACGCAATACTTCAATCCCGCCGCGTTCGCCCAGCCCGCGCTGGGGACCTTCGGCGACCTGATGCGGAATGCGCTGACGGGGCCCAACTACTGGAACGTCGACCTGGCGATTTCGCGCCAGATTGGGCTCGCCTCGACCCAGAACCTGGAGCTGCGGCTCGAGGCGTTCAATCTGTTCAACACGTTCAACTGGGGAATGCCCGGCACCGAACTGACGGCCGGCGGGTGGCAGGCGAATTTCAACGCCGGCACGTTCGGCCGCATCACCACGCAAGCCGGCGCCCCGCGCATCATCCAGCTCGGCGTCAAGTACGCGTTCTAGGCCTCGCAACTCTTCATGGCGGTGCCGGTGGCCCGGCACCGCCATCGCCCGCCTCTGGTGGTATCCTCCCCTGCATAAGGAGAAGGTCATGCCGCTGTTCCGAAGTCTGCTGACTGGCGTCGCAGTGTTCCTCGCCACATCTGCATTTGCACAGCTCTCCACCGCCCAGTTGAGCGGGCGTGTCACCGACGCAAGCGGCGGGGTGCTCCCCGGCGTCACCGTCACGGTGACCCAGACCGACACTGCGCTGACGCGCAGCGTGACGACGGATGAAAACGGGACGTACGTGCTGCCAAACCTGCCCACCGGGCCCTACCGGCTGGAAGCAATGCTGCAGGGATTCCGCACCTACGTGCAGACGGGCATCGTTCTGCAGGTAGCCGCCACACCGGAGATCAACGTCGCGCTGGCGATCGGCAGTATCGAGGAAACGGTGTCGGTCGAGGCGGCGACGCCGCTGGTCGACGTGCAGAGCGCCGGTATCAGCGATGTCGTGGACAACGAGCGGATCCTCGAGCTGCCGCTGCAGGGCCGGCAGGTGACGGACCTGATCGTGCTGGCCGGCGCGGCGGTCCAGTCGGGTGTCGCGAGCGCTCGAACCTTCCCGGGCGGTGTGACGATCTCGGTCGCCGGCGGCCTGCCCATCGGGGTCGGCTATCTGCTCGACGGCGCGTCGCACAACAGCCCGCAGAGCAACGTGAACCTGCCGATGCCGTTCCCCGACGCGCTGCAGGAGTTCCGCGTCGCGACGAGCGGCCTGACGGCCCAGAACGGGATGCACGCGGCGGCATCGGTGAACGCGATCACGAAGTCTGGCACCAACGTGTTTCACGGCAACGGCTTCGAGTTCCTCCGCCACCGCGGCCTCAACGCCACGAGCCCGTTTGCCGCCATCGGTCCTGACGGCACTCGCCAGGACGACGGGCTGCTTCGCAATCAGTTTGGCGGGACGGTCGGCGGGCCGATCGCGCGCGACCGCCTCTTCTTCTTCGGCGGCTATCAGGGCACGGTGCTGCGCTTCCGCCCGGCCGACCAGATTGCCTTCGTGCCCACGGCCGCGATGCTCGCCGGCGACTTCACGACGTTCGCCTCAGCAGCGTGCAACGGCGGCAGGCAGGTGACGCTGCGCGCTCCGTTCGTCGGCAACCGCGTCGACCCGTCGCAGCTCAGCCCCGCCGGGCTGAACCTCGCCAGGCGCCTGCCGGCCACCACCGACCCCTGCGGCCAGATCACGTATCAGACGGCGGACGACAGCAACGAAGGCCAGGCCATCGGGCGGATCGACTTCCAGTGGAGCGCCGATCA
>CAZGLC010000486.1:0-2169 GCA_964526235.1 uncultured Bifidobacteriaceae bacterium
TTCACCATCGCGCAGTCACCGATGGTCGAGTACTACTGCACCAACGAGCGCGACGCGGATGTCTTCCACAAGGAAGGCCGCACCTACCTCTCGCCCACCGGGCTGGACGAGCGCTACTTCGACGAGGACGAGTACGAGGAGCTGAAGAAGAAGTTTCCGTAGTGCGCGCGCATGGGAGGTCTGGATCCAATTGAACAGCCCTCGCTCGATACCCCGTCGTTGGTCGACCGCGCTGACAGTTCTCGGCGTGGTCGTCTGGCTCCTCGCAGATGGACGCTCGGCGATGGTGAAGTCTACGAGTACTACTGCACGAACAACCGCGAAGTCGAAGAGCTGCAAAGACTCAAGGAGCTCGAGTCCCGCGGAAAGTGATGGTCGCCAAGAGTGGATCCTGAATCCCAACGACCGTCGCCGGCCATCCTGACCGAGCTCGGAAAGAGGTTCGCGTGACGAAGCGACTTGTCGCCGCTGCATCGCTGTTCGTATTGGTCTTGGTGCCCGTCGTGGCATACGGGCAGGAAGCCGCCGTGAGCGGCACCGTCAGTGACGCCACCGGTGGCGTCCTCCCCGGCGTGTCGGTTCGCGCTCAGAACGAGGCCACGGGCAATCTCTTCGAGACCGTGACCGACGATCGAGGCGCATACCGCATCCCGCTGCGGATCGGCCGCTACCGCATTACCGCCGAATTGCCAGGATTCGCCCCGGTGACCCGCGAGGCGGAGCTGCTGGTCGGACAAACGGCCGTCATGAATCTGCAGCTGTCGCTGACCGGTGTCGCCGAATCGGTGACGGTCACCGGAGAAACACCGCTCATCGAGACGACGAGCTCGACCTTCAGCGGGAACATCGACTCGCGGCAGATGGAGAGCTTACCGGTGCAGGGGCGCGACTGGATGACGTTGGCGCTGCTGGCCCCCGGCAACCGATCGAACGCGAGTGGCGGCGCGCCGGTCTCCGACGCCGGACTGGCGGGGAACTTTCAGATCAATGTCGACGGGCAGCAGGTCACGAACCTGATCGCGCTCAATGGCAATTTCGGCAATCCGAAGTTCAGCCGCGACGCGATCGCGGAGTTCGAGTTCGTCGCGAACCGATTCGATGCCACACAGGGACGGTCCATCGGGGTCCAGGTCAATGCGGTGACGAAATCCGGCACGAACACGTTCGCCGGCAGTTTTGGCAGCTATTTCCGTGATGACCGGCTGAATGCGGCCGATCCCGTCGTCGGTCGTGTGCTGCCGTACTCCGATCAGCAGTTCAGCGGCACGTTCGGCGGTCCGATCCGGCGCGACCGCGTCCATTTCTTCGCCAATTATGAATTCGAACGTGAGCCACAGACCTTCACCTACACCACGCCCTATCCACAGTTCAATGTCGACCAGACCGGCACGCACCGCGAGCACACAGCGGGTGGGCGTATCGACGTGCAGTTCACGCCGAACGTGCGGCTCGCGGTGCGCGCGAATGGTTGGCACAATTTCTTTCCGTATGGATCGGGAAGCGGTGCCATCAGCAGCTCCACGCAAACCCCCTCCGCTCCGATCCGGACCGTCCGTGAAATGCAGGAACTGCACGGCAGCCTGACCCAGGTGCTCAGCAGCCGTGCCCTGAACGAACTCAAAATCGGCTTCGCGAGTTATGGCTGGAATTTCTCCTCGATTGTGAAGACCACCTGGCCGAGCGGGCTGGCGACGCCGTCTCAGGTTCGCGTCGGGTACGGCTCACCGCGGATCATGCTCCGAGGCCTGATCGTCGGCCAGAACAACCAGTTCTCTCCTCAGGTCTTCGATCAGAACACCTACTCGATTCGTGACGACTTCACGTACTCGTTCAACGCGCGCGGCAGACACGATCTGCGGTTCGGCGGTGAGTTCCTCTACTACCCGATCCGGAACTTCTTCTGCAATCTGTGCTTCGGCAATCTCGACGCGGATCTCGCGGCGCTTCCGCCCAACCTCCCGTCCTTGTTCCCCGACCTGCTGGACGCCAGCACGTGGAATCTCGCGGCGCTGTCACCGATCACGTACCGATATCGGCAAGGGGTCGGCGACTTCGAATTCGACACGAATCGACAGGTGGCGGCTGGCTGGCTGCAGGATGATTGGGCGATTTCGCCGCGTCTGACCCTCAACCTCGGCGTTCGGTACGACCTGCAGGTCGACGTGTTCC
>CAZGLC010000487.1:0-2153 GCA_964526235.1 uncultured Bifidobacteriaceae bacterium
CCTTGATGCGGTGGATGGAGACGTGGGCGGGAGGCTCGAAGCGATCGGCGGCTTGCGCGATGTCGCGGAGCGTCTGATCGGAGACGGCCTGCCCCGCCATGGTGCCTTCCGGCCGGACGCCGAAGAGCACGACGCCGCCGGAGCCGTTCAGGAAGGCACAGAGCGTCTGCATGCCTTCCTTCAACTCTCCCGTCGAGCGCTTGAACTCAAGCGTCTGGTCTTCGCCTTCATGAACGAGGGCCGCAAGCTGTTTCGCGTTGGCGGGAATCCGCACGGCCGTCATGGACGTTTCGCTCCATACGCCGAAGAATCCTCGCGCACCCGCATCGGCTTCGGATCCGTCCACAGAATCGCGACCGGACACTCCTGTCCGTCGTGGACAACGTCGCGCGACCGAAGATGCTCAACGAGCCTGTCGAGCATCATCGGAGAGCCGACTTCAGTCGCCGCGCGCGTCATTGCCATGCCCCCGTTCGCCACTACTCGCCGGAACCGATCTCGGCGGCAAAGATCGTCAATTTCAGCTCCGACTCGTCGGGAAGTTCGTATACCGGACGTCTGCCTGACAGGCGCTCGCTTCGATCCAGGATGATCGACACACCTTCCCCACGTCGATCCATGAGCGTGGACCGGCTTGTCTCCACGCCACTGATGTCTGACGGAACAGGACACTTTGCCAGGAGGCTTGCGATGGTTTCATTACGGCTCGCCTGCCGTTCTTCCAGGCTGTCGATCGTCATGGTGTTTGCGAGCGCGCCTGGAGAATAGATCTCGAGCCGGTTCGCGAACATCCGCAGCCGTATCTTCGACCCATACATCGAATAATCGCGGTGGGCGACGGCATTAACCAGCGCCTCGAACACCGCAGTCATGTCGAACTGCGGCACGTCGTGCCTCCCGAGGGTCTTGGTCGCCTCGACACGCATGTTTCGCGCGACGAATCGAGATGCTTCGGCGACCTGGACCTCAAGCGGACCAACGATGTCCTTCGCATCTATCTGGTAACCAGGCACGTCAGCCGCGCCAGAGACTCCTTCGCCGCGATAGGCCACCGCTTGGATAAACGCGTGTCGAAGCCACTGCTCGGGATGCCGGGAAGCCATCAACACCCCAGCGACTGATGGTCGAAGCTCGCCGCGGTCGTCGTCTCTGGCCATGCCGAGCTTCCGCAGCAGGACACCGACCTCGTCACCGGTCCGCGTCGTTCGAAAGCGATCGATCAGTTCCGGATCCAGGTCGCCGAGCGACACGTCAGATACAACCTGTTCATCAAACCTGATTAGGCGCGCCTGGCTTCGTTGCTGCATGAGGCGAGCAAGATAGTCGGCGTCCATCTCTCGCTTGGTGCTTCCGACGCGATGGAAGTAGCCGCCCGGGCTCTGGTGGACGAACAGACTGCGTGGAACGTCAATCTTGATGACCGCTCTTGATCGGCCATCCGTCCCGGCGAGCTCGATTCGCTCAATTCTCGGAAAAAGAGGCGGCTTGATGAGATCTCGAACGAGCTCATGCGCGAACCTCTCGGCTAGATCGAGGCGATCCAGCGGAACGCCGACAATCTCTCTCGTCCTGTCGTCGACACCAAGAACGAGGACGCCGCCATGGGCGTTTGCGAACGCTGCCACCTCGTCGGCGACATCACGACGATCGGGGCCTTTGACCTTATCGCCAGCGAACAACATGGCCTTGAGCTCGAGCGAATTGTCTTCGCCAAGGCGGACCCTCTCGAGAAGTACTTCAGGCGTGTCAAACATCTTTGTTCTCCGCGACAAGATGAATGCGGCGATAACGGTCCTCGAATGCGCGAGCGCCGCCTTCCATCACTCGGCAGATCTCTTGCCGCACACCCCAGTTCTGCAAGCAACCGGTGCCGCTGCCGAGCAGCACGCACTGGCCGCCCCGGTAGTCCATGGCAACGACCATCTCGGCATCACCGTTAACGACGATGTTGGGATTGTGGGTAGCGACAATCACTTGCCTCTGACGCTTGCCCAGTCGGATCTGGTGGACGATCAAGTCATAGATCAGATGGTTATCAAGGTCGTCTTCCGGCTGGTCCAACACGATTGGGTCGTTGCCATGCGAGAGCAGGAAGGCCAGAACCGCGGCAGATTTCTGGCCTGGTGAGCCCTGCTCAATCGACATGAACTGGT
>CAZGLC010000488.1:0-2151 GCA_964526235.1 uncultured Bifidobacteriaceae bacterium
CCCGCCAGACATCGTCGAGCTGAAAGTGGAACCGCTCCAGACAGGCCGGGAAGCGCTGACCGCTGGCTCAGTGTCGGCGGAAAAGGCGGTGGACAACCCGAGACAAAACGTCTAGCGCCAGGACAAATCGCCCCCCATTTCTTCCGCTCTCTGTCTCCTTCTTGGGAGGGAACGCCGCTCCGAGGCCACAACCACCACACTTTACGGGGAAGGCCAACTTCGCTCGGACCAAGATGGTCGCGGCATGCCCTTTGCCAAACAAAGGCGTGGAAGAGGCTCTCATGACGCGCAACATCCTCATCTGCTTCGCTAACGGTCCACTCAAAAAGGGGGGACCTCATCCATGTCTGCGAGATCGGTAATCGACCGGCTCAGATACAACGACTGGACTTTCTCGGATACGGCCGAATGGGTTGTCGCATTCCTGCTCGTCATGGCGCTCGTCATCACGACGTTAAATCTACAGGTTGTGCGGTGACCGACTTTCTGCCGGTGGTCATCTACCTCGGCCTGATCCTGGCTCTTGCCGTCGTTTCGCTGGCGGCCGCTCGACTCTTGGGCCCGCGGTGCTGGCGCTCCGCGGTCTCGGCGCGAGGGGGATCGTGACGATGATGATGTTCCTGGCCACCCTTTCGCTCGGCTGGATTTACGCCTACCGGGAACGGATCCTCGAATGGCAGTGAAGACCCCGGTTCCTCAGATCGTTCCTGTCTGGAGAGACTTCAAGGATCTTCAGGAGTGGGAGCAGCTTCATCAGGAGCGGCCCGAGGGCGACAAGCACTCGGCGCTCTTCGAGAGCATCACGGAAGGCATTCACAATTTTCCGGGCGGCTTCGCTGTCACCACGGTTGCAGACGCCTTCTTCAACTGGGCGAGAAAATCGTCCGTCTGGCCTGTCACCTTTGGCCTCGCCTGCTGCGCGATCGAGATGATGGCGACGTTTGCGTCGCGCTTCGACGTCGAGCGCCTGGGCATGGTGCCCTGGGCATCGCCGCGCCATTCGGATCTGATGATCGTATCGGGTACGGTGACCATCAAGATGGCGCCGATGCTGGAGCGCATCTACGCTCAGATGCCCGACCCGAAATGGGCGGTGTCCATGGGCTCGTGCGCCAACTCGGGGGGGCCGTTCCGCCACGGCTATCACGTGGTGAAGGGCGTCGATCGAGTCATTCCCGTCGACGTGTACGTGCCGGGCTGTCCGCCGCCGCCCGAGGCGCTGCTTGACGGCCTGCTGCTCCTGCAGGAGCAGATCGGTCATTTCCGGCGCACAGGAGAACGCGCGGCTTCTAACCCGAAGGTCGACTGACGCCGTGACCCACGAGCAGGCAAGAACGTTGATTTGGCGAGCGCTTCAGCAGCGCGCGGGTTGGAGGCGGGACGCCGATCAAGGTCACCCACCCGGTTGGGTGGGCGCTCTTCGCGCGGTTCGCCAAAGGACGCCCTGAACCTCAGGACGTGAGTGTTCATATGGTGAGGGGCCGCAGCCTTGTTAGTGAGTGCTCGTCGATGCTTCCGGTGATACCGAGGAGTCCAAAACGAGAGATCCCGGATCAAGTTGAGGTTTCGCACATGCCGTTCATCATCACCGACCCTTGCATCACTACAAAGGATGCCTCCTGCGTGGATGTGTGCCCTGTTGACTGCATCCACCCCCGGAAGGACGCGCCCGAGTTCGAGCAGGCGACGATGCTCTACATCCACCCGGAGGAGTGCATCGACTGCGGCGCGTGTGTGCCGGCCTGCCCGGTGGCAGCGATATATGACACTCCGGACTCCACACCGGCGAGCCAGAAGGATCTCATCGAGGCGAATGCGATCTACCGAAACGGCGATCCCGACGCAATGGCTCGAGCCGAGGCCATCGTAAGGGCACACATCGAATCGCACGCGGATCTGATGGCGATTCCTGGCTCCGAGCGCGCAGCCGCGCACTAGCAGAATTGGCGAAAGCGCCGGTATCTCGCCATCGTCGCCAGCTGGCACATTGTATGATCATGCACTTCGCATGATTAAACCGTTCCTCGTCGGGCTGGGCACCACCTTCAGGCACATGTTCAAGAAGAAGGTCGCGGTGAACTATCCCGAGCAGAAAGTCCCGATGTTCCCCAAGTACCGCGGCAAGCAGGTGCTGACGCGCGACGAGAACGG
>CAZGLC010000489.1:0-2148 GCA_964526235.1 uncultured Bifidobacteriaceae bacterium
GCAGCAGCTGAAGGCGATCCAGCAGGAGCTCGGCGAGGGCGAGGGAAACGAGCTGGCCGAGCTGCGGAAGCGCATCGAGGACGCCACGCTGCCGGAGACGGTGCACGCCGCGGCGATGCGCGAAGTCGATCGGCTCGGACGCATGGGCCCCGCGTCGCCCGAGTACCAGATGCTGCGCACCTATATCGACTGGATCCTCGACGTGCCCTGGTCGGTCGTGACGACCGATCGGATCGATCCCCTCGAGGCGCGCAAAGGGCTCGACGAGGACCACTACGATCTCGACAAGGTGAAGGAGCGCATCGTCGAGTACCTGGCGGTGCGCAAGCTCAAAGGGGACATGAAGGGGCCGATCCTGTGCTTCGTCGGGCCGCCGGGCGTCGGCAAGACGTCGCTCGGGCAGTCGATCGCGCGCGCGATGGCACGGAAGTTCGTGCGCCTCTCGCTCGGCGGGGTCCGCGACGAAGCCGAGATCCGGGGGCACCGCCGCACCTACATCGGCTCCATCCCCGGCCGCATCGTCCAGGCGCTGAAGCAGGCAGGGTCGATGAATCCTGTCTTCATGCTCGACGAGATCGACAAAGTCTCGGTCGGCTACCAGGGCGATCCGTCGTCCGCGCTGCTGGAGGTGCTCGACCCGGCGCAGAACCACACCTTCCGCGACCATTACCTCGAGGTGCCGGTCGATCTGTCGCGCGTCCTGTTCATCGCGACCGCGAATCAGCTCGGGACGATCCATCCCGCGCTCCTCGACCGGATGGAGATCATCCCGCTGTCCGGCTACACCGAGGACGAGAAGGTCCACATCGCCCAGAAGTACCTGCTGCCGCGCCAGATGGACGAGCACGGGCTGCCGGACGGGGCGCTCGAGCTGACCGAGGACGCCCTGCGGCTGGTCATCGCGGATTACACCCGTGAGGCGGGCGTGCGGAACCTGGAGCGGCAGCTTGGCACGATCTGCCGGAAGGTGGCAGCACGGATCGCCATGCGTCCGGCCGACGAGCCGCCGCCCGGGAACAGGGTGGTGGACCGCACCGAGGTGGACGCCTATCTCGGCCCGGCGCGCTTCAGGAAGGAGATGGCGTTCCGGACCTCCCGGCCGGGCGTGGCCACCGGCGTCGCCTGGACGGAAACCGGCGGCGACGTGCTGTTCATCGAAGCGACCTTGCTTCCTGGCGGAACCCAGAACATCATTCTGACGGGCCAGCTCGGCAACGTCATGCAGGAATCGGCGCGAGCGGCGCTGAGCCACCTGCGGGCGCGGGCCGGGGGGCTGGGCATGTCCCCCGACTTCCTCGCCAAGCACGACCTGCACGTACACGTCCCCGCCGGGGCGATCCCGAAGGACGGTCCGTCGGCGGGCGTCACGATGGCGACGGCGATTCTGTCGGCGGCGCGCAACCAACCCGTGCGACGGGACGTGGCGATGACGGGGGAAATCACGCTCAGCGGGCTCGTCCTGCCGGTCGGCGGCATTCGGGAGAAAGCGCTCGCGGCGCGACGGGTCGGGATCCGGACGCTGATCCTGCCCGCGCTCAACGAGCCCGACCTCGAGGAGCTGCCGCCGGACATCCGGCGCGAAATGACCTTCGTGCCGGTGGAAACGCTCGATCAGGTGATCAAGGTGGCGATGCCCGACAGTGGACCCGTGAACGAGCTCGAATCGCAGACCATTCCGACCGAAGCACACTCGGACCGATAGCGTGGCAGCGGCGATCGTCTTCTACGTCTCCGGCCACGGGTTCGGCCACGCCTCGCGCGTCATCGAGGTCATCAATGCCGTGCTGGCCCGCCGGCCCGACACCCGGATCGGGGTCCGGACGGCCGCGCCGCGCTGGCTGTTCGATCTCACCGTCAAGGGGAAGGTCGCGTTCAGCACGCTCGAGTGCGACACGGGCGTGGTGCAGGCCGACGCGCTGTCGCTCGACGAGGCCGACAGCATCCGGCGCGCCGCTGCGTTCCACAGCGATCTGGTCACGCGCGCGGCGAGCGAGACGCGCGTCCTCCGCGAGCTGGGCGCGGGGCTCATCGTCGGCGACATTCCGCCGCTCGCCTTCGCCGTCAGCGGCGCGGCGGGCGTATCGTCGATCGCGCTCGGCAACTTCACCTGGGACTGGATCTACAGCGAGTACCCGCGCGTCCGGCTGG
>CAZGLC010000490.1:0-2142 GCA_964526235.1 uncultured Bifidobacteriaceae bacterium
GGGCAAAACCCGCGTCATCGCGCACCGGATCGCGTACTTGATCAGTACGGAAGCATGCGCCCCCGATCGCATCCTGGCGGTCACGTTCACCAACAAGGCCGCGGAGGAAATGCGGACGCGCGTCGCGACGCTCGTCGGCAGCGACTGCCGGCACCTCTGGATCTCGACGTTTCACGCGTTGTGCGCGCGGCTGCTGCGCCGTGAGGCGCCGCACATCGGCCTGTCGCGCGACTTCGTCATCTACGATTCGACCGACCAGCTCGCGGTGGTCAAGCATGCGCTGCGCGCGCTCGGTCTGGACGACTCAGCCGTGCAGCCGCGGGTGGCGCTCTCGCGAATCAGCCACGCGAAGAACCGGATGGAGGGGCCCGAGGTCTTCGCCGCCGACTCCTGGAGCCCGCGCGAGCAGCAGATCGGCGTCATCTACGAGCACTACCTGAAGGCGCTCCGCGACGCCAACGCGCTCGACTTCGACGATCTCCTGCTGAAAACGGTCGAGCTCTTCGAGCGCGCCGAGCCGGTGCGCCAGCGGTACGCCGACAAGTTCCGGTACCTGATGGTCGACGAATATCAGGACACGAACAGGCCCCAATACCTGCTCGTGCAGCGGCTGGCGTCGCGGCATCGCAACATTTGCGTCGTCGGCGATCCGGATCAGTCGATTTACAAATGGCGCGGGGCGGATCTGCGCAACATCCTCGACTTCGAGCAGGATTTTCCGGAAGCGAAGATCGTGCGGCTCGAGCGGAACTACCGGTCGACGCAGATCATCCTCGACGCCGCGACCGCGGTCATCTCGCAGAACCGGAATCGCAAGGAAAAGCGGCTCTACACCGATCGGACGGGCGGATCGAAGGTGCTGTACTACCGCGCCGGCGACGACCTGGACGAGGCGGATTTCGTGGCCCGCACGGCGCGCGAGGCGCTCCACGAAGCCGTCGAGACCACGGTGGCGATCCTCTACCGGACCAACGCCCAGTCGCGCACGCTCGAAGACGCGCTGCGGCGGGCGGGCACCGACTACAAAATCATCGGGGGCGTGCGCTTCTACGAGCGCAAGGAAATCAAGGACGCGCTCGCGTACCTCAAGCTCGTGCTCAGCCCGCACGACAATGTGAGTCTGCGGCGTGTCATCAACGTGCCGGCGCGCGGCATCGGCAAAGGCGTCATGGAATCGCTCGAGGCGCTCGAACCGGCGGCAGCGGACATGCCGCTCCTGGATGCCGGAGCCGCCCCTCCAGCCGACTCGCTCTGGTCGCGCCTGGTGTATGCGCTCGAGCGCCGGGCCCTGGCGCCGCGCGCGACGGCCTCGCTCGCCGCGTTCCGCGATCTGATCACCGCGCTGACCGGCATGGCCGCGCGCGAATCGGTCTCCATTGCCCTGGGCAAGGTCATCGACCAGAGCGGGTATCTCACGGATCTGCGCGAGGAGCGCAGCGAAGAGGCTGAAAGCCGCATCGAGAACCTGATGGAGCTCGTGTCGGCCGCGCGCGAGTACGAGAGCCGGATGCCGGAGCCGACACTCGCGGGCTTCGTCGACCAGCTCTCGCTCCTCTCGGACGCAGACGAGGAGGCGGGGTCGCGCCACGCGCGCGTGCTGATGATGACGATGCACAGCGCCAAGGGACTGGAGTTCCCGATCGTGGTGATGACGGGGCTCGAAGAGGGCCTGTTCCCGCATTCGCGATCGACGGACGAAGAGGCGGAGCTCGAGGAGGAGCGGCGGCTCTGTTACGTCGGCATTACGCGCGCGCAGCGCCGGCTCGTCATCACGTCCGCCGCCAGGCGCCGCGTGTTCGGCGAGTATCAGTCCACGGAACCGTCGCGCTTCATCGACGAGATTCCGCGCGAGCTCCTCGAGGAAGTGCAGTCGGAGACGTACGCGTCGCCCTACCAGTCCTCGTTCGCGCAGTTCCGGGAGGGCCCGTACGGGCGGCGGGGCCAGCGCGTGCGGGAAGAGCCGGCGCCCTATGCGTACGAGGACGATGACCAGTCCGTGCCGGCGGGGCTGCGGCCGGGCGTCCGCGTCCGCCATCCGAAGTTCGGCGAGGGCGTCGTCCTCAGCATCGAGCCGCTCGACGACGACACGAAGCTCGTCGTCCGGTTCAGTTCAGTGGGGCAGAAGACGCTGCGGGCGAAGTT
>CAZGLC010000491.1:0-2130 GCA_964526235.1 uncultured Bifidobacteriaceae bacterium
TGATGGCCGGTTTTGAACTGTCGATCGATGACCGGTTTTGAGGTGTCCACCGAGGTGGCTTTGGTCGGCGGAAAGGAATACTTCGTCTTTGAGGTCCAGCTCTTTGGAAAGAAGGTGCTGAACGGCTTCCGCAATCTTCTTGTCTTCGTGGACGAAGCTGATAAAGACTCGCGCCATTAGAAGAATTCGACAGAATGGTGAATCTAGTCCCTCAGTTGCCGGATGTTAGGCCGCCCCCTCCGACAAGCTTTGGACAAACCTCGGTCAGACGACAGGCTCCGCAATCAGGCCGCGCAGGTCGGCACCAAGTGCGACCGACATACCAAGCGCCAAGGTCGAGTTTTCCAGGATACTCGGGGTTCAGCTCACGAGCCGCCTGAAGAATCTCCGCCATCGTGTCGGATTCAGCGAAGCCAAGCCGCAGAAATACCCGGCGCACGTGAACGTCGTAGGAAACGTCAATATTCTTAAGCTCTGCCGGCTGAGGATTCAGCCATCCAAGGTCACGGCACAAGATGTTGACCGCCATCGATGCCTTCTTCTGGCCGATACCCAGGAAGGCGCCTAAATGGAGGTAGGCATCCCGGACGCTGCGACCCTTCCAGATTCCAATGGCGTCGCCGTCGTATTCCGAGACGACCTTCTGTGCTGCCGAAACGAAGAACTTAGCGAGCATGTTTGGAAACCTGTGACCGCTTGGAATCTGCCGTAGCGCATTCCCGAGTTGTTCCGGAGGCATAGATGCGATGCTTCGGGGATTGAGATGCTTCAGATTCTGGCGAAGCTTCTGCGGGAGCAACCAAGCGCGCTCGGCCGGGACACCATAGTCCGCGATCACAGCCAGCAGGAACGCAAAAGGGTTGTCTGCAAGCAACTGGTTCGCGTCGGTATCCGACGTCGGCTGCCATCGATTTTTCAGCGTCACAGCGGCGAGTTCGTCGTGCAACTGTGCTAAGAGGGCAGCCGCCTTCGTGCGCTGGTCTTCGCTAACCACAGGAATCACCGTAAACCCTCAAAGATCGGACAGACCTATCGGGCGCTTCGCCGCGTGACAATTGCTGTGCAATAAGGAGACACTCGTCGAGTCCGCCCAGCGGCCACCACCCAACAAAAGCAACAGGCACCCCGCAGATGTCAGCGGCGCGCTCGATGCAGAGCCCGTACTCCCTGGGCGTCTGCGCGTTGAAGAAGACGAGCCAGTCGTGCCTGCGCATGGTCTCAGCGACCTGTGGGGCAAGTTGCTCAGCTCGTTGGACGTCCATTCGCCGGTCGTAGGACGCACGAACTTCTTCGCAGTGTACAAGACCGTACTCCGCGCTCAGAATATAGAGTGGAACACTTCCTTTCCTGCTATAAACAGCCTTGATTCTGGCGCTCTTGTACAAGAGGTGCAACGGCCAGTCTCCCTGCAGTTTCTTCTCCCCACAGGCTGTGGCCAGCGCAATCCGCGGTTTCTCCCGAACAGAGCCAGGTGACATGCTGCAGGTGGGATTGACAAAGTATTAAAGGCTATCGTTCTGTCCAACTATTTCTTGGGCTACGACACCTTCCGGACCAACCAGCTCACCAAACCGGCGTCCATCACCAGGTCAGCGAGTTGTTCAGGACCCACGACTGTAACGCGTTCATCCTTCGTGACGGCGTTGCCGGAGTGAAATACAAAGAACATCCGATCGTATGGGCCGAGTTCCTCAAGCCTGCCGACGTAATCTTCCAATTCTGCCGACGTCTGTGGCGACTCTGACAGGCGTGTCAAGTGTTCGACCGTTTGGTTCGATCTAGTGCGACCATTGCTTGATGCGCGGTGACCTGCCCCCAAAATCCGCTACACGGATAGTGAGAGGTCCTCAGGTGTAAGACCCTCGTGGGTGCGAGCGGGCCTGGGCCCGCGAGCACCCCCAGAGATCGCGGCAAATTGGTCCGGCGTACGACCGGCCAGCGAGCTGTGCGGCCGGACGCTGTTGTAATCGACCCGCCAGGCCTCGATGACCGCTTTCGCATCGACCAAACTGACAAACCAGTGTTCGTTCAGGCACTCGTCTCGAAACTTGCCGTTGAAGCTCTCGACGTAGGCGTTTTCGATCGGCTTGCCGGGTCGAATGAAGCGCAGCGTGACCCCACGCGCGTACG
>CAZGLC010000492.1:0-901 GCA_964526235.1 uncultured Bifidobacteriaceae bacterium
GCTCAAATCGCCACCGCTCGTGGTGAATGCCACGAGGTTCTGAGCTGCGCTGCCAACCTGATAGCGGATGTATTGGTCGTAGGTGTACTTCGTGCCGCCCTTGTCCTCAAAGCTTTTCGCGCCGAGGATGGTTGGGAGTTCGGTTGATGTGACAGTTGTCTTAAGACCGCCCTTGCTGGTTGAGTCGCCGAGGTACAGCTTCGTGTTCGCTGTGTCGAGAGCAACGCCGCCAGTCACGCTGGTCGAGACGCCGCCGCTTGTAGTAACGCTTGTGGTCGCATAGCCTGCTACCGCCGCTGCGATATCCGCTGCGCTGACGATGTCCTTCGCTGCCGCCGTGTCTCCTACGACGATGATCGGGGACGTGAGGCTGTTATCCTTCGCCACGACAAAGTCGCCGAGAGACGAGCTGGCTGCGTAGATACCGAACGCCAGGGTCGAACCCGCTGCGAGCGCTGCAAGGCCACCGGCCATGAGTCGCTTAATGTTCATAGTTTATTCCTCCTTTCAATCAGCACCGTGCGCCAAACGGAGCTCCGTTGCGTCGAATGCTGGCCCGTCGCTGGAACCGGTTTCCCGGATCAGCAACGGTGCCCCAAGCACGCCATGCTGTCTGCGGCCGCAGTTCAGCACGTCGCGCCTGAAGTAGCCGTGCTTTGGCGGCAGGTGACTATATACCCTCACTGAAACGGTTTCAAGAGCGATTGTGACCCCTTGAAACGATTTTATGGAGTATTTTCAGAGTATATGGAGCCTTTTATCCGTTCCAGAAGGAAGATTATTGCTTTTCATCGAATAGAAAGGATATTGAATGCTCTTCTAAAAGGTCAACTCCTATCATATACGAGCAGGCATGCAGTTTCTAAAACACGCGATTTTCACGGATTTGCCCCAAAATCGC
>CAZGLC010000492.1:911-2128 GCA_964526235.1 uncultured Bifidobacteriaceae bacterium
GTTTTTGTTATACGGAGCGCATTTTTGGTAGACGGAGGCGATTTCTGTTATAGGGCTTATTTCTGGTACACAGCCCATTCTTCACGCGCAAACAATGGATCGTTTCACGCTCAGGAACTGTTCGGAACCGCGAGCAACGCAAGGATAACAGTGTGATGTGCGCGCAGCGAATCTGCTCATCCATAACGCCTATTAGCCCCTGCTGCGAAGCACCGGGCTATGTGCGGCATCATCGGCTACGTCGGCGTGAAGCCGGCGCTGCCGCTCGTCTTCGCTGGCCTCCAGAAGCTCGAATACCGGGGCTATGACAGCTACGGGTTCGCCACGGCCAGCAATGGCAAGCTCTTCGTGCAGAAGGACACGGGCAAGATCAGCGAGGTCGAGCTCTCGAGCCTCTCGCTCCCAGGGAACCGGGCCATCTCTCATTCAAGATGGGCGACCCACGGCGGCGTGACGCGCGCGAACGCGCACCCGCATCTCGACTGCAGCGGACAGCTGGCTGTGGTTCACAACGGCATTGTGGAGAACCACATTGCGCTCCGCAAAGCGCTAGAGGCGCGCGGGCACGCGTTCCGCTCCGAGACCGATACCGAAGTCATCCCCCACTTGATCGAGGAGCAGCTCCGCGCTGGCGCGAGCCTGGGAGAAGCCGTGCGCCTGAGCTTCCTCCAATTGGAGGGCCGCAATGCCGTGGTCGCGCTCCATGCCGAGCACCCGGAGCTCGTTGCTGCGCGCACCGGCTCGCCGCTCATCGTGGGCGAGTCCGCGGACGGCCTGTTCGTGGCCTCCGATGTCCCGGCGTTCCTCGAGCACACGCGGGACGTGCGCTATCTCGATGATGGCGAGCTCGTGGTGCTCAACAACGGCTCGCACTTCCAGAGCATCGCCACGGGAGCAGTGGTGGAGAAGCGCCGCATCACAATAGACTGGGACGCTGCAGCAGCGGAGAAAGGCTCGTACGCGCACTTCATGCTCAAGGAGATCATGGAGCAGAAGGACACCATCCTGCGCGCGATAAACCAGGACGATGCTGAGATCGAGGCGCTCGCACAGCTCATCCGCGAAGCGCACGGCACGTTCTTCATCGGCTGCGGGACCGCAGGGAAAGTGTGCTTCTCCGCAGAGTACGCGTTCGCTGCTATCGCGAACAAGCACGTCAACTTCGTCCCAGCGAGCGAGTTCCGCGACCACGCGCGCTTCCTCGGGCCCGGGAGCCT
>CAZGLC010000493.1:0-2112 GCA_964526235.1 uncultured Bifidobacteriaceae bacterium
TTGCCCTTGCCCCTGCCCCTGCCCGTTCGCCCCGGCGGGACGCTGCCAGGGGAAATCCAGACCGTCAGGTGGATCGGGCTCGAGGTGGGGCGGATAGCGGTCCTGCGGAGGCCGAAATGGGCGCGGAGCGGGTGCGGTTCGACTTCGAACGGCTGGACGTGTTCGGGGTGGCGTTGGACGCGGTCGGGATCCTGGATGAGTTGGCAGAGGAGCTGCCGGATGGGCGAGCGTACATCCGAGACCAGCTACGCCGCGCTGCGAACTCGATCGCGCTCGACATCGCGGAGGGAGCCGGCGAGTTCGCCCCCGCGGAGAAGGCGCGCTTCTACCGGATGGCGAGGCGGTCGGCGACCGAGTGCGCGGGACAGATCATGGTGTGCCGCCGCCTCGGACTCACCGACGCGCCGCGCGTGGACGAGGCGTTGGACGTCCTGCAGCGCGTCATCGGCATGTTGGTGACGTTGATCCGTCGATGCGGCGAGCGGGCGCAGCCGAGGATCGACGGAACGAACGAGGCGTGATCTGCTCGCGGCGGAGGCCCGATGCCGAAGTCGTACCGCCCGTGGTCGCCGGATCATCCTTACCTTCTGCCGCCGGACCCGCGAGCGTGGCTGCCGGAGGGCCATCTCGTGCACTTCGTCCTGGAGGTCGTGGAGAGGCTCGACATCTCGGCGATCGACGATGCCATCCAGGCCAAGGACCCTCGCGGCGAGCGGCCCTACGCGCCGCGCATGATGCTGGCGCTGCTCGTATACGGGTACTGCACGGGCGTGTTCTCGTCGCGCAGGATCGAGCGCAAGACCCACGAGGACATCGCGTTCCGGTACCTCGCCGGGAACCAGCATCCGGACTTCTCGACGATCTGCGAGTTCCGCCGAGCTCATCTCGATGCGATCGCCGCGCTGTTCGTCCAGATCGTCCAGATCAGCCGGCGCGCCGGGCTCGCGAAGCTCGGACACGTGTCGTTCGACGGCAGCAAGGTCCAGGCGAATGCGAGCAAGCACAAGGCGATGAGCTACGACCGCATGCTGGAGGAGGAGAAGCGGTTGAGGGCGGAGATCGAGACATTGCTCGCGCGCGGTGAGCAACAGGACAAGGCCGACGATGTGCGGCTGGGCGAGGGAGTCGCCGAGACCGACGTGCCGGCCGAGATCCAGCGGCGCGAGGCGCGCCTCGCGCGCATCGAGGCCGCGAAGACGGCGCTGGAGGAAGAGGCGCGCGTCGCCCGCGCGGCGCAGCTGCGAGAGCAGGCCGAGCGAGCACGGTCCGCCGCGGCGCAGGCCGAGGACGAGGACGAGCGCGCCATCGCACTGGCACGTGCCGGGCGCCGCGAGGAGGCAGCTCGCGCCGTGGAGTCTGGAGGCGCGACCACAGAGGTGGCCAACGGCGGCGAAGCCATCCACGAAGGCGAGGAGTCGCCCGCGACCGACGAGCTCCCCGAGCACGCGCCGAAGGTCACCCGAGAAGGGTTTCCGAAGCCGGACGCCCAGCGGAACTTCACCGACCCCGACAGCCGGATCATGGAGCGTGGTGGCGAGATCCTGCAGGCGTACAACGGGCAGATCGCCGTGGATGGCGAGTCGCAGATCATCGTCGCCCAGGGCCTGTCCAACCAGGCCCCAGACACGTACTACCTCGTGCCCATGCTCGAACGCGTGCGGTCGACCGCCGGGGCGCTGCCTGAGAAGATCAGCGCCGACGCTGGCTTCTGGGCCCCGGCGAACGCCGCGTGGTGCGAGGAGCACAAGGTCGACGCTTACATCGCCACGCAGCGCCACCGCCGGTCGGCTGCGGCGCAGCCGCTTGCGGCTCCTGTCGAGCCGCCCGTCACGGCCCAGCAGAAGATGCGGGCCAAGGTGGCCAGCCCGGAAGGCCAGAAGATCTACCGGCGACGAAAGTGCATTCCCGAGCCCGTGTTCGGGCAAATCAAGCAGGCGATGGGGTTCAGGCGGTTCTCGATGAGGGGGATGCACAAGGCGACGGGCGAGTGGGCCCTCGTCTGCACCTGCCACAACGTCCGCAAGCTCTGGGTCGCCCGGCGAGCGGGGCGGCTGGCGGCGAGCGCCTAAGCCAGCCGCCGGCGCGAACGGGCAGGGGCAGGGGCAGGGGCAC
>CAZGLC010000494.1:0-2099 GCA_964526235.1 uncultured Bifidobacteriaceae bacterium
TGCCAATAGATCGAGATGGGGACGGCCGCGGCGTTGAGCTGACGATTGAGCTAGCCTGACTTTCGCAGTTCGAGGGTCAACAGCACGAAAAGTCCTTTAAATTCGAAGATGATCCCCGTAGGTCTTCACCACAAGACCGAGGTCTGGGGTGATTCTCTACCGAGCCGACGCGAGTACGGGCGCAGCAACCGAGAGGGGACTGGTGATGCGCGGGGGCGGTTGAGGAGGCAGCTCGATTGTGAGTTGGTGGAGCAGCATCTTCGTGTCGGTGTCCGGTTGCGTGTATCGGGGCAGAATTAGCCAGCGGCCGTCAGTGGTGGGAATGCAGACATCGATCATTTGAATCGTGGCGAGTTTGTCCAGCACGGTCGCGGGCGTGAGGCCGGGGGCATGCGCCACCAAGTGCTGCTTCAGCGTGACCTGCAGACAGTAGGCCAGAAACGCGATCAGAATGTGCGCGTCGGCGCGATGCTCGAGTTGATGATGGATCGGGCGGACGCGCAGTTCACTCTTGAGCGATCGAAACACGGCTTCGATCTGTGTCAGTTGGACGTAGCGCGTCCACAGCACCGCGGGGTCTGCATCGGTCAGGTTGGAGCGGAGCAAGTAGTGACCGTCCCGCAACTCCGCCGCCTTCAGTTTGGCTTTGTCGACGCGGAATCGGAATGACTCGCGCGTGACCGGCTGCTGCGGCCCTGGCATGTCGAGGTGGACGAATCCGTAGGCGCGGCCGGCGTCGGTTTTGGCCGCGCCGATGCGCATCAGGAGTTGATCGCGCACCGGCAGGCTCCGGCGCATCGCCCGCAGTGTGCGCAACAGCCGGACGAGACGCTTGCGACGCATAGCCGTCTCTTTGCCTTGCCGACCGGTGCTTTTCGCGAGCACGTAGAGTTCGCCGGCATGGTCGAACAGCTTCACGTCGACCGAGTCGCGGACCTGTTGCCAGGGCAACTCGAGCCACTTCTTTTCGTATTGTGTGATTTTGCTTTTTGAGGTGCCGACCAGATAGGACACCTGCCGGGCCGGGTCCCGCATCTCCGCCAAGATCGCTTCGGTGGGGATGCCGCGATCCATCATCCACAGCCGCTTGGCCTTGCCGTAGGTACGTTCGATCTTGTCGAGAAACCCTCGCAACGTCGTGCGATCCGACGTATTGCCGTCCATCACCTCATAGGCCAACGGAAAGCCCTCCGTCGTGATCACCAGCGCGATCACGAGTTGCAGGCACTCCGGTCGACCCTCGCGGCTGTAGCCACGTGTGGCTTTCGGATTGGCTTCCATCTCGCCTTCGAAGTAGGTCCTCGTCAGGTCGTACAGCAACACCTCAACGTCGGCGTGAAACAGATCCGCCCACTGCTGTCTGAGCCAGACGAACAGATCTTGCTTGTGCGCCAAGAGCCGGTCCAGGCACCGGTACAGCCGGTCCTTTTCGGCGACGGCGAAATCGACGCCCAGCAGTTCGTCCATCGCGCTGTCGACGAACCACTGACGGTGGACGCGAAACTCGCTGCCGGGCGCGATCCATCGGTTCACCACGAGGAGCCGCAGCACCTTCTCCCAACTCACCCCTTCGCAGCCCTCGGGCAATCGCTGTTGCCAGAACTCCTCCAGACCCAGTTCGCGCCACAGCTCGCATGCCAACCAGCAGTGACCGAAGGCGCGCGCCCGTCGCAGTTCTAGCCCGCTCACCTTCACCTGGAGGCTGTTGACCGTCCGCTTCGGAATTTCGCGATCGTCGGGAAACAAACTCAACGCCCGGCTTCGCTGCTCCTGCTCATCGAAGACGTCCAGCGTCTTCAGCCACGCCGTCTGCTGGGTGTCATTGATTTCCCCCAAGTACACCACCGTCCGCTGGACCGTTTTCCCCGACGACACCCGACGATTCTCCACGACGCTGAAGTAGCGATGATCCTTGCCGTCTTTCTTGCGAGTCGTGGACCGCAGAAACATCCGGCACAGGATCACCGAAGTCGTCGCAGAAACACAGGGGGGAGGTCTTCACCGCAACCGATTCTGACCACGCGTGGCCACATCATTGGACTTTCGGCCTGCGGACTCGCCGAAACGCGCTGGAATGGGTTCGAACTGCGAAAGTCAGG
>CAZGLC010000495.1:0-2093 GCA_964526235.1 uncultured Bifidobacteriaceae bacterium
CGAGTCGCAGGGCTATCGCGTGCAGAAATTCCTCTACAAGGGAGTGTCGCCGAGGGCGGCGCGGTAGCGCCCGCGTGCTGAATCGACAGGCCGGGTCCCAAGGAGCCCGGCCTGCGTGTTGGATGCTGCCTACTGCCTACTGCCTACTGCCTACTAAAACAAGAACCGCAGCCCGAGCTGCGCCTGCCGCGGATAGCCGATCCCGGCGACGAAGTTGTTCGGCTGCCGGAACGCGGTGCTGCGGCCGTTGCCCTGGTACCGCTCGCCGAAGTTCGCCGTGTTGAACAGATTGAACCCCTCGACGAACAGGCCGAGCCGGCGGTCGCCGCCGAGCTCGAAGAACTTGGTCGTCCGGAGGTCGAAGACGACGGTGTTGTCGCCGCGGCCGGCATTCATGTGCACCTGCTGATTCGTGGCGGGATCGATCCACCGGTCGTTGTTGTTGCCGTCGCGGTTCAGGTCGGTGCCCGCGGTCAGATTGTACGGCCGCGCGCTCGCCGCCTGGAAGATCGGCGAGAGCTGAATGCCGTAGCCGACCTCGAACACGCCCATCGCCACGAGACGATGCCGCTCGTCGGTGCCGGTCGGCCCCCACTCGCCGTCGGCGAACGGGTCGAAGGCGTCCTGCGGAATCGGCGCCGCGCCGCGCGCGGCAATCGAGCCGCCGTAGGCGAACGCGCCGGCGATCGTGTAGTGCGCCTGGAGGGTCGCCCGCGGGAGGCGCCGCTGCACCTTGAACGTCAAGGCGTCGTAGCGCGACCGGTTGTTCGACGAGAGGACCCTGACGTCGCTCAGGTAGTTGAGGTTGCCGAATACCCGCTGGAAGTCGTTGGCGAGCACGCGCCGCCCGTCGATGATCGGGTTGATGTTCATCGTCCGGAGCTCGTTGCGCCCCTCGACGTGCGTGTAGTCGACCGAGACGCTCGTGCTGTCCGCGAGCTGGTGCGCGTAGCCGACGTGCCCCTGGTAATTGCGCGGGTTGACGAGGTCCGGGCTGATCCATTCGCCCCGTGCTCCAAGCGGCAGCGTGTTGGACCGGCCGGGTCCCGACGGGAGCGGGTCGACGCCGAAGCGGAACGTCGCCAGCTGGCCGATGCCGGCCGCCGTGTTGACGAGCGTCGCCAGCACGTTCAGCGGCCGCTTGTTCTGCGAGAAGATGTCGGACACGTTGCCGCCGTTGATGTTGAACTGGTCGAAGTAGACGCCGCCGCCGCCGCGCAGCACGCGCCGGCCGTCGCCCGACAGGTCGTACGCCACGCCGAAGCGCGGCGAGACGCTGCCGTACGGCATCTTCGGCGCGCGGGCGTTCGGGTTGCCGATCGCCTCGAGCACCTGCCGCGTGGCGTTGTTCGCGCTGTGCGACTGGTGATAGAAGTTCACGTCGATGTCGTAACGGATCCCCAGGTTGAGCGTCAGCCGCGGCGTCACGCGCCAGTCGTCCTGGAACCACGTGGCGATCTGATGCGCGTCGAGGAGCGAATCGGCCAGGTCCGGGTTGGCCCGTTCCCACTGCCGGACGATCCCCGGCGTCTGCAGGCCCTGCGGATAGCGCCGCGTGTCGCTCAGAATCACCGACGGGTCGTCGAAGAACGTGAGTACGCCGTACAGCGCGTTCCCGTTCAGCAGCCCGATGTCGTTGAGGAAGTTGTAGTTCACCCCGAACTTCATCGCGTGCGTGCCGGTCTGCAGCGACACCTCGTCCTTGAGCTGGAACATCTGCGTGTCGGTGATGGAGCCCGCCTGACCGCCCGCGCCCGTGTTCACCGACGGGAATGCGAGGCGGAGCGGGAAGAGCGGCACGAACGCGAACCTGTGGAGGGACGATAGCCTTCGGGCTGTACGGGTGTCAACGTGGGCTAGGAGTCTGCGCGGCAGAAACGCGCGGGGCGGGTGGTACGTATTAAGAGGTATGCCGACCACGTTCCGTCCCTGTGCGCCCGATCAGTCGTTGCTGTTCCCGCCCTCGCCGCGCGACTGGCTCCCCGAAGGCCATCTGGCGTTTTTCATTGCCGACACCGTCGCCGCGCTGAATCTCGAGGCCTTCTACGCGCCTTATGAGGGGGACGGGCGGCGCAATCAACCGTTCGATCCGC
>CAZGLC010000496.1:0-2090 GCA_964526235.1 uncultured Bifidobacteriaceae bacterium
GTGTGATTCATCTTACATTCTGCGCTGCGCCGACAAGCTTGGGGCCCGTGTCGAGCGGCGCATCTACCTGATGCCACGGTGGTGACGTGCGACCGGCCATTCGGCGCAGCGCCCGGGCACTCGGCGCGGATCGACGTGATCCGGCCAGTGCCCGATGGTGAGTGACCGACTCCAGCAGCGTGCGCACGGATCGGCACGTATCGAAGGCGCCCGCCTTTCGGCATCGTCGTGTGATTGACTCTTCGAAGATCCGACAGTCGCATCGATGGTTTCCGTACGACACGGATCCGCGCCTCATCGCGCTTGGCCAGTTCCGGAAACGAGGGCGCGCATGACGCCGACGTTGGGGGACTCCGTCACCGACGACGGCGAGTGCTCTTCAGAGGTAGTTCATCCCCGGCAACGGGTGGGTTGCCCTTGCCCGCGCGCTCGAGAACGTGCAGCGCTTTCTTGATCTCGCCCTTGACGCCGCGTTCCGCAAAATACGCTTCGGTGCGCAGCGCCGAGACCTTCTCGGCAACGGCAACGTTGATGAGTTGATTCACGGCTACACCTTCCGCCTTCGCGACCTTCTTCGCTTCTTCCATCAATGACGGTTGAAGCCTCAACGCAAAGTTGCTCTTTTTCATCGGCGGTTCCCCACTCGTCGCACTGCCTCCGCCGGCGCCAGGATATCGAGTCCACACGCAGCCGCTGCCGGTTCGAAATGCCGGCGATTGAATGTCACCACGGTATTCGCACCGCCATTCACGGCTGTTTCGAGCACGAGGTCGTCGCCCGCGTCAGCGAGCACCGGACGCCACAAATACGAGATGCGGACGGGCTCGACCACCACCGCAAGCGCATCGAGCAGGATCTCGACGTCCGCCGCCGAAATACGTGCCGCCGCAAGGTGCTCGGCACGGGTCAGGGCGGACTCGTATTGGAGCATCAGAGGCACCGACGCCAGTGTCGGATAGCGCTGCTCGAGCGCCGCGGTCAGGAGCACTCTGGACGCACCACGATCGCTGCGGACGGCCGCAACGAGGACATCGGTGTCGAGGACCGTCCGGCCGAGCACTTCGACATCATATCGTATGCAATATCATACCGGTTGGGGGTCCCGAGAGGTCCCGAGAGGTCCCGAGGGGAGACGAGCTCCGTCGCCGTTTTCAACGCGCGATCGCTACGGTTTCATCGTCGGTTCGCTCAGGCGCTGATGGTGCGCCACTGACGTTCGCGACCGCCAGCGTCCTCTTCGACCTCGAATGAGAGCGTCGCGATCGCACGGCCGTCGCCGGTCTCGGCGGTCACACGCCACCGGCCCGGCGTGAAGTTCGCCTTCACCGCGGTGCCGCGAAAGCCTTCGGCCCGGCCGCCGACGACGGCGAGCGGAATGCGATCGGTCGTCATCCAGTCGCCGGTCCGCGGGTCCAGGACGTCCCAGCGAATGACGACGCGGTGCTCGAAGCCTGCCGGCGCGAAGACGCGCGCGAAGTAGTGCAGCCGGTCGCCGTCGCGCCGCTCGAACGGGCGCGAGTCGCGACGCCACGGCGCCCAGAACGGCGGCTGCTGGTAGACGAGCGTGTAGCGGCCCGCGTCGCGGCGGATGTCGTGGTAGATGCCCTGAAACTGCACCGACAGCGGCACGGGAGGAATCAGCCGCAGCACATACAGCACCGCGACGAGCGCCAGCACCGCGCCCGCAGGCGCGAACAGGCGCAGGCGTTCGCGTCTCCGGTCCTCACCCCGGCCGGCCAGCCATGCCGTGACACGCCAGACCACAGCGGCGGAGCAGAGCAGCGACAGCAGGAAGACCCATCCGCCGATGCGGCCGATCAGAATCGGAATGAAATACGTGAGGAACGACAGCACGCAGAAGCCGTACAGCCCGAGCCGCAGCCGGTAGCCCGTCCCGCGCACGAACGGCACCTCGTTGATCACCATGACGCCGACGAGCAGCAGCAGGAACACCGCGGGCCGCGCGGAGGTGCTGCTCCGGAAATACAGCACGACGTACGCGCTCAGGAGCCCGCCGTAGACGAAGTGCAGCGCCTCGAGGTTGTACCGCCAGAACCGGGTCGTCAGCCGGCCCGGCGTCCATCGGCCGG
>CAZGLC010000497.1:0-2069 GCA_964526235.1 uncultured Bifidobacteriaceae bacterium
GACGGTATCAGGGGGACGCCGTCGATTTCATCCTCGCTTGCCGAAAGCTCACGTCCGGCCGGCCGTCGCAGTCCTTCTTGCCTCGGTTGCGCTCGTGGAGGAATCGTTGATAGTCGCGCTTCAGCTCGTAGTCGAGGACGACTCGCCGGACCCGGCCGCCTCCGTCCCGCAGTCGCTCCTCCGCGCGCTGGTAGGCGCGATACACCTTGGTGTCGTGCGTCAGCTCACGCGGCTTCCTGAGACCAGCGTAGAAGGTCTGTCGGGGCTCGTGCGCACGGTCGTGGCGTTCGTATCGGTTGGCTTCGAGGAGGTCTCGCCCGCGCTCGGTCAGGACGACGGCGCGATCGTCGGAACTGAGCGGGCTCGTCCGAATCAGTCCCTCGCTTTCGAGATGTCGAGCGCTCCGACGCGGACTATAGGAATCGTCGCGCAAGTCGTGCAGATCGGTCTCGGACATAACCCGAAAGGCCCCGACGGTCCCCAGCATGCGGCTCTCGGTGCCGTTGATCTCGTAGACACGGTCGCGGTCCCGCACTGGCCGGCGCTCCCGGCCGCGCGGCAGGTCGAGGTCTCTCGTGAACACGTCGCGTGGATCGCGCTCCTCGTTCCGCGCGCGATCGCCCGTGCTGCCACGACCCCCGAGGCTGCGGTCCCAGCCGCTGCCACGATCGCGATCGTCGTCGCGCGGATCGTACCTGTCCCACATGTTTTCCTCCCGTGTGCTCCCTCGTGGATCCAGCTAAGAGTGCTGCTCGGCACTGGGGCCAACCACTTGCGGTGCTTCGAGTATGGGCAGAGGGGTGGAAAGACCGCAATTCACGCTTGGGTCTTGTCGGGTGGTGTCTGGTACTGCAGGTCGCAGGTGCCGATCACGCTGCTTGGTACGTGACGGCCGCTCCCATAGAATCGACCGGGCTCACCCTTTCCGAGCGACCACGTCCGAGCCGTAGAGGAATCCAGACCGTGCCTAATGAACGTCCGTCTCTCGATGCGGCGCTTGCCTCTTACGATCGTGCCTCTGCACATGAACACATCGCCCTCGGGGAGCACGAAAGGAAGGAAGTCACGGATCGCTTTCCGATTGACCAGTGGCCTGCGATGCCGTTGGAGCGCTATGCGCTCGGTCAAGACACATCGGATGACACGTTCTGCCAGTGGATGGAGTACCGCAGTCAGCATCTCGGGAGCATTCGGGGCGGCTCAGCACGAAAGCTGATCATCTACAAGCACAAGGACAAGCCGGGGTGGTATTTCGACCCGGAGTACAAAGACGAACAGGAAGCGTGGGTCGCCGTTCGGCAGGCATTCGTCCAAGCCTTTGAGAAAGCCAAAGCGGGGGACTGGAACACAATCGACGATCTCACCCCGTTGTCCGGCGGACCCGCCCTTCGGCTCAAGACGCTTCGCGTGTACTTCCCTACCGACGTCCTGCCAATTGCTTCGAAACAACACCTCCGCCACTTCTTGCGGGCCCTGGATCGCCCAGAGGCAGACGACCGCGGCCTGGATGTCGTACGGCTCAACCGCGCCCTACTCGATGCCGTGCGCAGTCGATCCGAATTCGAGGGATGGTCGCCGCCTGAAGTCGAACGTTTCTTCTACAACTGGGCTGACCCGCGCGATCAGCGGCGCATCGTCAAGATCGCGCCTGGTGAGAACGCTAAGTACTGGGACGACTGTCTCCGCGAGGGATACATCTGCGTGGGATGGGACCAGGTGGGCGACCTTCGTGACTTTGAGTCCAAGGAGTCGTTTCGCGCGCGATTCGAGAAGGAGTACAGCGACACCTACAACAACCACAGACCAACGATCAGCAAGAAGGCCAACGAGGTCTGGACGCTGAGCGAGCTCGAACCAGGCGATCTCGTGGTTGCGAACAAGGGCACGTCCCAGATCCTCGGTATCGGCAAGGTCGTCGAACCAGCCTATACGTGGAAGCCCGACCGAGAGGAGTTCCGACACACGGTACAGGTCGAATGGGATACCTCCTACGCGAAGACTATCCCGCCGCAGAATCGGTGGGCGCTCGTGACTGTGGCACCCGTGCCTGCGGCGCTCTACGGGCAGAT
>CAZGLC010000498.1:0-2050 GCA_964526235.1 uncultured Bifidobacteriaceae bacterium
AGGGACAGATGCTCCCCCAGAAGCAGGAGGACAAGATTCAGTTGGCTTCGACGCATGGGATACAGGCGGCAGCAGAGGCGGTCGACCTCGTGCAGAGGGCAGCCGGGACGAGCGGCATTAGGCGAGAGAAAGGCATCGAGCGGCACTTCCGGGATGTCCATGTCATCACTCAGCACGCGTTTACCTCGGCTGCCCGATTTCAGTCCGTAGGACGCTCCATATTCGGGCTCCCATCGGACTGGCCGTTCGCCCCCTTTTAGCCACTGCTGCTCTAGCTTAGACCAGTGGACGATAGCGAGAGCCGCATAACACGGACTGGACCCGACGGCGCCAAATACACGCGCGCGCCGCGGGTGAGCGCCGGCCGTTAGACGCCCCGAGCGACAGGTGGGTCCGGCAGCTCGGAAGCTTGATGCATCCAGCGCCTTCTGAGTATACTTCCGAGCGTCATGGACCTCGTGGAGATCCTCAAGCGCCCGGAGGGCAAGACGCTCGAGTTCAAGCGCGACCTCTCCTCGCCCGACGGGGCGCTCAAGACGATCGTCGCCTTCGCCAACACCGCGGGCGGGACGTTGCTCGTCGGCGTGGAGGACAGGAGCCGGCACGTCCGTGGCGTGCCCGACCCGCTCGATCTGGAGGAGCGCCTGGCCAGCCTCGTCAGCGACCACATCAGCCCGCGCATCGTCCCCGAGATCGAGATCCTCCCGTGGCGCCGGACGCAGGTGCTGGCGCTGCAGGTCCATCCCAGCCCGAGCCGACCGCACCACCTCACCCGCGAGGGTCCCGCCGGCGGCGTGTACGTCCGGGTGGGCTCGACCAACCGCCGCGCCGACGCCGAGCTGATCGAGGAGCTGCGACGCTTCGCGCGGGGCGAAGGCTTCGACGAGCAGCCCATGCCGGGGCTCGACTCGGAAGCCCTCGACTTCCGAGCCGCTTCCGAGTCGTTTGCCCCTTTCCGGACGCTCGCCCGCCGGGACCTGGAGACCCTGCGACTCCT
The DNA here is from genome assembly GCA_964526235.1 of uncultured Bifidobacteriaceae bacterium. Classification (GTDB taxonomy): domain Bacteria; phylum Acidobacteriota; class Vicinamibacteria; order Vicinamibacterales; family UBA2999; genus MELF01. The sequence goes on from CAZGLC010000498.1 coordinate 998, forward strand.
CACGGACCATCAGGGTCGCAAGGTTCCGACCGTGGGCGGCATGATCCTCTTCGGCGAGGATCGCGAGCGCCACTTCCCGGACGCCTGGATCCAGGCCGGCCGCTTCCAGGGCACCGACAAGAGCCGCATCGTCGATCGCGCCGAGATCCGCTCCCTGCCCGTGCGCGCCGTCGAGGAGGCGATCGCCTTCGTCCACAAGCACGCCCTGCACGGCGCCGAGATCGGCGCCGTGCGCCGCAAGGAGCGCTGGAACTTTCCGCCCGCAGCGGTGCGCGAAGCGATCATCAACGCGGTGGCCCACACCGACTTCGCGCAGCGCGGCGCGCCGCTGCGCCTCTCGATCTTCGACGATCGCCTCGAGGTCGAGAACCCGGGTCTCTTGCCCTTCGGCCTCACGCTCGAGGATCTGCCGCGCGGCGTGTCGAAGCTGCGCAACCGGGTGATCGGCCGCAGTTTCCACGCTCTCGGCCTGATCGAGCAGTGGGGCAGCGGCATCCAGCGCATGAGCGCCGCCTGCCGCGAGGCGGGGCTCGCGGCGCCGGTCTTCGAAGAACTGGCCACACGCTTCCGCGTCACGATCGCCACCGCGCGGGTGGGCCGCCCCGTGCTCGACGACACCGACCAATCCATCCTCGCCGCCCTCTCCGGCGACAAGGGCCATTCGACGAGCGAGATCGCCGAGGCGATCGGCCTCACGCCGCGGGCCACGCGCACCAGGCTCGCCCGCATGGTCGGCCGCGGGCTGGTGCGCGAGATCGGCACGGGGCCGCAGGACCCGCAGCGGCGATACTACCGGGCCGAGCGAGGACCGGCATGAAGCTCACCCTCCAGCAGCTCGAAGCTCACCTCTGGGGCGCGGCGAACATCCTGCGCGGCAAGACCGCGGGGCAGGACTACAAGAACTACATCCTGTCCCTGATGTTCTACAAGCGCCTCTGCGACCAGTGGGAGTGCGAGGCCGACGACGCCATTGCCGAGCAGGAGGGCCAGCAGAGCCGCGCCTTCAGCGAGAAGGAGAAGGCGGTCTTCCGCAAGCGCGGCGAGCACCGCTTC
>CAZGLC010000499.1:0-2046 GCA_964526235.1 uncultured Bifidobacteriaceae bacterium
TCCTTAAGCGAGAAATAGCCGAGGTCGGCCAGCAATGGATAGATGCCGAGCGTGCCATGCCCTTTGCTGAGAATGAGCCGGTCGCGCTGCGGCCAATCCGGCCGGGTCGGATTGAAGCGTAGGATGCCGCCATAATAGAGCGCGACGAGCAGCTCAATGCACGAAAACGAGCCGCCGATATGACCTTTGCCCGCTGAGCCGATCATCTCCAAGGTCTGCAGTCGCAGCCAACGCGCCTTGGCCGCCAATCGCTGCTCATCCATTTGCTGCCGCTGGGTCGCTGTCGCTAGCAGCAGCTCAGCGCCACTCGGTACGCTCATACACCGCGCTCCATCATGTTGTTCGCCCCGTCTCTGGCTCCCATGTCCGCCGTCTTGAGTAGCCTCGAGTGCCCGCGGGACTCCACGAAAAACGCGTGCTGTCGATAAATCTGTTCGATCGCGGCTCGTTCTTCCGACGGCAAGGGGCCCAGTTGGCTCGCCGCCACGTTCTCTTCCACGTGCTGCACCGTCAGCATCCCCGGAATCGTCGTCGAGAGCGACGAATACGAGAGGCAAAACCGCAGCGCAAGTTGCGCCGGAGACTGGCGACGACGCGCTAGCAGCGAGGCAAACTGCTGCGGCGCACGGGCCCACACCGCGCGTTGCTCCGCGGACCATTGCGTCCGATGATCGCCACGTTCAAAGACGCTATCGGACGCATAAGCGCCCGTGAGAAATCCGAAACACAACGGTGTGCGGACGATGACGCCGACCCCTAGCTGCCCGCAGCGTTCGAGCAATCCGCACGCGAGAGCCCGCTGATCAACCAGGTTGAAGTTCACCTGGACGCAGCGGACCCCAAACCGCTCGCTCATCTCGACCGCTTCCTGCGGCGAGCGGCACGAGATCCCAACGGCGCGGAGGTACCCCTCGCGCTGCAGCGCGGCGAGCGTTTCCAAGCTCTCATCCGCTTGCTCAAGCCATTCGATCGACGGATCGTGCAGCTGATACACGTCGAGGTAATCTGTCCGCAGCCGGCGGAGGCTTGCTGCGAGGGAGGCGCGAAGATGCGCGGGCGAAAAATTCTGCCGTCCCGCGGCATCTACGCGGCCGACCTTCGAGGCGATCACGACCTGCGAGCGCGTGTCCTTGAACGCCTCGCCGATGAGTTCTTCGCTGTGTCCATAGCCGTAGAGAGCCGCCGTGTCGTAAAAAGTCACTCCGAGCTCAAACGCCCTGCGTAGCGCGCGCAGCGACTCGCGATCGTCCGTGGGCCCGTAAGCTGCTGCATCGTGGGACGGCCCACCGATGCCCCAGGCTCCAAAACCAATCTCTGAAACGGTTAAGCCTGTGTGACCCAATGGCCGATACTGCACGTGTGCTCCTGTGGGATGGGCTCAGTAATGCCCGGATAACTGTGGCTCCACCGCGTTGTTTCCGTACAGGTACGCCCCCTTCTTATTGCCGTACCAGATGACCTCACGGCACCAATCGTCCATGGTGGACCAGGTCTTGCTCGTGCGGTCGATATGGTAGTGGGACGGCCGCTGTTGCAGGGGCAACCCCAGACCCTTGAGCGCAGATTGGTAAAACTCCCAGATGTTGTACGACAGATGGAGTGTCCGGTCTTCGGTCTGAAAGGGAAGCTTCAGCAGGTGCTTATTCAACAGAATCGCCTCATGGAGCAGCTCTGGGGGAAGGATCAGCGCACGCTGCTGGAGCAAACGGCTGATGAGCTGTTCGACTTCCTCATAGAACGTCTCGAGTTTCTGTTCTGCATAGAGCTGAATGAGGAGATATTCGTCTGCCGGCCACCAGATATTCAGCCAAGCGGGTGCCTGACAATATTCCGGCCCGCCGCCTTGGATGTCGCGCGCTTTCTCGAGAAAAAAGTTCCGTACTCCCGCGACCACGGAATACGCGTCGAGCGGACCCTGCAAGAATAACTCCACCAAGTCGCGGTAGCTCACCCCGCACACTTCATGGAGGACGATGAATGGAATTTGGAACAGCTTGTTAAAGTGGAGCAGCGCTGCCATCCATGAAAATGCTCTCGTCCGAACCC
>CAZGLC010000500.1:0-2043 GCA_964526235.1 uncultured Bifidobacteriaceae bacterium
GGGTGACGTTTCCAAGCTGATACGTGCTGTCCTCGCCGTCGCTGAAAATGATCATGAGATTGCCTGACGCATCGAGGAAGTTGAACATCTTGTACAACCCGATGGTCTCATTGATGGCGCGAGCGATCGTCGTTCCCTGGGAGGGGAAACGACCGAACTCCTGTGGGTCGCCGATCAGGGAGATGCTGAGCAGCACGTTGTCGTAGTCGCTTGTGAACGGCATGATCACGTAGGCGTCGTTGCCGAATTCGACGACCCCGATCAGGTCGCGGTACTTCCCGTCAATGCGCAGCTGGACGAACCGCTCGGCGGCGGCGATCGTCGTGAAGAACACGGCGTCGCTCGGCGCGCGTCGATTCAACGTGGCCGCTGTGAACGGCAGCCGCATGCTGACCGATGCATCGATCATGATGCCTATGCGCCGTCCGGGAAACGACACCTCGCGGCTGACCAATGCCGTGAACGGGTCGGCAAGCGCCAGCATGAAGAAGGGCAGACCGACGAAGAACAACGCCGCCGGCACATGGACGACGTATGCGGTGCGGGACCGCGGAACCGACGCGAGCAGCGCGGGCACGATGACGCCGTGGCGGGGCGACCGACTCCGTATCAGGGTACGGACGATCAGCATGGTGATCGCGAGCGCCACCAGCGCGACGAGCATGAGCCGGACCTCGTCATCGTGCCAGAACCGCAGGTCGGCGAGTCGGAAGCTCAGCCCCTCCTCGATCTTTTCGCGGAGGAGAGCCGGCAGGGTCCAGACGGAGGTCACACCTGTTGTTCCTGCTGCGACGCACGCCCCGTCAGGCGGCGGAAGTACTGGCTCGACCACGAGCGTTCGGCTTTGAGGCGGCGCGCCAACGCGACGGCGCTGCCGAGCGCCGCATCAAGCGACTCGCGATTCATCTCTTGCTGCTGCCCGTACTGTGCCGCCGCCATGGTTGTCAGTTCGGCGTGAAGACTCTCGAGCAACTGCCGGTCGGCGGAGGCCGCGGTTGGCGGCAGGCGGTTCAGCTCCCGTGCCACGTCTTCGCTCGTGATGACGCTGGAGACCGCCATCGCCTTGCTGCGCCGCCCGAAGCGCTGGAGGATCAGGCGACCGTCGCCCGCTTGCCCCCCAGCCTCGGCCGGGCGCTGGCTCACGGGACGACGAAGCGCGGACGCCGCTACGACCCGCAGCGCCGCCAACGCGCGGCTCAGAAGCGGATCGCTCCACCCATGCTGTTCGCTCTCTCGCTGTACCGACGCCAGCTCGCGCTCGGCGAGCGCGAGGACGACAGCTTCTCCGATCGTCCGGTCCTCGGCTTTTGCGATGTGACCTGCGCGCCGCCGCACGAGCCCCGCGATCGCGAGGGCCACCATCAGCCCGGCGAAGCCCATCAGTGTGATCGCGACGATCTCGAGCACACCAGCGCGGTACAGTAGCGCTTCAATGCGGCCGAAGCGCTCGTCGGGCATGTCGCGGATGTCGATCGCCGATTCGTGCACCGTCGATACCACGCGAACAAAGTGCGCGGGGAGATGGTACGTGAGGTCTCGACCCTGCAGCGCCGCGTTGCCCCGCAGCCGGCTGTCGACGCGGTAGTGAATAACCAGCTCTGGCAGGGGCACATCCTTTCCAATCACGTCCGGACTGATCACTCGAACGGTGTAGTCGTACTGAAAGAACCGCCGCAGGCCGCTTCGCAGATCGGATGGGTGCGCACTCGCCACGATTTCGAACGGCGCGATCTGAATCGCCGCGCCGTCGAGCGCAGACTGGTCCGGCACGGCCTGCACATCGTCCGCTTCCAGGACGGCACACGTCAGAATGATCGAGAAGGTCTGGCCGATGCGCACCGCGGCAGCGCTCGTCCGCCACCAGCACCGGATCGGGTCCACCTCGACGTTCGTGGTTCGATCTGGGGTGACGGGCGGCTGCGCCCAGACAGCGGCCGGTGGAAACCAGGAGAGCGCCAGCAGCATCATACCTGCGGACGCACGACGCGGCGTGCTTGCGGTCACAAACGACTCCTCTAGACTAGTTTCTGTCGCGAAACGCCT
>CAZGLC010000501.1:0-2040 GCA_964526235.1 uncultured Bifidobacteriaceae bacterium
TTGTGCCGAGGCACACGTGGCTCTGCTCGAGCTCCTTGTTTCGAATCAGGACGTCAGGCACGACTCGCGGCGGCTCGTCGACGACCGAATCGCTGGACGAGGGGAGCCCCTCGAAGTACCGCCAGACGAGATCGCGCACCTGCTGGTGCTCGACGTTGCCGACGGCGGAGACGATCAGGTTCGGCGACGTGTACGCGCCGTTGAAATAGCGGCGCAGACCGCCGGCATCGAGTGACTCGACCGTCTCGCGCGTCCCGAGAATGGGCCGGCCGAGGGGATGGTCCCGCCAGAACCGCTCCGTGAATAGCTCGTGCACGAGATCGTCGGGCGTGTCCTCGACCATCTTGATCTCCTCGAGGACGACCTTTTTCTCGCGCTGGAGGTCCTCGGGGCTGAAGGCCGGATGCATCACGATGTCGGAGAGCACGTCCACCGCAAGCGACAGGTGCTCGTCGAGCACCTTGATGTAGTAGCTCGCGTACTCCTTCGCGGTGAACGCGTCCATCTGACCGCCAATCGAGTCGATGGTCTGGGCGATGTCCTCGGCGGTGCGGGTCGCGGTCCCCTTGAAGAGCATGTGCTCCGCGAAGTGGGCGATGCCGCTCTGCTCCGGCGGCTCGTGACGCGAGCCGCGCGCGAGCCACACGCCGATGCTCACCGACCGGACGTGCGGCATCCTCTCGGTGACGAGCCGGAGTCCGTTGGGGAGCACGTCACGAACGATGGTTGCTTGGGCCACGGATGATCAGGAATCGGTCGGCTTGCTCACCGCAAACCGTTGATAGACAAGCAATTAGAAGAACTCCACCATGATACCACGGAACCGCCGCCACCGTCCGATACGTTTACGGGTTGTACAATCGAATGCTCGCATCTTGATGGGAATGCGAGACATAGCATGAGCCGTTCACCGATCGATCTGGCGGAGCTCGAGCCTGCTGAGCTGGAAGCGGCCCTCGAGGCGCGCGGCGTCGAGCGTTTCCACGCGCGTCAGCTCTACCGCTGGATCTATAAACGCGGCGTCACCGACGTCGATCGGATGACCGATCTGTCGCGGACGCTGCGCGAGACGCTCACGGCCGACTGCACGGTGACGACCCCGCGGACCGTCGGCGACGAGCGGTCGGTCGACGGCACCCGGAAGTTCCTGCTCGAGCTCGCCGACGGCACGCGCATCGAGGCCGTCTTCATTCCCGACACGCCGTCGATGACCTTCTGCATCTCGACGCAGGTCGGCTGCGCGATGGCGTGCGGCTTCTGTCTCACCGGCAGGATGGGCCTCGTCCGGAATCTCACGGCCGGCGAAATCGCGGGGCAGGTGCGCGTGCTCGCCGCCGCGACCGGCCTGCTCGATCAGCCGTTCAACATCGTACTGATGGGCATGGGCGAGCCGCTGCACAACTACGACAACACGATGAAGGCGCTGCGGATGCTCCATTCCGAGCGCGGGCTCGCCGTCTCGCCCCGGCGCGTGACGCTGTCGACGGTCGGCATTGTTCCGGGACTCGAGCGTCTGGCGCGTGAGCCGCTCATGCCGAACCTCGCGATTTCGCTCCATGCGACGACCGACGAACAGCGGACGGCGCTCGTGCCGCCCAACCGGAAGTATCCGCTCGCTGACATCCTCGACGCGTGCCGCCGGTTTCCGTTGAAGAAGCGCAGCCGCATCACGTTCGAGTACGTCCTGCTCGACGGCGTCAACGACACACCGGAGGACGCCCGGCGGCTCGTGAAGCTGCTCGCGGGCATCAAGGCGAAGGTCAATCTGATCCCGCTCAACCCGGCGCCCGGCATCCCGTTCGAGCGGCCGTCGGACGAGCGCGTCGACCGCTTCGCGCAAGTCCTCGCCGACCGTTACATCACCGTGTCGGTCCGCAAGAGCCGCGGCCGCGATATCCGCGCCGCGTGCGGTCAGCTGATTGTCGAGGGGGGCACGAAGAAGTCGGCGGCCCAGCAGATGGCCCTGCTGATGCGGTAATTATTCTTCGGGCGGCCCGCCGCCGATCTTCGCCACGTCCTCCTGCTTCACGCGATCGATAT
>CAZGLC010000502.1:0-2036 GCA_964526235.1 uncultured Bifidobacteriaceae bacterium
TTAAGTGCCGCGGCGCCGAGTGGCGCGAGCGCGCCCGGTTGGTGGTGCGTCGATCGTCGGCTGCAGCGCAATGTTATACGGCCCGTCGGAACGCGGCCACCTCACAGACCAAAACGTTGACCCACGACTGGATATGCGGATCACCCAAGGCCAGCGCGCGCCGATCACAGCCGCAAGTACAGCAGTGTCACCGACCACGCTGACGCTGAATCATTTCAAAGGCCCGATGGATGCGGTGGCGCGCGCCGAATCGCTCTCGTGCCACGTCACGAATAACCCCGGGCGTTCGAAGAAGCACCGACACACACCGGCGCCCGGCTTCGTCAGCGAATTCGAATTAGCTCGTTGCGCGCGTTTGGCGCTGTCGTTCGAGCCACCCCGAGTACCTAAAGGAAAATGAATTGGGCGCCGTCCGTATAACGGTCCGAATGAGCCGTGCGCCGCAGTGTCAGGATAGCACCCGACCGCCTGGCGCGTCGGCTCCATTCGGATGTTATACGGCCGCTCGAATGTGCCCCGCACCGACACAAACCCGCCCGAGAGTGTCACTGCTGCTAACGGGTCTTCATTTCGATTCAGCAGGCAGATGGCTCAGAACGTTAAGAATGGTTCCATTCGGATCGACTACGAAAAAGCGGCGAACGCCCCATGGCTCGTCAGTGAGCGGATAGACGATCTTGAGGCCGCGTTCGACAGCACGTTTGTGCACTTGATCGACGTCTGCGACCTCGACGCTCACATCTGGCAGCAGCGTTGAACCACCGTCATCCCGCACGACGCTGATCTGGGCTGTCGGATTGCTCGGCGATACGAACGTCATGACAAACCCCATGTCCATCGCCAGCTCCAAGCCCAGGAAATCAACGTAGAACGCACGGCTTTCGGCGAGATTCTGGGACTTGATGTCCGGCACAACTCGTCTGATGCTCATCAACGGACTCCATTCTCCAAGGTCGGTTCATCAGGGCGCCGTCATTGTCGCGGTCCCTGGGTCGTCCGTAACCCAATCCTGAATCCGTCCGTATAACGGCAACGCATCACCAGCGGCGCTTCCATGACCGAGCAGCGCCGTCTGGTGCATGCGGTGTTAGACGCCACCGTTCGACCAGGGGACGTGGTCTCCGCGCCGTACGTCGTTTACTTAGAACCATTCAGAAATCGCGACACAAGCACGGGGAACTCGCGTGCAGCCTCGGCTGAACCTCCCCATTCAGGCCAGAGGGGGAAGTGCTCTTGAGAAGGCAAGACCCAGAGCGCGGCATTGGGAATCGCCTGGAACAACTCGATCGCCACGTCGATTGGGTAGTACGGGTCGCGGTCGCCCCACACCAGCAGGGTTCTTGCGCGAATCTGGGAAATGCGCTCCGTGGTGAAGCTCATGTCCTCGTAGTCGTCGCCAATGGTGCGAAGAGCGTCCAAGAGCGTTCGAACTTGCGCTTCCCCGCCTGGTTGCACCCTCAGATGAGCAGCTCGCCAGGCATCTGACAGAGCCTCGTATGCCGGCGTTTCTCGCGCGTATGTGCGAGCTGAGTTCAGAAGGCGATGACCGCCGGCTATTAGCACCATGGCTTCCATTCGCGCGGGCTGCTGTGTGGCCATGTGCACCAGAGTGTTCCCACCTGCGCTGTGTCCAATTGCTCGGACACGCTGAACCCCGAGCCGATCAAGCAGGACGTACATGTCGGACGCAACCTGCCGGTACGACCACGGGCCGGGATGGCTCGTGGAACGCCCGTGTCCCGGCAGATCGACAACGATGACGCGATGGTCGCGAGCGAAAGCGGGCAGGAGAGGGTCCCACCACTCGCCGGTCCACGTGAATCCGTGGATTAGCAGCAGCGCAGGTCCAGTACCGACAACTCGGTAGTGGAGCCTAATACCGTTGATGTCAGCAAGATGATCGGATACCGCCGGAAGCGCGTTCTGCGCTTGGCCTGTACGAGACATCGGGACGGTGAGGAGCACGGAGACGGCCACGGCGATCCGAAAGGTCGATGGGCGTTCCATTTCGACGTGCCTCCTTTTTGGCGTCTAAC
>CAZGLC010000503.1:0-2031 GCA_964526235.1 uncultured Bifidobacteriaceae bacterium
CGACGGCCGCCCCGGCTGGGCCTACAACTTCCTCGACATGGGCTACGTCGTCTACACGACCGACGTGCCGACACGCGGGCGCTCGCAGTACGTCCCCGGTGTGGACGGCAATCTGAACTATCGGACGACGACGACGCTCGAAACGAACTTCACGGCGTCGGCCGCGCTCGCGCGCTTCCCGGCGGCGAAGAAGCACACGCAGTGGCCCGGGTCGGGCCGCGTCGGCGATCCGGTGTTCGATCAGTTCGCCAAGTCGCAGGTCCAGTACGGCGGCAACGAGCGGCTGACGCGCGACGCGTACGTGGCGCTGCTCGACGCGATCGACACGCCGGTCATCCTGCTGACGCACTCGCAGGGCGGCACGGCCGGCTGGCTCGTGGCCGACGCGCGGCCGACCCTCGTGAGGGCGATCGCGACCGTCGAGCCGCAGGCGCCGCCGATCCGGAGCGTGGACAACGTGAAGCTGGTCTACAACGCGGCCGGCGGCGGGGGCGGCGGCGGCATGACGTGGGGCGTGTCCAACAGCCCGATCACGTACGACCCGCCGATCAGCGACCCCACAGAGCTGCAGACGATGCTCGAGGCGCAGGCGCCGGCACCCGACAAGGTGCCGTGCTACGTGCAGCAGGAGCCGGCGCGCACGCTGAAGAACCTGGCGCGCATCCCGGTGCTCTTCCTGTCGATGGACGGGAGCTACCACCGCTCGTACGACCACTGCCTCGCCAGGTGGCTCAATCAGGCGGGCGTTACGACGCAGTACGTCGAACCGGAAAGCGCCGGCATCTCGGGCAACAGCCACGTGATGATGCTCGAGAAAAACAGCGCCGACATCGCCAAGTACATCGGCAGCTGGCTCAGCACCAACGTGCGGCCGGGACGCGGCGAAAGCACCTCGCGCGCCATGCCGCCGAAGACGATCCCGACGTTCTCCACCGACAACCTGGCGCGCAAGGGCGTCTTCTACGCCGGCGGCCAGTACGCGCTCGAGGGCGACCGCCGCGTGATGCGCGGGCCGATGTACACAGAAGTGCTGGTGCCGCGGCAGATCCGCCATCCGAACCCGATCGTGCTCTTCCACGGCAACGGGCAGACGGGCGTGGACTGGATGCAGACGCCCGACGGCCGCGCCGGCTGGGCCTACCGCCTCATCGACGAAGGCTTCGTCGTCTACATCGTGGACTACCCGGCGCGCGGCCGATCGCCCTACGTGCCGCTGCCGGGGCCCGACGGCAAGACGCCGCTCGACGGCACCCTCGGGATCCGCACGGCGCTCGAGATCGAGCGGATCTGGACCAACGCGCGCGAGCGCGGCGACTTTCCGCTGAAGATGAACCACACGCAGTGGCCGGGCAGCGGCAAGATGGGCGATCCCGTGTTCGACTTTTTCATGAAGACGCAGGTGCAGTTCGCCGGCGCGACCGGGCAGCTCACCCTGCCGGCGGGGATTGCGCTGCTCGAGACGATCGGGACGCCCGTGATCATGTTCACGCACTCGCAGGGCGGCGGCTTCGGCTTCGACATCACCGAGGCGCGGCCGCACCTGGTGCGCGCGATGATCACCGCCGAGCCGGGCGGGCCGCAGTTCGGCAACGTCGACACGGCGAAGGTGACGACGGGACCGCGCAACCCGAATTCATGGGGCCTGACGAACAACCCGTACGAATACGACCCGCCGGCCAAGACGCCTGGCGAGATCGCCGTCGTGCTCGAGGAGAAGTCGGAGCGGCCGGACGAGGCGCGCTGCTGGATGCAGAAGGAGCCGGCGCGCAAACTCGTGCGATGGCAGAAGATCCCCGTCGTGGCGATCTCGGCCAACGGCACCTATCACCGCGTCTACGATCCGTGCATCCCGAGGTTTCTCAAGCAGGCGGGCGTGCCGGCGGAGTTCGTGCGGCTCGAAGACGCCGGCTTGAGCGGCAACAGCCACATGATGATGTCGGAGCGGAACAGCGACGCGATCATCAAGTGGGCGATCGGCTGGATTCGGAAGAACGTGCCCGCGACGGTCACGAGCACGAGGTAGCGGACGCG
>CAZGLC010000504.1:0-2024 GCA_964526235.1 uncultured Bifidobacteriaceae bacterium
TTAAGCTGGTGGGGTGAGCCACTGGCTGTACAACGGCATCGCCGGTTTCATGCTGCTGGCCAGCACGACCGGCTCGATGGCGCAACGCGGTGAGTTGGATCTGACGATCGAGGCACCGCCGTCGCTCGCTCCCATGGCTGATCGCGTACGGAACATCGATCGGCAGCAGCTCGCGGGAGTGCTTGCGCGAGCCGGGCTCAACGTGCCGCCGCAGATCCACGTCACGCTTATCCCGGAAGACGATTCGCGCGCCCGCGCGACTCCCCGCTGGATCGTGGGCGAGGCGTTCGGCTCCCACGACGTGGCGATCTTCCCCGCGCGCGTGGGCCCCTATCCCTACGGGTCGCTCGAGTCGGTCGTCTCGCACGAGGTGGTGCACCTGGCGCTCTCGGCCCAGGCGGGCGACGGGCCACTACCTCGCTGGTTCCACGAAGGCGTGGCCACGTCGGTCGAACAAGGATGGGGCGTCACCAGCCAGGTGCGACTCCTGCTCGCGACCGTCGGTAATCCTGGCCTCGCTGACCTCGGTCGCCTCTTCGACTCCGAGGCACAACAGGAGACGGCCAGCGCGTATCTCCTTGCCGCTGCGCTGGTGTCGGACATCCGGGAACGTGATGGGGCGACAGTGCCCGGGGCTATCGTCGATCGTGTCGCGCGGGGCACGCTGTTCGCGCACGCCTTCGAGCTGCAGACGGGCGACACGCCGGACGAGGCTGCCGCGCGCGCGTGGGGGCCCTACCGCCGCTGGACGAGCTGGATTCCGGTCGTGACCAGCGGCTCGGCGCTGTGGATCGGAATCCTGACCCTGGCGTTCATGGCCTTCCTGGCAACCCTGCGCAAGCGAGCGCGGCGCAGGCGGCAGTGGGACGAAGGGGAAGTGGACGCGTGATGCTATGCCCGACGTCAGGCTGCTTGTGCAGTGGCTCTGACGCGCTCCAGGATTCGGATCAGCTCGTCCACCTGCCTGGAGGTAAACAGCCCATCGGGCCCGCGCGGGGTGAGGTCCGTGAACGGCGACTCGTAGAGCAGCTTCGCGTCCATCACCCCGTGCTCGGTCAGATGATTCACCATAAGGTTTACGAACTCGATCTGGTTCGCCGTCAGCGTCTTGCCGGCGAGGAAGCCGGCCAGGGCCTCCTTCGCCGCCTCACGATCCAGACCGATCAGCGCACGGACAAACAGACCGAGCCCCTGTGATTCCGCCTTCGCTCGATTGATCTGATCGGCAACCCCGACCTCAGCCAGCATCCGTTCAAGTTCCCCGAAGTCGGCGCCTGTGAGGGCTCTGTTGGTGCGTAATTTGTGGATGGCGATGTGGTCCTGGTGAGCGCGGAGGAATTCCTGTGCCTTCGCGCGGAACTTTTCGAAATCACGGTCTGGGCCGAAGCCAAACAGCTCATGAGCGGTCTCAGCGCCCATCTCATCCTCGAAGTCGGTGTAAATGGGCTTCCGTTGCTCCTTGTCGATCAGCCTGACCAGGTCCCGCAGGCGCCGCCGGACCACGTCGAGCATCGGCGTCGTGACGTCCTGCCACCACTCATCGGTCTGGACATCCTGGATCAATGACATCTGTGCATGAACCATCGGAATAGCCGACTTCTCTTCCAACAGTCCGGCGATGGCCTTGACCTGATCCCGCAGCCTCTCGAAGCCGGGTTCGTGGCGCAGGATTGCTAGCTGAAGGTTCAGCAGCAGCAAATCGAAGCGCTTGGCTTCCTCCGCCTCGGCTTCGAGTTCCGACGGTAGCCCGGCCACCTCGCTCGACAGCTCCAGTCTGTCGTCCGGGGTCACGACAGCCCACGCCTCGGCCTTCGCAAACTTCTCCACCACGCGACGCTTCGGCCGGACGACGAAGTTATCGAGATTCATGGCCGCGACTTCGCCGTGCAGTTGCTCCCCGATCCCCTGGCGGAGGTCGGCGTCGGTCGCCGGGTCTCCGTAGGCCGCGCGCCGCTCTCGCACGACACCGCCGCTCGCCTGGGCGCCGAGCACATGGTCCAGCTCGCCGAGCATCTCCAGCCGCC
>CAZGLC010000505.1:0-2011 GCA_964526235.1 uncultured Bifidobacteriaceae bacterium
CCGCGCGCGCAGAGACACACAGAGCACCCTTCCGCAGCGAGCGACGTCGCGCTCGCCAGTCCGAGTCCCCGGCTCGAGCCGGTCACGATCGCGACTTTGCCACTGAGGCCGAGGTCCACTTACCAGTCTTCCTTTTCGAAAGGCATGTGATGGGAGTCGGCGACGTACTTGATGTCCTCCATGGAGGCAGGGTTGCCGCAGGTCAGCACCACGGTACGTGACGGATCGAGTCGCCGCAGCAGCTCCTCTCGCGAGATGTGAGTGGGCAGCGCCGGTGTCACGACTCGTGAGAGATTCTCCCGGGCCTCTTCTTCCTTCAGGGGCATGCCGAACATGTGACGGAGCAGATTATTCGCCCGCCCGCGGCCGAGCCGGGGATCCTGAAGGTCGCGCGCAGTCGGCCGGCTCACCGACGCGACATAGAGGAAATCACATGCCCGGGACGCTTCGACGTCGAGCAGTTCCTGATGGTACGCGAGCTCGTCGTATGTCCGATTCGTGTGCACCAGGGTGAACTGGGCCGGCGCCACCCTGCCGTGGCGCGCCTCGTGATGCAGTTGCTTGATCATCGACACGAATGGCGCGACGCCCGTGCCGGTCCCCACCAGCAGGATGCTGCTGAAACCGCTCGCCCTGTGGTCGAGCGTGAAATTTCCCGTGATGCGATTGACGTACCTGACAGCATCGTCCCCGGGACTCATCTCGAAGAACGAGCCGCTCAAGCGGCCGGGCGTTCCGGACTCACTCCGTTCGAGGACAACGTAGAACTCGAGACACCCATGCTCCTGGGTCTCCCACGGCGCCGACGCGATGGAGTAGGAGTGCGTCACGGGACCGACCTTGGGCTGACCGGATTCATCCAGATCCGGCACGTAGCGTTCCCGCCCGTCCGCCTCCACCACGCGCCTGGTCAGCCGGCATCGATCCCGGCGCAACGCAATGTACTGACCGGGCACGTACGGAGGGAATGAGCTTCCGCGCTCCGGCTTCAGGCGGAAGATCTCCAGAACGGGAGAGAGCGTTCGTCGGTCAATCGCGGTCCCTGTCTTCCAGTCGGCCAAGGCCTGCCTCTACATCAGCACGCGAATCACGTCCGACCGCGTGATGATGAACGTTTTGTCGGTCTTGAAGTCACGGACGAGGACGGCCGGATTCTCGGGCGTGATCATCTTCGAGAGCAGCTCCACCGGGGTCGAGATGTCGGCGAACGCGAACGCCGGCTGCATGATCGACTCGATCGGCTGCCGCTTGATCTCGGGGTTCCGCACGAACTCGTTGTAGAGATGCGACTCGTTGAGCGACCCGATCACGCGGCCGTCGCGCGTCACCGACAGCTGTGAATAGTCGCGGTCGCTCATGATGCGGATGGCGTCCTCGACCGGCCTCGCCGCCTCCACGGCGTAGAGCTCGCCCGACACCTTCATCGCCACCAGATCGCGGGCCGTGAGGCCGCTGATCTCGATGAAGCCGCGCCCACGCATCCATTCGTCGTTGTACATCTTCCCGAGGTATCGCGACCCGTGGTCATGGAAGATGACCACGACGACGTCGTCTTTGCTGAAGTGGTGGCGGAGCTGCAGCACCCCCGCCATGGCGGACCCCGCCGAATTCCCGGCGAAGATGCCCTCCTCGCGCGTGATGCGCCGGGTCATGACGGCGGCGTCCTTGTCGGTCACCTTCTCGAAGTGATCGATGATGTCGAAGTCGACGTTCTTCGGCAGGACGTCCTCGCCGATCCCTTCGGTGATGTACGGGTAGATCTCGTTCTTGTCGAAGATGCCGGTTTCCTTGTACTTCTTGAACACGGATCCGTAGGTGTCGATGCCCCACACCGTGATGCGCGGGTTGCGCTCCTTCAGATACCGTCCGACGCCGCTGATCGTGCCGCCCGTGCCGACGCCGCACACCAGCTGCGTCACGCGCCCCTCGGTCTGCTCCCAGATTTCCGGGCCGGTCTGCTCGTAGTGCGCCTGCGTGTTCGACAGGTTGTCGTACTGATTGGCCTTCCAGG
>CAZGLC010000506.1:0-2006 GCA_964526235.1 uncultured Bifidobacteriaceae bacterium
ACGCGACACGCGTTTCATCGTGATTGGAACGACGAACTGCGACCACGCTCGAGTTGATGACTCAATTTCGATCAGGGCCCTTCGCCGAGCAGGTTCGCGCGATCTTCTCGGACGAGGGCGCGCTCTCGCGCGTCGTCGACGGGTACGAGCCGCGTGACGGCCAGCGGCGCATGGCCGACGCCGTCGCAGGCGTGCTCGAGAACAGCGGGACGCTCCTTGCCGAGGCGGGCACCGGCACGGGCAAGACGCTGGCGTATCTCGTGCCGGCGATCCTGAGCGGCCGGCGCGTGCTCGTCTCGACCGGCACCAAGAACCTCCAGGAACAGATCTTCTTCAAGGACCTTCCGCTCCTGCAGCAGGCGCTCGGCGTGCGCGTCACCGCGACGCTGACCGCCGACCGGCGGTATTTCGTGATTGTCCGGGCAACCCCGGCATCGCGGCCTATTTTCGCACGGCAGACGCGCAGGCCGAGGATGTCGGCCGGCGGGATGGCCGGTGGCATGTGACCCCCAGCCCTGGCCGAGGTCGTCCATCTTCACGTGCTCGAGCTTCTGGCCGAGGTCCTCGGTGATCGCCATCCTCCGCGATGATCGGCAGTGGACGGCCGTGCGGGCGACCAGCTCCCGCACCCGCGGGGGTGCAAAACAGGACAGACACGTCCGACGAACCCTGCGAGGATCGAATCGAGATGACTCCTGCACTCCTGATCGCGATCGTGCTCAGTCTCACGGCCTGGACGGTCTTCGTGTCGAAGAAGTGGCGATACAGAGGGCAAG
Organism: uncultured Bifidobacteriaceae bacterium; assembly: GCA_964526235.1. Taxonomy (GTDB): domain Bacteria; phylum Acidobacteriota; class Vicinamibacteria; order Vicinamibacterales; family UBA2999; genus MELF01. The sequence goes on from CAZGLC010000506.1 coordinate 777, forward strand.
CAGGCCTCGGCCTGATGAGCCAGGAGTGGATCGCGGAACAGCGTTCCGACGAATCGCGCCATCGGCTGACGTGAGCGTCGGAGAAGGGTGAGGACACACATGAGTTGGAGAATGGCAGCGTATGGAGTGGCGGAGAGCGGATCGACGAGGTCGGCTTCGATGCGGATGTTCCGGGCCAGCATGTGGGAGATGAACTCGGCATCGGCCCGATTATCTCGCGGTCGTTAGCTCGCGGATCGCCCCGCGCACTTCGTCCACTCGCTCTTGAAGCTGCGCCATCCGTTTCATCTGGACGCTGAGCTCATGGTGGATCTCTTCGATCTGGCCCTCGACGCCGTCGAAGAGTTCCGCGCGCGCGGAGCGCGTCAGAGGCGGCCCTTGAGCACCGGCGTGTCCGATCTTCCCTCGCGCGCCCTTTCCGCCGCGTTCCCCGACAGGTCCGATTGTCCCTCTCACGGCTGTCGCTCTAATCTTGCCGGATGGGCCGGCCGGGCCTGGAGGGCCCTGCATACCGCGCACGCCGCGCGGACGTCGATTGTTCGGCATCAGCTGTTCACCCCATTCAGTCGGCAAGAGATGTAAGACTTATAGCGCAGGGCCGGCGCAGGGTCTGTCCCTTATTGAACAGGCGGCTGCCTCATTGGGGACAGTGTCCGCGTACCAACGATATGTTCATCACCTACCGTCGTACGGGTGGGGTGTTTGCGCTCCTGACGTTCGCAGCGGTCGCACTCGCGGCGACGGTCCTCACCGTTGCCGTGGCGGCGACCGTGCTCCTCGTCGCCCTGGCCGTGGCCGCGGTGGCACTCGTGGCACGCGCCGTGCGACCCACGTCGCCGCAGCATCACACCACCGTTCCACCGGCAGCACCGTGGCCCCAGGAGACGATCGAGACGACCGTGGTGAACCGTACGGCCTCCTCCGACGAACGTGATCTCCTTCGAATGGACAGCGACAAGGGATAAGGCGCTAGTCGTGCAGGACCACGGTGAGCAGAGAACTGTTCACCTTGATATCGCCGTTGTACTCGATGAACCCGAGGTCCCGGAACTTGTTCATGAAAAAGTTGACGCGCGACCGGGTCGTGCCCACGATCTCCGCCAGCGTCTCCTGCGATATCTTCGGGATCCGGAGCGGCTGATCGGCCTTGCCGTAGCGCGCCAGCAGAAGGAGGACGCGCGCGAGCCGCTTTTCGCTCGAGTTGAACAGCTGATCGACGAGGTCCTCCTC
>CAZGLC010000507.1:0-1991 GCA_964526235.1 uncultured Bifidobacteriaceae bacterium
CGCTGGCGCGGATTGCGAAGGCGGCGGCGCCCGACAAGCCGCTGTTCGTGCAGGGCGGGCCGGAATCGGCCGCGCAAGGCTACCCCCAGGCACCCTAGGCACTCCAGGCACCCTCTTATCTCTGTTGCGGTAAAGTAACCCGCACACAATTTCCTGGAGGGCCGCGTGCGCAAGCTGCTCATCGTTTCGGTAGCGTTGCTGGGTCTGAGCATCGGAATGCCGGCGCAGCAGCGGACGTCGTCGGTTCCCGTGGGCGGCACCCCTCTCATCTCGAACGCCGATGCGCTGCGGCCGGTGCCGCGGCTGCCCGACGGCCGCGTCGATCTGACCGGCCCGTGGGTCGGGGGCGGATCCAACGCGGACATCGAGCGCGAAGGGGGCCTCAAGCCGGGCGAGCTGCCGCTCCTGCCCTGGGCGCGCACGCTCCGCGACTCGCGCCGCGAGCAGGACGAGCCGTACACCATCTGCCTCCCGATGAGCGTGCCGCGGATGAACCCGTATCCCTGGAAGTTCGCGATGACCTATACGTCGCGCGGTCTCACGCACATCTACGTGCTCCACGAGCTCGGCGACTCTGGCGCCCATCGCGTCGTCTATATGGACGGCCGGAAGCACCCGGAGGATCTGCTGCCGACGTGGTGGGGCCACTCGATCGGCTCGTTCGAGAAAGACACGCTCGTCATCGATACCGTCGGCTACAACGACAGGTTCTGGTTCGACAGCCGTGGGACGCCGCACACCGAGCAGCTGCACACGGTCGAGCGGTGGACGCGCCTCAATTTCGGCACGCTCGTCAACGAGTTCACGCTGGACGATCCCGGCGCCTACTCACGGCCGGTGCAGCTGAAGTTCACGGCGCGGCACGTGCGTCCCGACGTCGACCTGATGGAATTCATCTGCCTCGAGGACAACCAGTACGGGGTTGCCGGAGGGTTCACGCCGGCGCAGCCGGATCGCTAGGCGGTAAGCAGTAAGCAGTAGGCAGCAGCCGGAGGCTCTCATGCGTCAAGTGCTGGTCGTCTCGGTGACACTCGGGATCGTGAGCCTGGCGGCCGGCGCCCAGCAGACTCCGACGGGCGCCCTCGGCTTCCTGCAGCGGGAGCGGACCGCGTCGATTCCGACGGGCAACACGCCGCTCATGTCGGAAGCGGACGCGCTGCGGCCGGTGCCGCGGCTGCCCGACGGCCGCGTCGATCTGACCGGCCCGTGGGTCGGGGGCGGATCGAATGCCGACATCGAGCGGGAGGGCGGGCTCAAGCCGGGCGAGCTGCCGCTCCTGCCGTGGGCGCGCGAGCTGCGCGATCGGCGGAAGGAGCAGGACGAGCCGTACACGATCTGCCTGCCGATGAGCGTGCCGCGCATCAACCCGTTCCCCTGGAAGTTCGCGATGACGTACACGTCGCGCGGGCTGACGCACATCTACGTGCTCCACGAGCTCGGCGACTCCGGCGCGCACCGCGTCGTCTACATGGACGGCCGGAAGCATCCGGCCGATCTGCTGCCGACGTGGTGGGGCCACTCGATCGGCTCGTTCGAGGGCGACACCCTCGTGATTGACACCGTGGGCTACAACGACAGGTTCTGGTTCGACAGCCGCGGGACGCCGCACACCGAGCAGCTGCACACGATCGAGCGGTGGACGCGGATCAACTACGGGACGCTCGTCAACGCCTTCACGATCGACGATCCCGGCGCGTACTCCCGCCCGGTGCAGCTGCGCTTCACGGCGCGGCACGTGCGTCCCGACGTCGACGTGATGGAGTTCATCTGCAATGAAGACAATCAATACGGCCTCGCGGGCGGATTTGCCCCCGCGCAGCCGGATAAATAGACGGGAAGCCGGGATGCGGGATCCGGGATCCGGGATCCGACGAGGAGGACATCGATGAGAACGAGGCTTGGGCTGTTGGCGGCGGGCTTGACGATCGTGGTCGCACCGGCGCTGGCGCATCACGGATTCGACACCGAGTACGACGCCGCGAAGAAGGTGA
>CAZGLC010000508.1:0-1985 GCA_964526235.1 uncultured Bifidobacteriaceae bacterium
GCCGTGATATACAGAACTACGCAGTCAGATAACGCAGTTCAAGATACTGAGCGTTATCCGTACAAGAGAGACGAAGAAGTGAGGCAACTGACTGACTTGGAGACGGTTTCCGCATGACCCCGGAGATTAAATACGCGCTCAACGGCGATGTGAGCATCGCATATCACATCCTTGGCAATGGGCCCGTGGACATTATCTACGTGCCGCCGTTTGTCTCGAACCTCGAGTTGCAGTGGCAAGAACCGCAGCAGGCACGATACCTCCAACGGCTCGCGTCGTTCTCGCGCCTCGTCATGTTCGACAAGCGCGGGACAGGCCTCTCGGATCGCAGCGGCATCGCGACGCTCGAGGAGCGGATGGACGATCTCCGTGCGGTCATGGATGCTGTTGGTCTGGAACGAGCCGTCGTGTTCGGCACGTCTGAGGGCGGTGCGATGTCGCTCCTCTTCGCCGCAACGTATCCGGCACGTGTCCAGGCGCTGATCCTCTACGGCGCATACGCGCGCATTGTGTCCGCGCCTGATTATCCCGAAGGGCTCTCGCCCGAATTCGCCAAAGACCGTATGGAAGATATCCGGAGGCGCTGGGGACAAGGCATTACGGCAAGTTTCATGGCCCCTGAGCGGGCGACTGATGCCACGTTCCTGGAGCGCCAGGGGCGATGGGAAAGACTCTCGGCGAGCCCCGGAGCTGCTGTCGCGCTCTATCAGATGATTTGCGAGATCGACGTCAGACATCTCCTCCCCGCGGTCCGGGTGCCGACACTGATCCTACATCGGGAGGGCGATCCGACACACGCCTCCCGAAGTCGTTTTCTCGGTCGCCATATCCCCGGGGCCAGAATGGTCGAATTACCCGGCAATGAGTTCTTGCCGTTCTTCGGAGACCAGGACGCGATACTCGGCGAGATCGAGGAATTCCTGACCGGGACGCGGTCGGCGCCTGACGTCGATCGCGTACTCGCTACTGTCCTCTTCACGGATATTGTCGACGCTACGCGCATGGCCGTGGAGTCGGGCGACGAGAAGTGGCGTGAGTTGCTTGAAAGTCACCACGCGCTCATCCGCGAAGAGCTCAAGCGCTTTCGCGGCCGCGAAGTCGACACTGCCGGCGACGGATTTCTCGCGGCTTTCGACGGCCCCGCGCGCGCGATTCGTGCCGCAGTCGCCATCGTCCACAAGCTCCTACAACGCGGAATCCGTGTACGCGCAGGCATCCATACCGGCGAATGCGACGTGATGGACAACAAGCTGAGCGGCGTCACCGTACACACAGGTGCGCGGGTGGCGTCGATGGCAGGGCCCGGTGAAGTGCTCGTCTCAAGCACCGTCAAGGACCTCGTAGCAGGCTCAGGACTCCGATTCGGTGATCGCGGCGTGCATGAATTGAAGGGCATCCCCGGCAGGTGGCAACTCTATTCCGTTGACATCGACGGATAACGAACCGCTTCAGCGGACCGGCTGCGCCGGCCGCTGAGCGCTGGCGTTAGATTGCCTGGAGGGTGTCCATGGTTGGCGACAGCGAACGCGAAGACTTCCGGACAGCAATCGTAAACGCGACGCTCGATCCATCGGATTTTGAGCTGATTGAGCGCGAGGACCCGATGAGGGGTCCGGGCATACAGCCAGTGACTGGCACCGTTACGATCAGACGGAAATCCAACGGAAGTGAGAAGAAATACCGCGCCGGGCACGGATCGAGATGGCCGGCGGAATTCTCAGATGATCTCGCAGGAGGGGTCTTTGGCCAATGAGGTCGGTACCCAAGCTTCTACACGACGCCCCAAGTTGGTCTGGGTGGTATTGCTTTTCTTTCTTTTCTCTGCTGGATACACGATCCTCTCGTTTGTCCTCATCTATTCCGGCTTGATCTCGGTTACACCCGAACAGGCAGCGTACTTGAGGAGTCTATCTCCGCTGGACTACACGCTCACCTTGGCTATTGCCTCCCTCAACATCGCGGGGGCTGTCTCGCTTTTCTTGCTG
>CAZGLC010000509.1:0-1971 GCA_964526235.1 uncultured Bifidobacteriaceae bacterium
CCGTTCGACGAGGGCGTTCTTTTCAGCCATTCGCTTCAGCGTATCTGGGCCTAGCGGTAATCGAAGCGGAGGGTCGGCCGCGTTGACGAGCTCCAGAATAGCTGAAGCGAGTTTCGCGGGATCGCCGGGCTGCTGGTGATTGAGGCCTGGCACGGCAGCGCGCATCGCGCCGGCCGTCTCGGCATAGTCGGTGATCCCCATTCCCGCCTCAATGAGCGATCTGTCGCTGTCTAAGATGTCCGTCCGGAAAAAGCCCGGTTCAACAACGGTTGCGTGAATGCCCAAAGGAAGCAGTTCGATGTGAAGCGCCTCGGTAAGGCCTTCGACGGCAAACTTCGTCGACGAATACACGCCAAATCCCGCGTAGGCGCTATAGCCTGCAACAGAAGAGATATTGATGATGTGTCCAGAACGGCGCTGTCGCATGCTAGGCAACAACGCCCGAGTGACGTTGAGGAGGCCGAACACGTTGGTACGATACAGACGCTCAACCTCATCTCCACTACTCTCTTCGACTGCGCCCAGCAAGCAAATGCCCGCGTTGTTCACCAGGACGTCGACGTGCCCGAAATGAGCGAGAGCGGCAGACACCGCCGCCCTCACCTGCGGTTCATCCGTCACATCAAGAACGATGGTGAACAGATTGCCGTTGGCTCCAAGGTGCTCCAGTCCCTCCATGGTTCGCGCGGTGGCGACGAGCTTGTCGCCGGCGGCCAGCACGGCCTTTGAAATCTCCGCGCCGAAGCCACGAGAGGCTCCGGTAATCAGCCAGACACGCTGGGCCATACCTCCTCCTTCGTGATGCGTCCTGCAACAGCTACGCGCTGCGAGCCGTGAACAAACGATCGATCCGGCTAGACGCTGGCGCTCACCCGCGAGCCGCGCATGAAGGCGTCGCGAATGCAGCACGTTCACCGGTGCGGCTCGTCGGGTGCAGCGCCTTGTTGGGCAGCCAATCTGAACAACCGGAGCAGCGTCGGGTCAGTCGGCGGGTTTGCGCGCAACCACTCGTTCTGCTCGTCAACGGACATCGAGGTAATCCTGGCGCTGACAATTGCCCGAACGTCGCGCATCATTTGCACGGCATCGAAAACCTTCGTGGTTGAATTACTCATCGCCGAGGACCTCCCGGGGTGAACGAATTTCGAGAGCCGGATACCCCAGCCGGCGGTTCACCTCATGGTAACCATGAATCCGCTGCAAGTTGACGACATGCCGGAAGTTCCAGCTCACCAGCACATCCACGCGTGCGACCGAAGCCATCGCAATGTGCTCGGCGTCCGCCAGCATCCCTGGCCCCAACACTCGCTCTGCCAAGTAGCGCTGAGCGAGTTCCGCCGCCGGCGCTGTCAGGCGTATGAACTCGACGTGGCCATCTGGCACGGCTCGAAGCACCTCGCGAACCGCTGCCGGAGCCGTTTCAAGTTCTCGGAGCGTCAGTTCCGAAAGCACGAGACGCAGGTCGCCACGCACGAAAGCATCCAAGAGTCGGCGCGAGGGAACCCGGAACTCGTCATCTTCGCAGCCTCCGATAACCGATGTGTCTGTATAAATCCGATCTGACACGTTGCTATTCTACGGGGGCTGCAGGGAAAATCCCGGGCCTCAACTTCGGTCGGCCCAACAGTGTATGGAGTAGACCGGAACGACTCCCTGCGGCCTACTACCGAAAGGCGCCCACCGTTCCGATCACTCGCATGTACAACGAGGCCGGGATGATAGCACGGTCACGACGCCCTTCGAGCGTGCCGCGTTGACCCGCGAGCGGGAGCAATACGCGCGGGCCTCGCGTGTATCTCCGGGCCGAGTGCAGCCGCCGCGTGCCAGGCAACGATTGAGCACAGAAGGGGTTATTGCCGAACGGAAGGTCGACCGCACCGGCGTGGATACGCGCGAGCTTCGCGGGCTAAATACCGCCGCACCCTTACGCGCGATCGACCGGACTGCGGACGCCCAGCGCCCCACGATTGA
>CAZGLC010000510.1:0-1925 GCA_964526235.1 uncultured Bifidobacteriaceae bacterium
GCCTCGGTCCGGTGAACATGATGGCGATCGAGCAGTTCGACGAGCTCGAGAGCCGCCACACGTTCCTGACGACGCAGCGCAAGGACCTGGTCGATTCGATCGCCCAGACGCTGGATGCGATCAAGAGGATCGACGAGACGTCGACGCGGCGCTTCAACGAGGCGTTCGCGGCCATCCAGGAGAACTTCCAGCAGACCTTCAGCACGCTCTTCGGCGGCGGCCGGGCGGGGCTGGCACTCATCGACGAGAACGATCCGCTCGAGAGCGGCATCGATATCATCGCGTCGCCTCCCGGCAAGCGCCTCCAGAACGTGCAGCTGCTCTCGGGCGGCGAGAAGGCGCTCACGGCGATCGCGCTGATGTTCGCGATCTTCAGGTACAAGCCGAGCCCGTTCTGCCTGCTCGACGAGATCGACGCGCCCCTCGACGACGCGAACGTGGGCCGCTTCGTCGAGATGCTGCAGGGGATGCTCGACCGGACGCAGTTCATCCTGATCACGCACAACCGGCGGACGATGGAGATTGCCAACCGGCTCTACGGGGTGACGATGGAGGAGCCGGGCGTCTCGAAGCTGATTTCGGTGCAGCTGAATTGATGCCCGTCGAGTGGCGAACGAAGACAAGGCCACGCGGTACCATCGTCTTCGCCGCGGCGCCGCGCTCGCCGGCACCGCGCTCGGCGCGCTGTTCCTGATCCTGCTCCTCGTGACCGGCTGGTCGGCCGGCCTGCGCGGCCTCGCCGTCTCGGCGGCCGGATCATCCTTCACGCTCACGGTCATCGTGTACGTGGTGCTCATCGCGCTGCTGACCGAGGCGGTGCAACTGCCGCTCGCGTTCTATCAGGGCGTGACGCTCGAGCGCCGCTACGGCCTGTCGACGCAGGCCCCCGCACGCTGGTGGCTCGATCGGCTCAAGGCCGGCGCCGTCGGTCTGCTGTTCGCTGTCGGCGCCGCGCTCATCGTCTGGTGGCTGCTGCGGTGGAGTCCGGGGCGCTGGTGGCTGATCGCCGCGCTCTGCTTTGCGCTCGTGCTCGTGGTGCTCGCGCAGTTGGCGCCGGTGCTCCTGCTGCCGGTGTTCTACCGTTTCAAGCCGCTCGATCGGCCTGCGCTCGTGGCGCGGCTGGTGGCGCTCGCCGGCCGCGCCGGCGCCAGCGTGATCGGCGTCTTCGAATGGCAGCTGAGCGACCGGACGCGCAAGGCGAATGCGGCGCTCACCGGCATCGGCCGGACGCGGCGGATTCTGCTCTCGGACACGCTCCTGTCGGAGCATTCAGACGACGAGATCGAGGTGGTGCTGGCGCACGAGCTGGCGCATCACGTCCATCACGACATCTGGAAGGGGATCGCGCTCGAAGGCGCGCTGCTCCTGCTCGGCTTTTTTCTCGCCGACCGGGTGCTCGACGCGTCGATCGGACGGTTTGGCATCGTCGCCCGAGACGACGTGGCCGCGATGCCGCTGCTGCTCCTGGCGGGCGGCGCGGTGTCGCTCGTGCTGCTGCCGGTGGCCAACGCCGTGTCGCGCGCGCACGAGCGCCGCGCCGATCGCTACGCGCTCGACATGACGGGGAACGCGGCGGCCTTCATCAGTGCGATGCGGCGGCTGGCGGCGCAGAACCTCGCCGAGGAGCGGCCGTCACGCCTCGTCGAGATCCTGTTTCATTCCCATCCATCCGCCGCCGCGCGTGTCGACGCCGCCCGCGCCTGGGAATCGGCGACGCGATCGTAGTCATCGTTCCCACACCGCATGCTAGGATCTGGCCACTCAATAGATTAGGGAACTCCCGCCGATGCCCGTATGAGGAAAGCGTGACACACGAGGCAGATACGTCAGGCGCAGTCGACGCATTGAAGGGCGGGGCAGTATCAGTTGAGGAGCGAGAAATCGCGAACTCTCAGAAAGGGGCTGCTCCTGGCGACCGCATTCTG
>CAZGLC010000511.1:0-1919 GCA_964526235.1 uncultured Bifidobacteriaceae bacterium
GCCGCGGTAGACGATCCAGCGCACGCGCACGCCCTGCTGCAGCCGCTTTTCGGGATCCGGCACGGGCGCCGGCTTCCCGTCGTCAGCGGCCGTGGCGGTGAGCGAGATCGGCTCCCCCGCCTTGACCGGGCGCACGCCGGTGATCGTGATGGCCGGCGGCTTGTTCGTCTCGTCCATGTCGATCGAGTTCGACGGGTTGGTCATCAGCGAGGGATCGCGTCCCGAGTTCTTGGCGATCAGCTTCTGGTCGACTTCCCATTCGGGCTGGAGCCACCCGCGCGCCTGATTCGTCTTCCCGTTCGTCGTCAGCGTCCACACGAGGCGGCGGTCCTTCGGCCAGTCGGCGGGCACCACCGTCTTGAAGACCCACCATTTGCGCGACGCGTAGAAATGCGTGGGCTGGCCGCGGTCGGGGCCGCCGACATCGAACCCGTTGTCGGGGCCGAGCGGGATGTCGAACTCTTCTTCCGTGTTGCGGTTGTAGTAGCCGAAATAGATCGAGTACGTGCCGTCCGCGTTCCGCTCCCAGCCGTCGAACGTGGGACTGACGTCCTGCCCCCGCGCGAAGCCGAACGGCGTGAACTGGGCGTAGACGTCTTCGGAAACGGCCGGTGCGAGCAGGAGTGCGGCAACCGCCAGTGCCGCGACGTACGTCTTCATGCCGCCTCCTGCCGTCCTATCGGGTGCTCGTCGGCCTGGCCCGGCGCGCGCGCCGTTCCGAGACTTCCCTCTCGTAGTCCTCGTCGGACATGTAGTACCAGCTGAGCCACGCCGACGACATCTCGTCGACGGTGCGCTGGCCGTACGTGATCTGCGCGTCCGGATCGGGATTGAACGGGTTCTTCGCCGTGTTGTCGTGCCACATGATCGAGTGCAGCATCGTCCCCTTCGGGAGCAGCGGCGCCGCGTCGTCGCCGTACACGTAGTTGATGTGCCAGTTGAAGCGGAACTTCGCGCACGAGAGCATCTCGGTGCGTCCGTTCGGATAGATCGCCTCGAGGCACTCCGCCTTGCCGCGGTTGTGCATGTGCGGCTGGAACGACAGCAGCCGCGCGGCCCGCGTCAGCAGCTTGTAGCCGTCGGACCGGATGTTGTCGGTGTGCGGCCGGAGGTCGACCTGCCCCGCGCTCACGGTCATCGACGAGATCACGTGCTTCGGCACGTAGCCCGCCGGATAGAACTTCACTCCCAGCTTGACGTTCGCCGGCGTCTCCGTGCCGTTCGAATGCACGTGCAGCTGGAAGTTGATCTTCGTGCCGGCCTTGATCAGGCGTCCCGAGCCCTCGGGGAAGACGTCGCCCTGCTTGCCAATCGCGTACTCGTTGAGGAAGACGCCCTGCTCCCCGACTTCAATCGCGTCGACGTCGTCGGTCTGTCCGCTGCCGAGGCCGATATCGTTCGGTTCGACGATTGACGTGCGGATGTGATGGACGACCGTGAAGCCCTTGGTCGGGATGATCTGGACGCCCTTGATGTAGCGGTCCTGCTTCAGTCCCGGGTCGACCAGGATGTCGGGCCACTGATCCGGCCCCTGCGCCTTGACGATGAGGTCCTTCGGCAGTTCGACGATGACGTCGGGGTCGCCAATCTGCCAGACGTCCTCGGGTGGGAACTGGCGCGGCCGCGGCATGTCGGCCGGGTTGCCGAGCGGCGCGCCGGCGTCGGCCCAGCGGGCGATGATGTCGATCTCCTGGTCAGTCAGCGAGCGGTCGTTGCTGAAATGCTGTACGCCGACCGTCTTCTCGATGTACCACGGCGGCATGACGCGCTGGACGACCTGCTGCCGGATCGACCGCGCCCAGGGACGTGCCTCCTCGTACGTCAACAGCGACATCGGCGCAATGCTCCCGGGCCGATGGCAGACCTGACAGTTCTTCTGGAGGATCGGCGCCACGTCTTTGGCGAACGTGACCGGCGCC
>CAZGLC010000512.1:0-1916 GCA_964526235.1 uncultured Bifidobacteriaceae bacterium
CCGACATCATCGACTTCTCCCATGGTGGTTCGAAGACGACCTCGACCGTCGCCGCGGTCACGCCCCCGATCGCCTTCACTTTTCTTTCCACCTCCTGGGGCAGCTCAGCGGCCGACGGACAATTGGGCGAGGTGAGGGTCATCCGGATTCCGACCGCGCCAGAGGGGTCCACGTTAATCCCATAGATCAGTCCGAGCTCCCAGATGTTGACAGGGATCTCCGGGTCAAAGACCGTCTGCAGGGCCTCGATGATGTTGGCCTCGATCACAAGAGGGTTAAGCCAACGCCGGATCGCCGGGCCGACCGGTGATTTGATAGGCACAGCACCTGTCCCCCGACAGGATGTGTTCGAAGCGATTAACAGAGACGTCGTCACCCAGCACGCTGCGAAAGAGCGACAACTCGCTACCGCAGAGGTTCGGGCAGACGCGCGCGGCTTTCGCTATGGAACAGTGGTTCTCCACGAGCTCGAACGTTCCATCGCGCCGGCGTCTCCATTCGGCCATGTACCCTTCCTCGCGTTGGATCCGAGTGAGGGCGGCCACGCGTTCCTCGAGCGGCGCGCTGGGGCGGGGCATCCGCGCGCGGTAATTCTCGGCCTGCTGCCGCGTCTTCTCCTCGGTCAGACGTTCGAGGCCTTCCTCACCAAAGGCGCTTCGGATCGCCAGGAGCATTTCAACCGCAAGCTCGGCATGGGAGTCGGGGAACCGATCGGACGCCTTGAGCGTGAGCCGCCAGAGTCGGGCGGGACGGCCCACTTTGCGCCGTTCGTCGGTAAAGTCGACGAGCTCCTCTCCCTGGAGGACGGAGAGGTGCTGGCGAACAGCCATTGTGGTGACGCCCAACCGCTTGGCCATTCGCGCCGCGGTCTGTGGTCCCTTGGTCTTGAGGACAAAAAGAACCCGTTCCCGGCCGGAACCCGGAGCGTCTGAGTTCACGCCGCGATCATGCACGACCACCTGCAGTTACGCAAGTTTGAAAAGTAGATGCTTGACAAAATAGTCAAGGGCCTACTATCCTAATTCGGCTGTCGCGACCGTGGGAGGTAAGCGACCATGGCCGGCATAACTCATGGGAGTGGCGCAGCGCGCTGCCGTCGCATCGCTCCTTTCGCGCGCTGGCGCCCAGACACCCCCGCCGCGATCGCATTCGCTGCCTCGACTGACAAGGCCTTCACCCGGATTGCCGCGCTAGAACGGCTCGCTTCGGTCAGTCTCGGCGGAGGTGGAACCGCGAGCGTCCCGGGACCACGTCGCCGGCCAGGTCGCAGCACTCGCGTCGGTCGTTTGAAGACCGCCGTCCGGCAAGCCGTAGGAGCACGATAATGGCCGCCATTGACGACCTCAAGACGTTCGGCCGTGCGGGTCTCTCGTTCGCCGACCAGCACGACATCGACGAGTTCATCGCCACACTCGACAAGTTTGAGGGCGGGGAGATCGGCCCTGACAAGTGGCGTGCATTCCGCCTGGTCCGTGGCACGTATGGGCAGAGACAGGACGGCGACGTCCACATGCTTCGGGTGAAAGTGCCGCAGGGCGTGCTCGACGCGCGCCAACTCTACGCTCTTGCGACGGTAGCCGAAACCTACTCGCGCGGCTTTGGCCACATCACCACGCGTCAGAACATCCAATTCCACTTCGTCAAGCTCCATGACGTCCAACTGGCGATGCAGCTTCTCGCCGACGCCGGCGTCACCACACGCGAGGCCTGCGGGAACTCGGTACGTAACATCACATGCTGCCCGTACGCCGGTGTGGCACAGGACGAGCTCTTTGACGTCACCCCTTTTGCGGAGGCGCTCACCCGATACTTCCTGCGGCATCCGCTCTCTTCGTCGCTGCCGCGCAAGTTCAAGGTCGCTTTCGAAGGTTGTCCCGAGGACCACGCGTTCACCGCGATCCACGACATCGGGCTGA
>CAZGLC010000513.1:0-1911 GCA_964526235.1 uncultured Bifidobacteriaceae bacterium
CTTTGCGATTCCATTCACCGTGTTCCGCCATCTTTCGTCTCTCTGACCGAACGTTACGCATCACCAGCGGCGCGCTGTCCGATCACGCGGGCGCGCCGTCTGGTGCATGCGATGTTAGACGGCGTGTTCCAATGCCGCAACCACTTCTTCGACGTCCGCCGGCAAGTTGCCACGACGCTCGACACACGGCCATAGTGTGATCGGCGGGGACAGAACCACCGTGTTGTTCAACGTGATCGCATCGAGATCGTCGTGGAGATATGGCCGCCGACCGCAATGAAGGGCATCGCATGATTGCCGAACCCCAGGCCGACAATTGCGCCAGTGGCAGGTTCGTCCAATGTACGTACCCTGCTCGTCGGCGAGAAACACGTCTGCGCCGCGATTGAAGCTCTGTGCCTGACCTTGTAACCGCCGTGCGCACGTGGCCAGCGGCGTCAGGTCGGCATCGTCGGCAACGACCACAAGTACGTCGATGTCTTTTGGATTCAGCTTGGTCGTCACGATCGAGCCCAGCAGAGAAATTCGGCGGACACCGGCAATCTGTCGGGCACCTGCAACGAATCGGCGCAATGCGTCGAGGAGTTGTCGACGGTGACCCTCGGAGGTATCGTGCATCGGCGCTTCAATCCAGTGGCGGAACCTGGCTGAACGGGACCAAGACCTCGATCGAGCGAGGCCGACCAGGCGTGCGTGTGATCAAGCCACGCCGTTCGAGAGTGAGAATCATGTTGTGAACTGAAGGCGGCGTTACATCGAAGTACCGCTGAAAGTCGGCTTCGGCCGGAGCGCGGCGATTCAATTTCACGTACGCCACGACGAATGCCAAGTACTGACCCTGCAACTTCGTGAACCGGTTTTCCAAGAGGTTAGTCTTCCGGCAAATCCTGCCTGTATCAGCCGTCTAACGTCAGATTTCAGCCGCGGCGGCTGGGGACTCGCGCCGTCGTCGGCTGCAAATCTTTGTTAGCCGTCTCCTCATTCTTCAGACGCCGACAATGTTTGGATCACTGCACACAGCTCGACGACTTCCAGATGCGGTGGGCATTCAGGCCAGTTGTGGCGCCAGCACACGATGACATCGCACGCGTTCGAAGGGTGACCGTGGTCTCGGAAGTTCCGGCTTTCGAATTCGAACTCGATTCGAACACGCTGCCATTTGCCCGCATCCACTTGGCGCTTTGCCTCGCAGTCAGGGAACCCAGTCTGAACGGCTTCGACGTGATACCCCAGCTCGCGAGCGACCATTCCGAAGAGGAACACGACGCCTTGCTCGTTGACCGGCTCATGACGGAGACCACGGAAGTCGATCGGGTTCCCGTAAGTGGGGCGGCCATCGAGTTTGGAATGTCGATGGCCTTCGCTGAAAGACGACGCGGAAGCAGTTTGCGCCCCGGCGAACGGCGTGAACGTCGCGGCGGTAGGCCGCCCAACTTCAACTGGAAGAAGCGCTACGACGTCGGCCCACTCGGGCTTGCCTTCAGCGAATTCGCGGAACTTCAACGGAACTGCAGACCACGGACCAAACCGCCTTTCAAATACGCCGGGGCTGTAGGTCCCATCACGGCGGTACTGGTCGCGAGTGGGGATCCGTCGCACTCCACGAACGAACTCACCCCAGTCCTCCAGAAGGATCTCAGGATTGATGGCAACGTTCGTCGAGTTGGGCTCCAAACCGGCCGCCCGGACACCTTCCCGCCAACTCGGAAAATGTTTGAGGACCTGGTACTCCGTCATGCCCGATGAACTCTTGAATTCCGAGCGCGATGGCGGGCGCCCAAGAGCCTGTGCCGCCGTGCGAATGGCGTTCAGGACTTCATCTCGGTCTGGCAATCCAGTGGTCATTTCACTTTAGACGGCTCTTGCTTCTCCGCTTGATTCAGGATGACGCCATATGTTGTGGTCAGCCCC
>CAZGLC010000514.1:0-1910 GCA_964526235.1 uncultured Bifidobacteriaceae bacterium
CGGGAATGGTGGCCACGACGTTCACCATCCGGACCCGGCCGAGGGGCGTGTCTAGACATCTTCTAAGGGTGACATCATAACGATTGAAGCAAGTTTTTCAGGCAGCAAGCGCGGCCTCCTGGTAAAGCTTCTGGATTTCCGTGTCGAGTTGGTCCAGAGCCGTGCGCAGCGGCCGGGGCAATCGGTCGCTCTCAGGCAGCAGGGCATTCCACTGGGGCCGGAGGATTCGCAGATAGAGTTTGCTGTAGAAGAACGCGACTTTGAGGCCGTAGGTGGTCGCGGTATAGCGATGCGTCTGCGGGATGCGATGGATCACGCCCTTGAGGCGCAGTCGCCGCAGGTCATATGTCATCTGCGTGCGGGTGTAAGGCCGCCCGAGGAGCGCTTCGACCTGGGGCCGGAGATCGCGGTTGCGGAATCCTCGCGGCAAATGGGTAAAGCCGACGATCGCCTGCAGGAGCGCCATGACGCGCGGGTCGCCGAATCGGAGGGCCGATGCCCGTTGGCCCGCTTCGACCGTCGGGGCCTGGAGCCGGTCGAGGGCATCTTGGGTCAGGACGCACTGCTGACTCACGCGCTCGACTTCGAGGAGCTTGCGATTGACTTGGTGACCGAGATCGCGCAGATGGGAGAGATTGGCAATGCCTTTGTTGACGTAGAAATCGTTCGGGTTGTTGATGGTCGTCTCGGTGCGTAACGCGTGCTGCTCTTTGAAATACTGCTTGACGTGGGAGTGCTTGTATTCGATATGCAGACTGGGCTGGACGCCGTCGGTGATCACTCGCGTGCGATAACCGAATGTCGGCGGGGGTGTCGTGCGTCGGATCCGGAAGGGAAACAGCAGTCCCACGCGGTCGGGACGACCGAGGTCGAGATTCTCGCGAATGAGCGCCTCGAAGAAGTGCCGCCCTTGCACCGGGCGGTCAAACACGTCGGTCAGACTCACCTCGAGCTGCGAGATCGCGAGGCGATGGTCGTAACCGGCAGCGCGGTCCGCCGGTGTCATCGGCCAGGGCAGCCGGTGCGACCAGCGATCGAAGAACGCTTGGACGTCGGCGGGGCCCAGCGCGTCGCAGGCGGCTTGCAGGGCCGCCGGATCCGGACAGGCCAGGAAGCCATTGTCGAGACTCGTAAACCGGATGCGTTGCCGGTGCAGGCGCTGCTTCACCCACTCGTGCCCGTTCAGACACAGCTTGACGGGATAGGGGACGTACGTGCCGATCTTGAGAAAGGCCGGGCCCCAGTCGCGGTCGTGGACGTAGAAATAGAAGTGTTTGACGGCCACGGCCTGCCGGGAAAAATCGAAGGTCACGCTCCCCGTCGCGGTGCGGCGTTTGTGGGCCTTGAAGGCGCGCATTTTCTCTTGCGCGGTTCCCAACACGACGACGCCCTCGCGGCGGGTGGATCGCGCGCGGTAGTCGGCCACGATGTCATCTTTCCGCAGCCCTGGCTTGAACTCCACGGTGGGAATGCGGTGCCGGCGCGCGAACGCCTCGACCGCCGTCAGGAAGCGGTCATGCATCGGCCGGAAGAGTGCCGGCGAGGGGATCGGCTTTCCGAGGTGATCGTGGAGGAAATAGCACAAGCCACCGGACGTTTGGAGCTTGGGCATGTACGCATGCAGATAGAGCCGGTCGATACAGCTCACCGAGAGCGTCACGTGCTGACGGATAATGTCGGCGATGTTGGGCGTCATCGAACCCTCCTTGGTCGGGAAGGCGATGATGGTACTCCGCACGGAAGACGCCGATGCGTGGCATCGGTCCCAACATTTTCCAGTGAAGCTTCGCCTCAAACCGATCAGCCACGCGCTTTGACACGATGCCACTTGTCGGTTTGAGGCGAAGCTTCACTGGGTTTCTGGAACTCGTCGAGGGGCAGACACTCGCAGATCGAGTGGCGGCTGGCGC
>CAZGLC010000515.1:0-1902 GCA_964526235.1 uncultured Bifidobacteriaceae bacterium
ACTCATTGATCGCCATGGCGGTGGCCGCCTCGCCGTCGGCGCGAGCCCGCTCCGCGACGGCCCGGTTTCGCTCGCTCGTCGCCATCTGCTCCGCGCTCAAGGCCCGATCGCGGTCTGCCGTCGCCGTCCGCTCGGCCGCGGTGGCCCGATCGCGCTGGAGACGCGTGCGCTCTTCGGCCTGGAGGGCCCGGTCCCGATCGAGCACGGCCGCCCGCTCCGCGCGCGTCGCGCGCGTCGCCTGCCACGTGCTGGCCACGATGCCGGCGACCAGCACGACGAAGACGGCCGCCACCCCCGCCACCAGCGCTTTGTGGCGGCGCGCGAGCTTCTGCAACTGATACGTCGCGCTCGGCGGCCGCGCGGTGATGGGTTGGTCGTCGAGATACCGCCAGACGTCCTGGGCAAGGTCCGCCGCCGACGCATATCGCCGGGCCTTGTCCTTTTCGAGCGCTTTGGCGACGATCGTCTCGATGTCGCCGCGGCACGTCCGGCTGATGGAGCTGAGCCGCGCCGGCTCGTCGTCGCGGATCGCCCGCACGGCTTCGTGCAGCTTGCCGCTCACCTTGTACGGCAGTTGTCCGGAGAGCACCTCGTACATGAGTACGCCGAGTGCGTACACATCACTGCGGGTGTCGATCTCGAGCGGGTCAGCCAGAATCTGCTCGGGGCTCATGTAGGTGAGCGTGCCGAGCAGCTGCCCGACCTCGGTCTGACGCGTCGCCTGCCCCTCGCCGTCGGTGACGCGCGCCACGCCGAAGTCGAGGACTTTCGGCTGGCCGTGTTCCGTGACCAGGATGTTGCGCGGCTTCAGATCGCGGTGGATGATGCCGCGCTGGTGCGCGTGGTGTACGGCTTCGCACACGAGCGCGATGATCTTCAGCCGCTGCCGTGTGTTGAGCCGGTGCTTCTCGATGTACTCGAGGAGCGTCTGCCCCTCGATGAATTCCATCGCAAAATACGGCTGGTGGCCGAACGGCGTCCGGGCCGTGCCGGCTTCGTAGATCTGGGCGATGCCGGGATGCTGCAGCCGGCCGAGCGCCTGTGACTCCAGCGCAAAACGCTTGAGCACCTGCGCGCCGGCCATCCCCGGCTTGATGACCTTCAGCGCCACCCGTCGCCGGGGCTGGTCCTGCTCCGCCTCGTACACCGTGCCCATGCCGCCTTCGCCGAGCACCCGCACGATTCGATAGTGCCCGAACGTCTTGGGCGACCAGGTTCCGGGGGCGTGGCGTCCGGCTTCAGCCGGACCGGGGGCGTCGTCCGGCCGGATGACGATGGTCGGCTCGAGGTCGCCGTCGGGCGTCGGCGAGGAATCGGAATTGCTGGTCATGGCCCGATCTCCTGAAAATGTTCGCTGTGTGTCCGGTCGACGCAGAGTCTCGCTACGGCGCCGCTGCCTGGACGGCCCGCTTGCTGAGGGGCACGCCCACATCATCGGTGCCCGCGTTCACCCGCGAGGCCGTGAAGCGCGTCTGCAGCGTGCGGTTGGGACCGCCGGACAGAATCCAGCCAAAGCCCAACGCACCGCCGGGGGCGTTCGCAGACACGGTCTCGCCGCAGAACAGCGGGATCACATTGATCACGAACACGGTGTTCCAGGGATCCGAGCCGAGCTCAACCGGCACATACGGGCCTCGCCAGTTCGGGTAGTCCGCGGCTGCCGGCGGACGCGCCAGGAACTGCATGACGTCAAGGCTGGTCGACGAGGAAGGCGTCGCGCTTGCAAAGGAGGTGGTGGAGGTTACCCCGGAGAGACCCTCCGCGCACATGGCGGCCTCGATGCCGATGGAGCCGACGAATGTCGGAAACGCCGTGCTGTCCGGATCGCCGATCGTCAGAAACCGAATCGTGCTGCTGTCTTCGAGAATCTCGACCTGTCCCGGCCATTTCGTCGTGTCCTGA
>CAZGLC010000516.1:0-1896 GCA_964526235.1 uncultured Bifidobacteriaceae bacterium
CTCCGCACCACGGACGCGGAGCCGAGCCACATCAGAACACGGAGGAACCGGCCCATGGAGCAGGATACCACTATCATTGGCCTCGATGTGCATAAAGAGACGATCACGGCGGCGATCTTGCCGCCTGGCGCGGAGCGGGTCCTGGAGACCCTGACGATCCCGAACACGCCCCGTACGATTGAATCGCTGGTCCACCGGCTGGCGCCACGCGGGCCGCTGGCCTTTGTCTACGAGGCGGGTCCCTGTGGCTACGAGGTCCATCGACAACTGACCGCGTTGGGCCAGCCGTGCGCGGTCATCGCCCCGGCCCTGACGCCGCAACGGCCGGGGGATCGCGTCAAGACCGACCGCCGCGACGCCGAGAAGCTGGCTCGGTGGTATCGGGCCGGCGAGCTGGTGGTGATTCACGTGCCCAGCCGCGCGGAAGAAGCCGCACGCGATCTGGTCCGCGTCCGGGAGGACGCCATCGAGGATCGCCTGCGCGCCCGCCATCGGTTGAGCAAGTTCCTGCTGCGCCAGGGGCGGGTCTACCGCGACACGAAGGCGTGGGGGGTCGCCCACCGCCAGTGGCTCAAAGCCCAGCGGTTCGCCTGGGGGGCGTTGCAGCAGACCTTTGAGGCGTACGTGCGGACGCTGGAGGAGACCGAGGCCCGCCTGGCCGCGCTGGACCAGACGCTGCAGGACCTCGCCCAGCAGGCGGCCTATCGACCGGCCGTGGCGGCCTTGCGGTGCCTGAAGGGCGTCAATACGCTCACGGCGTTGACGCTCCTCGTGGAGACGCAGGACTTCCGACGCTTCCCGACGGCCGCGGCGTTCATGAGTTTTACCGGGCTGGTCCCGTCGGAGGCCAGCTCGGGGGCCCGGGTGCAGCGTGGCAGCATCACCAAGACGGGCAACGCCCATCTGCGCCGAGTCCTGGTGGAAGCCGCCTGGTGTAACCGCCATGGGCAGGTCGTCAGCCGGGAGTTGGCGCTCCGGCGACAGGGAGCGCCCCCGGCGGTGCTGCGCATCGCGCGCAAGGCCCAGGCCCGACTGCACCGACGCTATTGGCGACTGCTCCACCGGGGGAAGCTCCACACCGTCGCGGTGACCGCCGTCGCCCGCGAGTTGGCGGGCTTCGTGTGGGCCATCGGGCAGCACGTCGGCGTGACGACGACCGGCTAAGGCAACCGTCTGGAGCGGGATCGAGTCCATGGGTACCGGCGCGGTTCGGAGATCCCTCGTGAGTTCTATGTGGCGCCACGGCGCAAGCCGGCGATGACCCACGACCTTAGTTCGAGGCAGCTCCTGACGAATCAGCATCATGCGTCCCTGTGGTCTGTCGTGACCATAACACGCGAATATCAGACTGATTCACCGTCGCAACAGGCCGTGCCCATGGGCTCCCTCGCTCGGGACGGTCCAGGCACGGTCTGGTGAAGAACACGGTTGACTGGCTCGTTCATATCAGAACCGTCCCCAGTATTCGATGCGGATCTGTTCATTATTGCCGAGCGCGACGGAAATCCTCTGCGCCCTGGGCCTCGGGGCGGAGGTGACCGGCGTCTCCCACGAGTGCGATTTCCCGCCGGAGGCCTCCCGCAAGCCCGTCGTCATCCGGACCGTCCTCGATCCCGAACGGCTCTCCAGCGCAGACATTGACGCGGCGGTCCGCCGGTCGCTCGAGCGCGGCGAATCGCTCTACACGATCGACGCGGAAGCCCTGCGCCGCGCAGCACCGGACCTGATCGTCACCCAGGCGCTTTGCGACGTCTGCGCCGTCGGCGAGAACCAGGTGACCGAAGCGGTCCGCGCGCTGCCGCAGCATCCCCGCATCCTGGCGCTCCATCCCCATACACTCACCGAAGCGCTGGAAGACATCCGGCGGGTGGGCGAGGCGTCCGGCCGCGCGGCTGA
>CAZGLC010000517.1:0-1890 GCA_964526235.1 uncultured Bifidobacteriaceae bacterium
CCAGCATCCGCGGCACGTCGCGCTCGCGGAAGATCGGGTCGCCCAGGATCTCGTAATGCATGTTGCGGCGCTTCGGGATGAAGCCGGCGTCCTCGATGTTGGTGACGATCTCGACCTCGTCCATGCAGTAGCTGGCGCCGGCAGCACGGACGACGTTCTCCTCGATCATGACGCTGCCCATGTCGTTGGCGCCGTAGGTGAGGCTCAGCTGCCCCACCTTGCCGCCCTGCGTCACCCACGAGGCCTGCAGGTTGTCGAAGTTGTCGAGCACGATGCGCGCGAGCGCCAGCGTCCGCAGGTAGTCAACCCCGGTCGCCTCCACGCCGCCGCGCTCGGTGTGCTCCGGCTGGAAGCTCCAGGTGATGAACGCGGTGAATCCGCCGGTCTCGTCCTGCAGATCGCGCAGCCGGATCAGGTGCTCGACCCGCTCCTCATCCGACTCCACCGTGCCGTACATCATGGTCGCGGTCGAGCGGAGCCCCGCGCGGTGCGCCTGGCGCATCACGTCGAGCCACTCGTCGGCCGTCGCCTTGCCGTAGCAGTTCAGGAGCTTCCGCACCCGATCGACGAGGATCTCGGCGCCGCCGCCGGGAATGCTGTCGAGCCCCGCCGCGATGAGCCGCGCGACGACCTCCGGCACCGGCACCTGGTTGATCCGCGAGATGTGCAGGACCTCCGGCGGCGAGAGCGCGTGAAGCTTGAAGTCGGGATACCGCGCCTTGATCGCACGGAACAGGTCTTCGTACCAGCCAATCGGCAGATCGGGGTTGTGTCCGCCCTGCAGCAGGAGCTGGTTGCCGCCTACCGCGATCGTCTCGTCGATCTTCCGGAGGATCTCCTCGAACCCCAGCACGTAGCCGTCGGGAGAGCCGACGGTGCGGTAGAACGCGCAGAAGTTGCAGCGCGCCACGCAGACGTTGGTGTAATTGACGTTGCGGTCGATGATGTAGGTGACGATCGGCTCGGGATGCTTGCGGGCGCGGATGGTCTCGGCGAGCCGGCCGAGCAGGTGCGTCGGCGCGCGGCGATAGAGCGCGAGCGCCTCGTCCGCCGTGACGCGTTTACCGTCGGTGATCTTCTGTGCCAGCCGATCGATCATCACGTGTAGAGGCGGACCTTCAGGTCCGCCTAGAAGAATGCCAGCGTCCGCCGGTGCGGAGCCAGTCCCAGCTCCGCGGCGTAATCGAGAAACAGCTGGAGTCCCGCGGCGTCGTCCGGACCGAGGCCGTACTTGACATTATCTCTTAGATACGCGGCCGCACGCGCCGTCGCGGCCGCATCGCCGCGCCCGTACTCCGCGGCGATCGCGGCGGCCGCGCGCGCGCCCTCGTCCCGCGCCTCCTGCAGCGCGCGGACGTCGGCGCCTGTGACCGCGCCAGGCCGGCCGGTCCACGCCGCATAGATGAACGGCAGCCCCGTCATCGCCGTCCACGCCTCGCCCAGATCGATTTTCTCGAGCCCGAGCGCGCGCTCGTCGGCGTCGAGCGCCGGGTCGCCGATGAGGAGCGCGGCGTCGGCCCCGCGCGTCATCGCCCCGAGGTCTGGACCGTGCGCGACGAATTCCGGCTCGATGTGAAACCGGTGGCGGCAGAGCACTTTGATCAGGGCGACCGACGTGCGGGAGCTCGTGTCGAGCGCAATGCGGCGGACGTCGTGAACCGGCACGCGCGTGAAGAGCGCCACCGATCGTACGGCGCCGCGCGATCCGATCCCGACGCCCGGCACGAAGCGGTAGTCAGGCGCCTGAAGGTACTCCACCGACGGGATGAGACCGAGGTCGACCTCGCCCGCGTGCAGGAGCGCCGCGCAGACCGACGGCACGTCGTAGCGGATGTGCCACCGCTCGGGCGCACGATCGAGCGCCCAGGTGAGCGGACGGGCGTTCAGGTA
>CAZGLC010000518.1:0-1877 GCA_964526235.1 uncultured Bifidobacteriaceae bacterium
ATCACATCAAGCTCGACGTCGACGGTGGTGAGCTGGGGGTGCTCGAGGGGGCGCCGCGCACGCTGTCGTCGCCCGCGCTGCGCTCCATCCTCGTGGAAGTGCCGACCGCGCGGTCCGGCGAGGTCGCGGGGCTGCTCGAGCGCCACGGCCTGCGGCTCGACTCGAAGATCGTGCTCAAGACGAAGGCGGGCGAATACGCCATGTGGTACGGAGCCTTCGTGCGCGATGGCACACGCCAGCGAGTGGCGCAATGAAAGTTCTGTTCTTCATGCGCAGCACGGTATACGTGCGGAATTTCGACTCAACACTCCGTCTACTGGCCGAGCGCGGCCATTACGTACACGTCGCCGCCGAGCGGCACGAAGTACTCGATACCACGGACCTGATCGGCCGCCTGAGTCGTCAATATCCGACGATCACATACAGTTCGCCGCCCTCGCCTCAGGTGCCGCAGTGGGTGAACCTGGGCGTCGAGGCGCGGAAGGCAATCGATTACCTCCGCTATCTCGAGCCGGAGTTTCGCGAGGCGCGAAAGCTTCGGCTGCGCGCCGAGGCGACGGCCCCCGTGTTTCTGGATCCGCTCGTGTGCCAGCGTCTCGCTCAGACTGGCCGCGGTCGTTCACTGTTTCGTCGGCTCCTGCGAGTATGTAACCGGGCGGTCCCACCGGACGCGGCGATTTCGGCGTTCATCCGCCAGCAGCGTCCTGACATCGTCATTGTCACTCCGCTGGTCGAGCCCGGCTCTCCGCAGTCGGAGTACCTACGCAGCGCGCGTGCGCTCGGCATTCCAACGGGACTGTGCGTGTACAGCTGGGACAATCTTACGAGCAAAGGATTGATCCACGACGCACTCGACATCGTGACCGTGTGGAACGATGCCATGAAGGCTGAGGCGGTCGCCCTCCATCGTGTTCCTGAAGATCGTGTTGTCGTGACTGGCGCGACTCCGTACGATCACTGGTTTGCATGGACGCCACGAACCTCGCGTCAGGCGTTCTGTTCCCGCGTTGGTTTGAGCTCGCAGCATCCGTATCTGCTTTATCTATGCTCGTCGAGGTTCATTGCCGGCAATGAACTGCCGTTCGTCCGGCGGTGGGTTGCCGACGTGCGCGGTGCGTCGGGTGCGATGCGGGGCGCCGGCGTGCTCGTGCGGCCACACCCGCAAAACGCCGAACGCTGGCAGGATGCCGATTTCAGCGATCTCGAGAACGTCGCAGTGTGGCCGCGCGACGGCGGTAACCCAGTTGATGATGATACGCGCGCCAACTACTACGATTCGATCTACCACAGCGCCGCTGTCGTCGGGATCAATACAAGCGCGCTCATCGAAAGCGCGATCGTCGGTCGCGGCGTGTTTACGCTGCTTGCCCCTGAATTCCGAGACACACAAGACGGCACACTGCATTTTCGACATCTGCGGGACGTAAACGGCGGCGTGCTTCACATCGCCTCGGACTTGCGAGTGCATGTGTCGCAGCTCGAGGCCGCGCTGCACAATCCTGTGGCGGCCGCTGCGCCGTGCCGGCGGTTTGTTGAGGCATTCGTGCGGCCGCATGGCAGTGAGAAGACGGCGACGCCGCGCCTCGCCGATGCGCTGGAAGCCGCAGCGGCTCGTGGTGCGAAGTGCGTTCCTGCCGGCCGTCGCTGGCGGAGTCTGTTGCTGCAACGAGCGCTGCATCCGCTCGCGCAAGTCGTCGACAGGGCGTTGCAAGCCAGCCTCCAGGAGGAAGAGCGAATTAGGACCGCGAAGCGCCTCGACCAGCAACGGCGCGCCGCCCGCGAACAGGCCGCCGCCGACGAGGCGGTGTTCGTGGCGACGGCCGCGACGCAGGCGTTCGCCAACTATCTTCGCGTGCGCGACCAGGTGCATCGGCTGC
>CAZGLC010000519.1:0-1876 GCA_964526235.1 uncultured Bifidobacteriaceae bacterium
GCGTCGTCCCGTCCGCCCACCGGTGCCGCAGATCCAGGACCACCTGCCCGTCCGCGGTCAGGTGCAGCCGATCGGCCGCAATCGGCGGGCGCAGCGCGTAGCGGCACAGCCGTTCGAGCCGCGCCCGATCCCGCGGCGGCACGACGACCGCGGCGTGGAGATCGAAGCCGTTCCCCCGTGCATGACAGGGTCCGCGCCCCGACGGCGCCAGCGCGAGCAGTTCCGCCGACGCGCCACACCGGCGCACCGCCGCACCGGCCCGCGCCCCGAGCGCCCGCCGTCCCTCCACCAAGGCGCCGGCGATGCCGGCCAGCACAGGCGCTTCTTCCCGCCATGGATCGGTGATCGTTGCAGATTCTGCGTACTCGGCGGGGCCCGCCGATGGCAGAATCTGCGACGTCCGGCGCGATGCGCCTCCACGGTCGGCGCAGACGATCGGGCTGTTTATCGCCGCGACCGGCGAGGCATCCGGCGCCGAGGGCGAGTGACGGTCCTGCGCGCAGCCTCGGGAACCAGCATCCGCACGTCCTCGACGCGGCCCGTCATCACCGCGCGGCCGAGCGCCGTCAACGTGAGTGTGCGGTACTGATCGGCGGACATCGCGATCAGCCCTGCAGCGCATGCGGACTCGATCCACTGCTCGATCAGCCGCGGCGCGCGGTCGCGGAGCAGGCCGGTGGTGGACAGCCGCGTCAACTCGGCCGGTAATCCTTCCGTGTGCCAGACGAGCATCGCCGCGATCGTTCGCCGGCCGTACGGTCGCGGGGCCCGCGCAACGGCTGACAGAATCTTCCGCAGGAAGAGCCGGTCGGCCTCGCCGATCCGTTCGCGGCGATCGCAGGTGCCGCACGCCCCACAGGGCTCGCGTGCCGCCGGATCGCCGAAATAGCGGAGGATGGTCGCGCGCAGGCAGCCGGCGGTTTCGGCATACGCATTCATGCGGCGCAGCTTCGCGTGCTCGAGCGCCTTCCGGCGCTCGCGCTCCTCCGGCGTGATCGCCACGCGCGACCGCCTCGCGTCGTCCGCGCGAACGTGGTCGATCAGGAACTCGCGGGTCTTCACGTCGGCGTAGTGCCACAGCAGCGTGGCGGTCGCCGGACGCCCGTCGCGCCCCGCCCGGCCGATCTCCTGGTAGTACGCCTCGATCGACGCCGGGAGATCGGCGTGCACGACGGCCTCGATGTCCGGGCGATCGATCCCCATGCCGAACGCGTTGGTGGCACAGACGACGCGGAGCGCGCCCGAGGCGAACGCCTCCTGCACGCGCGTCCGCGCGCCGTCCGGCATCCCCCCGTGGTACGCGGCGGCCTGGACACCCGCAGCCTGCAGCACGGCGGCGGCCGTCTCCGCCCCCGCGCGCGGCGCCGTGTAGACCAGCGCCCGGCGATCCACGACCAGCGACGGCAGCAGTCGCTGCTTCTCGGCCTCGCCCGATACCGGACGGACACTCGGGTGGTTGTTGGGCCGGTCTAAGCCGCCCACGACGACGTGCGGCTCGCGAAGGCCGAGGAGCTGGACGATGTCGTCGCGGACTTCCGGCGTGGCCGTGGCGGTCAATGCGGCCATTGGCGGACGTCCTGGCTGCCCGTCCGCCCGGCGGCACGCCGCGGCCGCAGCTTGCAGCCGGCGGTAATCCGGCCGGAAGTCGTGGCCCCATTCCGAGACGCAGTGCGCCTCGTCCACCACGAAGCGCGCCACCGGCAGCGCCTCGAGGAGGCGCACGAACGACGGGGCCGCAAACCGCTCCGGCGCGACGTAGAGCAGCGGCAGTGTGCCGCCACGCGCGGCGCCGAGCGCGGCGCGGCGTGCCTCGGCCGACAGCAGCGAGTGCAGCGCCGCCGCCCGGATGCCGCGCCGCGTCAGGTCGTCGACCTGA
>CAZGLC010000520.1:0-1871 GCA_964526235.1 uncultured Bifidobacteriaceae bacterium
TGAGGACCTTCGGATCCTCGACGGTGTACTGGAATTCGAGATAGTTCCGCGACGGGCGCCGGAGCCGCTCGATGATCCGCACCTCGTCGCTGTGGAACCATCCGTTCCCCTGAATCCAAGTGCGCGGGTCGAGCGAGACCGTCTCGAGCACGAGCGTGTCGCCCTCCCAGCGCGAGGCCGTGTCACCTATGAAGAGCGGCTCCTGCTCGTCCTTCGGCGTGTGCTGCCGCGGGATGCGCACCACGCGCCAGTTGTTGTTGCTCTGCTCCTGCGAGAGTCGACCGCGCCTCCGCGCGACGGCACGCCTGACGCTGGCCACGACCAACTGGGCCGAATCTCCATGATGCGGCAATCTCCCTGGATGAATTGAACTTTAGCTCAGCAGGAGGCTACACTCCAATCCCCGTGCACGCTTCCGCGGCAGCGTTGAACGAAGCACTTGTCAACGAGGCACTTCAGGTCGGAGGAATTCAACGTCGCGCGTCGGCGCAAATGCGTGCGGACTGATTCTGCAATGAAATTGCCAGGCGGCGATACCGCCATCGTTGATTCTGAAAAGCTCACAGGATACTGCCTGAACCCCGAGCATCCGCGCGGGAAGCACAAGGCGCGTGTCTTCGCGGCTGCGCTCGGCTTCACCGCTGAAAATGCCGATGAACTGCGCGCCGCGCTCCTGGCGGCCGCCGCCACGGCCGATGCGCACCCGGCGGCATCGGACCAGTTCGGCACTCGCTATATGTTAGAGTTCGAAATTATCGGCCCACGGGGCGCGGGAATCGTCAAGAGCACTTGGATCGTGCGCCGCGGCGAGAGTACTCCCCGCTTGACCAGTTGCTTCGTGAAGTAAGGAAACGTCGATGGACACTGCACCGCATCTGCTGGACGTCGTGGCCCTTCTCTCGGATGTGCCCTCAGAAGGGCTCCTGCGAGGGCAGGTAGGCACTGTCGTGGAACTCCTGGACGGGGCCTACGAGGTGGAGTTCTCCGACGACGACGGGAAGACGTATGCCGAGCTCGCGTTGGCGCCCGACCAGCTACTCGTTCTTCATCATCGCCCGCAGCGAGCTGCATAGCTCGCAAGCCAGTCGGCCTCGCGTAATCGCATGAGCCGAGATCGAAACGGACCACTGAGCCAGGATATGTGAGCCGCCACGATCAGATGGTTGTGCGAGCGACGGGACTACGAGGCACGGACCATGGGCAATCTGTCTACCTTCTGAAATGCACTCGCTGTGACAGGGACTACGGCGCGAACGGTTCCGACATATTCCAGCGCCGCTGCCCCTATCACCAAGGCGGTAGGCCAGGGCTCCCCTACTAGACGCCTTCGCCGTTCTCGTCGAACTCTTCGGCCTCCGGCAGTTCTATAGATGGGCTGCTGACCTTCGCGGCCGGTCCACGCTGACGCCATTCCTCCGCAAACCGTTCCATCGCCGCATTGCCCATCGGATGGCAGTGCTTATGAACGAGCGCGCCATTCTCCAAGGACGTTCGACCACCTCGGGAATGGGGATCTACATGATGAATCTCGGCCTCGGCCCAGATGACGTCCGCTTTGCACACGGCGCACTTCTTATGGTCTCTGTAATAGATGATTTCGCGCTCCAACGTTCCGAACAAGCGCTGAGGGTCTTTCATCTGGGGCTGAAGCATCCCCCACATCTTGCCAGCGAAGAATTCATGCCGTCGCTGAATGTTCTCGGCACGGTCACTGTTGACTCGCGTCCAGATTCCATAGCGCAACCAGTACTCGCTGGGTTTCGGATCGTTCTGCGTTCTCTTGGCCAGCGCGAGTTGTTCACGAAACGCATCGAACGAGGTCGCAAAGCCCGTCTCCCACGACCGGGTGTAATCGTCAAGTAGCGCATCCA
>CAZGLC010000521.1:0-1867 GCA_964526235.1 uncultured Bifidobacteriaceae bacterium
GAGGCGTTGTGTGAAACACACGTCAGGTTACCGACCTGTGTTCGAAATCGCCGAGTGGGAGACGTTGCATATCGACGGCGAAGTACTCACGCCGTCGGATCAGCGCCTGAAGGAAGAACTTGAGTCAGGCGAAGAGGGCCGACTGCTGGTGGATGAACTTCGGGCCGGCGTACGAGTCACGGCCCGTTCGTGGGTCGGCATTGTGCGCTTCGAGCGATTCGAGGTGCGGGTTGTTCCCAAGCTGGCCGGCAACAACATCGGGCTCGTGGAGATGATCGAGTTTGCTACCGGACTCGACTCCCTACGCAGAAGCTCCAGCGCGAGGAGTTTACATGCCGAAGGCACCGGCCTGTTCGACCTCATCGCACTTCTGCTTGCTGAGGGTACGGAACTGATCCTCCGAGGTGGACTTCTCGCCGACTACGTCGAACGCGAGGACGAACTCCCCGTCTTACGAGGACGACTGCTCGGTGATCAGCAACTACTCCGACGATTCTGGCAGGTGGACCGTCTGGTCTGTCGCTTTGACGAGCACGAGCAGAACATCGCAGAGAACCAGCTCCTGGCAGCCGCACTGAGCCGATGCTCGACGCGCGTCACGCACGAGTCGGTTCGCCGACGAGTGCGGCGGCTCCTGGCGATTTTTCAGGAGGCGTGCCGCCCTGACGATCTCGACCTGGAGGGAATCCGCCACCGGATGGCCTACCACCGACTCAATGAACACTACCGGAATCCGCACGCACTTGCGTGGCTGATCCTCGACGGTTTGGGTACGAAAGACGTGCTCGTCACCGGCGAGACGAACTGCTTCGCCTTCCTGATCGACATGAACCGGCTCTTCGAGATGTTCATGTTCCGCCTCGTAGACACGTTGCTCGCGGGATCGGCCATGCGCGTTCACTATCAGCGCGCGGACCGCTCCATCATCCTGAACGCATCCACCGGCCAGCCCTACGCTCGGGTGGTTCCCGACATCCTCGTCGAACGAAGCACTGCTGGTACCACAGCCCGCCTCGCGATCGACGCGAAATACAAGTTGTACGACGACCGAAAACTCAACAGCTCGGACGTGTATCAGAGCTTTCTTTACGCCTATGCCTACGGCGCCGCTGGCGGTCCAGCCCTCCCTGCTGCACTTCTCGTGTATCCATCTTCGAGTCGGTCAAGCCATGCGGTCCGGCTTCGAGTCCGCAGTGCGCAGGCCCTTGCGGCGGCCGAGATTCTTGCGCTTGGCCTGTCGATTCCGGACGTCCTCGCCGAGCTGACCGGGCAGATCCACGGGTCTGCCACGAAGGCATTGATCGAGGCCGTTCACCAGGGCCTCGGCGTAACACGACACGCTGCATAGGCAGCCGCCCGGAACCGTTTGACGTCCATGCCCAAATCGGGCATGATTGTGCCCATATTGGGTGCAAAGAAGGGTTCCAGTCGGTCAGGTCGAAAGAGCCTGGCGGATGCGCTGTTCACGAAGACACAGCAGCGTGTCCTCGGTGTGCTTTTCGGCCAGCCCGAGCGTAGCTTCTATGCCTCGGAGCTGATTCGGGACGCGGGTACGGGCTCTGGAGCGGCCCAGCGCGAACTCGCGAAGCTGGAGGGAAGCGGGCTCATCTCGGCGCGTCGCATTGGCCATCAGAAGCACTATCAGGCCAACGCGGCGTCACCACTGTATTCCGAGCTGCGGAATATCGTGTTGAAGACCGTCGGTCTCGCGGAGCCGCTGCGCGATGCCCTGAGGCCCTTGTCGAAGGCGATTCGTGCGGCCTTCGTGTACGGTTCGGTGGCCAAGGCGACCGACCAAGCGGCAAGCGACATCGACCTGATGATCATTAGCGACAGCCTCACGTACGGCGAAGTCTTCGGCGCCCTT
>CAZGLC010000522.1:0-1860 GCA_964526235.1 uncultured Bifidobacteriaceae bacterium
CTGGACGATGATCTCCTGGCCTTCCTTCAGGAGCTCTTCGATCTTCGGCTCCGGGCCCTTCTCGCCCCTCGACGATGCTCGGGGCGACCCTGAGTCTGCCGAAGGGTCGCGCTCGCGTCGCCCGGCTGGCGACGCGGAATGCGGCGCCTTGTCCTCTTCGTCCGTCTCGAGGCGCTCGAATTCCTCGCTGGGGGCGATGACGTCGGTCACGTACAGGAACCCGTCGCGCTCGAGACCGAGCTCAACGAACGCCGACTGCATGCCGGGCAGTACTTTCGAGACCCGGCCCTTGTAGAGATTGCCCACGACGCCGCGCTGCCGCTCGCGCTCGATAAAGATCTCGGCAACCTGATCGTCCTCGAGAATGACGACCCGTGTCTCGTGGACGCTCGAGGAGATGATCATCTCCTTGCTCATGCCCGGCACTCCGAACGGGCCCGCGACGCCGCGCGAGGCACACCCCTGGCGTCTCGGCGAACGAGCGCAGGAGGAGCAGCAGCACGTGCGGCATGGAACGGACCCTAATTAGTGAAGCGACGCATCCGCACGTTGAGGATCAGGCCGAACCCCGCGAGCGTGGCAATCATCGAGGAGCCGCCATAGCTCATGAGCGGAAGCGTCAATCCCTTGACCGGCGCGAGGCCGGCCGACATCGTGATGTTGTAGATCACCTGGAACGTGAAGCTGGCCAGCACCCCCAGCACCAGGTACGCGCCCAGGCGGTCCTTGGCGAGGCGGGCCGCCTCGAGCGATCGCAGAATGACGAACAGATACAGCCCGAGCGTCACGATGACGCCCGCAAACCCCTGCTCCTCGGCGAGCACCGAGAAGATGAAGTCGTTGTGCGCGACGGGCAGGAACCGCAGCTGGCCCTGCGTCCCCTCCGTGAACCCCTTGCCCCACAGCCCGCCCGATCCGACGGTGATGCGGGCCTGAATCTGCTGATAGCCGGCGCCCCGCGCGTCCTGTTCAGGGTCGAGGAACGTCGCGATGCGCTCGCGCTGGTAGTCCTCGAGCGCGAACTGCCACATGACCGGCGTGGCGAGCAGCGCGACAACCGTGAGCACGCCCAGGAGCCGGACCGGCATGCCCGCCACGTACACGACCGCAAACGCCACCGGGAGGAGCGTTGCCGCCGTGCCGAGATCGGGCTGCTGCGCGATGATGACGAGCGGCACCGCCGTCAGCGCGGCGGCGACGACCAGATCGATGCGCGACATGGCGCCGCGCCGGCTCTCGCCGAAGAACTTGGCGAGGACGAGCGCCAGCGCCGCCTTGACGAACTCCGACGGCTGCACGTTGAACACGCCGAGATCGATCCACCGGCGTGACCCCCCGCGCACCGCACCGAAGAAGAGGACGTACACGAGCAGGCCGACGATCGCGATGTAGACGAAATGCGACTTGTCGGCGAGCGATCGATAGTCGACGCTCAGACAGAGGAGCAGCGCGACGAGCCCGAGCAGGATGGCATAGACCTGCGTTTCGACGATGTCGGTCCAGCCGCCGGTCGCACTGTAGATCTGGACGAGCCCGACCGTGCAGAGCGTCAGCATCGCGATGAGCAGGCCCCAGTCGACGTGGTGATACAGGCGTCGCTCGAACATCAGTTGGTCCCCGTGCCCGGCGCCGGCCGCGGCGCCGCGGCCACCGGCGCCCCCAGCTCCACCGGTGCGGTGTCGGGATCGGCTTCCGGCGGCGCCGGCGCCGGCTTCGGCGCCAGCACGGGCAGCGGGAGCCCCTCCTTCTTGGCGAAATACGTCTCGATCACGTGCCTGGCGATCGGCGCGCCGAGGTAGCCGTGCTCGTTGTGCTCGCCGAAGATCACGCCGGCGATCTCCGGATTCTCCTTCGGCGCGA
>CAZGLC010000523.1:0-1842 GCA_964526235.1 uncultured Bifidobacteriaceae bacterium
CGCCTGCGCCGCGCGCAGATCGCCCGCCAGAAGGTGCAGATCTTCAAGCCGGCGCTCGACACCCGCTACGCTGACGACGCCATCGTCTCGCACAGCGAGATGCGAATCCAGTCGTGCGCGGTGACCACGGCGCGGGCGCTCCTCGATCAGGTGGAGGCCGACACGGAAGTCGTCGGCATCGACGAGGGGCAGTTCTTCGACGCGGAGCTGCCGATGGTCTGCAACACGCTTGCGGACCAGGGGAAGCGCGTCATCGTCGCCGGCCTCGATCAGGATTACCTCGGCAAGCCGTTCGAGCCGATGCCGCAGCTGCTGGCGATTGCCGAGTACATCACCAAGACGCTCGCGATCTGCATGGTCTGCGGCAATCCCGCAAACCATACGCAGCGCCTCGTGGCCAGTGAGGACCGCGTGCTGCTCGGCACGCAGGGCACCTACGAGGCGCGCTGCCGGCGTTGCTTCGACCCGCGCCTCGCCGGCGCGCCCACGCCCGCGCGAACGGCTCAACGATAGCGCACCCGCGGATCCTGCTACTCTGATCTCGTGCCGGCGGATCTGCTGCTGCCGTCGATTCTGTTCGCCTTCGGCATCGGGTTCTTCGCGGCGAGCCTGAAGGTGACGGCTGATCTCGTCCGCTTTCACACGCGGAAGGCGTCGGCGCTGCTCATCTGGCAGGGGCCGAAGCCGCGCCACTACGGCTTCGCGCTGGCGCTCGCCGCCATCCTCGGCCTCCTCGTCGTCATCAAGATCTTCGCGCTCGGCCGCGCGCCGCACGAGGTGTTCGGCGAGATCATGATGTTCCTGTACTTCGGCTACGCGGTGCCGCTGAGCACGACGATCGCGCGCGGCTTCTACCGCGACGGCGTCTGGTCCGACAGCGGCTTCATGCCGTGGGCGCAGATTTCGGCCGTCTCCTGGCGCGAGGACGACACCGTCACGCTCATCCTGATCTCGCACTTCACGAGCATCGCGCGGCGGCTGCAGGTGCCGGGGCATCTGTACGGCCAGGCGCGCCGGGTGCTGCGCGACAAGATCAAGGCGCAGGACATTCACATCGGCGGCTACGGGCTGGAGCTCGGCACCCGCGACGACCGCGATACGGTCTGACCCCCTGCGTACGTAGGCCGGGTCCGCGGACGTATGGAGCAGCGGACCCGGCGGAACGACGCCCGCCCCGGCGGGTCCGCCGTGTGCTTCGCTGCGCGGACCCGCCCTACTTGCGCGAGATGAATGGCCGATAATCAAGGCATGCCTGCGCGACCGACCTGGAAGGGCTTCCTCAAGGTGAGCCTCGTGAACATCCCGGTGAAGGTGTTTCCGGCCACCGAATCCGCCGCGACGCTGTCGTTCAACCAGCTCCACGCCGAGTGCCAGACGCGCATTCAGCAGAAGCGCTGGTGCCCGACGTGCGAGCGCGAGGTCCCGAACGCCGAGCTCGCCAAGGGGTTCGAGTTCGAGAAGGGGCGCTACGTCATCGTCAGCGAGGAGGACATTCAGAAGGTGCGCGTCGAGTCGACGCGCGTCATCAACCTCGTGCAGTTCGCCGACGACACGGAGATCGATCCGATTTACGTCGACCGGGCGTACTATCTGGCGCCCGACGGCCCGATGGCGGTCGAGGCGTTTGCCGTGATGCGCGACGGGATGGTGGGGAAGGCGGGCATCGGCAAGGTGGCGCTCTACGGGCGCGAGTACCTCGTGGCCGTGAAGCCCCAGAAGAAGGGGCTCGTGATGTACACGCTCCACCACGACGCCGAGCTCCGCCGCATCGACGAGCTCGAGGCGCTCGGCGCGGTGCCGCCCCCGGTCAAGCCCGAGGAGATGCAGCTCGCCAAGCAGGGG
>CAZGLC010000524.1:0-1841 GCA_964526235.1 uncultured Bifidobacteriaceae bacterium
TGCACCCGACCGGCGCGGGTGCGATGGTGACCGCCGGCGGGTGAGGCCCAACGTTGATATGGCTGGATTCTGTCAACTGGGCAGACTCCTCCCGGCCTCACCGTTGTGAGTTCCTTTCTGAGCACGCTCTTTCCGTGCTCGCCTTCTTCAGGTCCGTCTGGTCGGCGACACCGCGTTCTAGCGACGGTTGACGCTGCTGATATCCGCGGGTTGGGTACCGCCCAGACTGTGGTTCGTCGCGGAGCTACCTCGCCCTAGGCACGGACGTGTCGGTGGTGCTGATGTCCATAACGTTTTCGAGGGTTCTCCACCTGCCCGCGCTGCCGCCGGCCTGACGGACCTGATCACCACGGCCCTACGCGGGCGGCGGCGGCACCTCCCGGGCGATCGCCCAGATGAAGCCCGTGAGCTCGCGCGCAATCGCGGTCGCCACCTTGGGTTTCGCTTTCCCGCGCGCCACCAACTTCCGAAAGCGTGACGTCAAGCGCAGTTGCGCCTTCCACGCGATGTCACAGACGGTCTTCGGCAACGCTTCTTGCCGGTACAGCAGCTGCCGGCCGATGCGCGGGACGCCCTGATACGCCCACGCGGCTTCGGCGAGCAACCGCCGCGCGTGCGGATTGCCCGCCTTGGTGATCCCCCCGCGTCGGACACTGGGCCCACTCGAGTATTCCGACGGCACGAGGCCCAGAAACGCCATCAGCGGCCGCGGATGGTCGAAACGCCGGATGTCACCGACTTCGGCGACGAGGCCGACCGCCGTGACGAACGAGACGCCCCGCAGGGCCTGCAGCGCGTCGACCACCGGCGCCCAGCGCCACGCGGGGGTCAGTTGCCGGAGTTGGTCCGTGAGGCGCTCGACGCGGCGTTCGGTTTCATCGATGGTGTCGCGATACTCCTGCAGCGCGAGGTGCTGCGGAGCGAGCGGGAAGCTGAGATCGGCGAGCCAGCGG
Organism: uncultured Bifidobacteriaceae bacterium; assembly: GCA_964526235.1. Classification (GTDB taxonomy): domain Bacteria; phylum Acidobacteriota; class Vicinamibacteria; order Vicinamibacterales; family UBA2999; genus MELF01. The sequence goes on from CAZGLC010000524.1 coordinate 954, forward strand.
CGATACGGCCTCGTCCACCCGGCGCGCCCCGGATAGCGGCGGCCTTGTCGAAGCAGGAAGGCCTTCAGACGATGTTTCGCCTGGGTGGACAGGCCGACCGCATCTTCGCGCGCCCGCACCAGATCGCGCAGGGCTTCATCGTCGGGCGTCGGAATATAGATCGCCGTGAGCTCACCGGCGCGATGCAACCGGGCCAGGGCGTCGCCATCCCGCCGGTCGGTCTTGATCCGATCGCCACTCCGCTTCGGCATGCTCGACGGATTGACGACGACGCAGTCCTCCCCCTGGCCGGTGAGGTAGCGGTGGATCCCAAACCCGCACGGGCCCGCTTCATACACGAACCGCAACCGGCGGTCCGGTGCCCGCAGCGCCCGGACGACCTTGGCCACCGCCTCCAGGTCACCAGAGATCACCCCGTAGTGCCGCACTTCGCCGTGTCGCCCCTCCTCGGCGAGCGAGATGTCGATCGATTCCTTGTGGACATCCATCCCCACGAACATGTTACGTTTCGCCATGGCCTGCCTCCGTTGTATGTGGCTCGGCGCGGCGCCCTCATCGGCGTCGCGTAACCCACGATGTACTACGTGAGGCAGGTCTCTCGGTCGACCGCGGCGAATCACACAGCCATACTGTCTAGGCCTCTGGGCCGATAATATGGAACTGGAGCCAGTCTTCCTCTCGCATTCGTCGCAGGACAAAACCTTTGTCGAGCGGCTCGCACACGATCTCATAGTGCGAGGGCTTCAGGTGTGGTACGCCGACTGGGAAATCAAGATCGGGGATTCAATCGTCCAAAAGGTCAACGACGGTATCGACTCCAGCGGCTGGTTGGTCCCTCGGTGGACACCTCAAAACCGGTCATCGATCGACAGTTCAAAACCGGCCATC
>CAZGLC010000525.1:0-1841 GCA_964526235.1 uncultured Bifidobacteriaceae bacterium
TCACGAGAAACGGCACCGGCTTTCGTTCCAGCGTCATCGGCAGTACCCAAATATCCCGCAGCGCACCTTGCTCCTTCCGCTCGTAGAGGGCGAGCACTTTGCCGTCCGGCGACCAGGAGTGGGGAGATGGAATAGCCAGGCCGGTGGTGACGACGCGCTCGGGTTTGCCGCTTCCGTCGGCCGTCACCCAATGCAGCTCCGATCCGCCGCCATAGGTGATGCGGCGCCCGTCGGGCGTCCAGACGGGATCAAAGGCGCCAGAACCAGGGGTACCCGGTTGCCCCTCGAAGGTGAGGCGCGTCCGTGTGGGTCGGTCGGCATCGTACACCCAGATGTCCTGCCGATCCCCTTCGGTCGTCACCTCCACAGCGACCCGGCGCCCATCGGGTGACAAGCGCGGGGTCGAGAGCGGTGCTCGGGGTTGGGGAAAGGGCGTCACGGCTCCAGCGCGATCGACCCATGCCAGCAGGCCTTCGACGGCAATCGTTGTCGAGCGCGGGATAAGTGCAAGTGCATGGTCGCCGGCCACGGTGAACTGGCCCGGGGAGATCCCGTCGGTCAACGCGACGGGCCCGCCCGTCAGTTCAAGGCGGGCTGCGTCAAACGGCACTGCGAGCACACTTGTGTCTTGCGCGTACAACAGGTGGCCAGTGGGAAGAGACGTTGCTCTCAGGGCTCGATCAATGAGCACTTGCCGGCTGCCCGATGACAGCGGTTGTACGACAATCTGCCCTGTCACGGCTAAATCGCTCGGAGAACTGGCCACTCCAGTGCGAAACAGGATCGCGTTTCCTGCCGCGAGAAGTTCCGGGTCGGCGGCCCATTCATTTTTCGCGGCATCGAGAGCGATCAATCGCTCCGGCGTACCGCCCGCGGCAGACACTTTCCAGATGCCCCCGAAGTAGCCGTAAAGAATCGTGTCGTCCCGTTCCCAGTGCGCGCCGAAGACGTTCCCAGGCAGGCGCAGATCGTAATCGGCGCCCCGCCGTCGATCGCCATCCGCTTCAGTTGATTGGTGTCCGGGCCGCCGACGAAACCGACCGACTGGCCGTCCGGCGAAAAAAAGGGACTCTTGGCATTCTCGGTGCCGGGCAGTGGTTGTGCGTCTTGTCGATCCATGAATCGCAGATAGAGCTGGTTATTCGCGACATACACGAGCCTCGAGCCATCAGGAGAGAGTGCGAGGCCCCAACGGGACGCGGGCGTCAAGCGTTGCGTTGCGGGAAGCGCGACCGTAAACCGCGTGACCGGGCGCGATGGTGCAGGTCCAGGCTTCAGCGACCACCCGACAAGACCCCCTGCGACGAGCGCGAGCGCCGCCACCACAAACGGGCGAATCCGCGCCCAGCTCGCCGCGGCCGGTGAACCCGCATCGCTGGCTGGCGCGATACGCGCCTCGTCGATCTCGAAACGCGCGTCCGCAATATCCGCCAGGCGGCGCGTCCGGTCCCTCTCGACACACCGACGCAGCAGCTTTCGAATCGAAGCCGGCGCCTCTGCGGGAAGCCTGGCCCAATCCGGCTCCCCGCGCAGGATCGCGGCCAGCGTGTCTGAGACATCGTCCCCTTCAAATGCGCGATTGCCTGTGAGCATTTCGTACAACACACAACCAAACGCCCAGATATCGGTCCGCTTGTCGACCACCCGCGCCTTGGCCTGCTCCGGGCTCATGTAGGCGGCCGTGCCGAGAATCACGCCCATGCGCGTCGCGGCCACGCTCAATGTCGGTGACTGCGACACGTCGGCTGCTGCCACGTCGCCTTGGAGCGCCTTTGCCAAGCCGAAATCCAGCACCTTCACGGTGCCGTCGTCGCGCACCTTGATGTTGGCCGGCTTCAGAT
>CAZGLC010000526.1:0-1829 GCA_964526235.1 uncultured Bifidobacteriaceae bacterium
GAGACACGGCGGGGCTGGTGCGGACGCTCGTTCCGCACGCTGTCGAGCGCGGCGCAGCCTGAGCGCCGCCGACAGGCGCAACAGGGAATGAGCCGCCATCCAACGTGCGTGGGGGGACCAGTCAGGGACGCTGTAATTCCCGCCAGCCGTATCTTACGGTGGGGCGTACAACGCCACTAAGAGTTGTTGCGGCGTGTGCGTCCACAGTTTCACCAGGAACTCGCGCACGCGGTGCCCTTGACGCTTGGCTGTCTCGATCACGCTCATGAACCAACTCGTGCGATCCGCACCAGCGGTTGAGCGGTTGCCGAACGTGAGCTTGCGCAGGATCACCAGCGGGCGCAGCGCACGTTCCGCCAGGTTGTTGGTCGGCGACACGCCCGCGTGATCCAGGAACACCAGCCACTCGCCGGAATGTTTCTTGAGCCGGTTTTGCAAACGCACGGCCAATTCGTGATCGAGCGGCACGCCTTCGAGCCGCTTCTGTTCCTCACGCAGCCAGGCGATCTCGCCGGAGTGCTCGGGCAGCCACGTGCCCGCTTGGCGCCGCGCGCGGTCCAACGCACAGGCGCGGCGCACCCACTCGATCAGGTCCACGAAGAACCGCCGCGCCGCCGATTCGGCCGGCACCTGCTCGCGCCATTCGCGCGCGTCGCGCGCCAAGTGCACGAGACATTTCTGTTTCGCGCCGGCCGCGTGCTGCTCGTACGCCGCGTAGCAGTCGGTCGTGAGTACGCCGTCGAATTTCTCGCCGAGAATTTTCCGCGACACTTCGCCGGCCCGGCTCGGATCGATGTGATAGTGTGCGAGGTCCTCGTTGCCGTGGAACCAGACGTGGGCACTCTCGCCGTCGATCGACCAACGCGTCTCGTCGGCGTTCACCGCGATCGAGAACTGCAGCTTCGATGCGATGTCGTCGGCCAGCGTCTCGACGCGCTCGGCCACTTGCTGCTCGAAGCCGAGCACCGAGGCCGGGGCAAAGGAAAACCCCAGCAGCCCGGCCGAGACCGCACGCACCTTGCGACAGGACAGGCCGACCTCGAAGTGCAAGAACGCGGCGATCGCTTTGGCGTGCGGTCCGATCGGGCAGCCCACCAGTTCGCCCGGTCCGGCGACCTCGGCCGCCGCGCCGCAACAGGGACAGAACGCGGCCGCGTGGCGAAAGCACATGACCTCGACGCGACCGTTCACGACATCCTCTTGCACGTGATCGCGCGGGGGTAGTTCCGGCGCCAACACGACCGGGACGTGGCAGTCGGCACAGCGATCGGGCACGACTTCGATCGTGCGGTCGATGTGGGTGGGCCGCGGCCGGAACCAACCGGGATGCCCGACCGGCGCGCCGCGTTTCCGCGCGGGCGTTTCAGGCTTCGCCGCATTACCGGGTGTCGCATCGCCCGCCGCCGCCTGCTGCTCCGGGTCGTCGTCGGCGTGATGCTTCTGAAAGCGATGTCGCTGGAGTTCCTTCAATTGGCGGCGCGTTTCGGCGATCTCACGTTGCAACTGTTCGATGCGCTGATCGCGTTCGGACACTTCGCGTCGCAGCCGTTCGATTTCGTGAAACTGCTGATTGGAGAGTTCCTGAAACCAGTTCGCCGAATCGACGACACGTTCCAGCGACGCGCCGAGCAGATGCGGGCAAGCGTACAAGCGAGGACACTGATAGGGATCGTTGGGATGGAAGCCGAACATGGCATCCCTGCCTTTGGCTCCTCTCGGCTCCGTCCAACCTCACCCATCCCTGTACGACTTTCCGCGAAACGGAACAAGGGGAACTAAACTGTTACACGTGGACACCAATTACCTAATTCACAAAAAAGACTCCCGAC
>CAZGLC010000527.1:0-1812 GCA_964526235.1 uncultured Bifidobacteriaceae bacterium
TGTTTTACAAAACATTGCTCATTTTTTTTCACCCCCCCCCCCCCCCCCCAGAAAAATATCTGTAAATCATTCATTCATAAGGCGTTATTGTCTGCGCTCGCGTTCGCTCGTCTTCCGCGCCACGGCCCTCGTCCTGAACCAAGTTCTCCGCGTCTCGCCCTGCCTGCCCGCGGTCCCGTCCTTGGCGACGTCCCGCGCGGCACGCCCCGCGTCGGTCGCCATCCAGACGGGTCGACCGGGCGCACGGGACGACGACTGATGAACCTGTTCTCACCCGCACGCCTCCGGACGCGGCTCATGCTGTTGGCGCTGATCGCGGTCTTCCCGGAGTTCGCCGTCATCGAGTTCGCCGCGGCCTTCGCCCGGGCCGATCAGATGCTGTGGCCGCAATGGTGGCTGCGGGGGTTGGCGTCGCTGGTGGCGTTGGGGGTCGCCCTGATTGGCGGTGAAGTCTTTGTGCTCCGGCCGATCAGGACCTTACGGTCGTCCTTGGATCGGCTCGCTGCGGGAGACCTCAGCGCACGCGCGCCGCTGGCCGCTGGCGCGCCGGGACTGAGTGAGCTGGGCAGCGCCGTCAATGCGATGGCCATCGCCCTCGACGCGCGCCAGCGCGAGCGGGATCACGCCGATGCGGTGCTCCGTACCCTCTCGACCGCCCTCGACCAGTCCCCTGCGAATGTCATCGTGACCGACAGGGACGGCCGGATCGAGTATGTCAATGCCGCGTTTGAGACGCTCACGGGCTACTCCAGAGCGGAGGTGATGGGTCAGACCCCGCGCATCCTGAAGGCACCCGGCAAGTACAAACAGGAATTCTACGAGAAACTGTGGCAGACGATTCTCGGCGGCGGGGTGTTCGAGGCGGTGTTGCTGAACCAGAAGAAGAACGGCGAGGTGTACTACGAAGAGAAGACCATCGCCCCGGTCAGAGACGGGCACGGGACGATCACGCACTTCGTGTCGACTGGCAAAGACATCACCGAACGTCAACGCGCCACAGCCGCGCTGAAGGCCAGCGAGGCGCACTTGCGGCAGTCACAGAAAATGGAGGCCGTGGGGCAGCTCGCGGGGGGCATCGCCCACGACTTCAACAACCTGCTCACGGTGATCCACGGCTACGCCGGACTCCTCGCCGCCAGCCTCCCCGAGGCGGATCCGCATCGCGCGGACGTCCACGAGATCACGCGGGCGGCGGAACGCGCGGCGACCTTGACCCGGCAGCTGCTGGCCTTCAGCCGAAAACAGATCCTGGCGCCGCGCGTGGTCCGCCTGGGCGACGTCGTGGACGAACTCGTGCCGATGCTACGCCGATTGATCAGTGAAACGATCGATCTGCAGACGACCACGACGGAGGGTGGCCAGGTAAAGGTGGACCCGGGACAGCTCGAGCAGGTCCTGATGAACCTGGCCGTGAACGCGCGCGACGCGATGCCGACCGGCGGGCGCCTCACGATCGAGACGGCCGATGTCTCGCTGGACGAGGACTACGCCCGGCACCACCCCTCGGCCCGGCCCGGTCCGCACGTCGTGCTCGCCGTGAGCGACACCGGCCACGGGATGGATGCGGCGACCCAGTCGCGCCTGTTCGAACCCTTCTTTACCACCAAGCCGCAAGGGCAGGGCACCGGACTCGGACTGGCCACGGTCTACGGCATCGTGAAGCAAAGCGGCGGGCACATCTGGGTCGACAGCGAGGTGGGGCGCGGGACGACGTTCAAGGTGTACCTCCCCCGCACGGAGGAACAGGCGCAGGCGGTTCAGGCACGGCCGGTCGCGGTGGGCAACCTGCGTGGGACCGAGACGATCCTGCTG
>CAZGLC010000528.1:0-1810 GCA_964526235.1 uncultured Bifidobacteriaceae bacterium
TGCAGTCGTTGGTCACCACGACCGACGCGCCGCGAAGCGTGAGGAGCGTGTCCGAGGGGGTCACGGCAAACCCGATCGTGTTCATCAGCATTGCGCTGGCAGAGGCGAGAGCGAGGTTGAGGAGAGCGACCAGGTGGAGACCGGTCGTCGCGGGCAGAAGGTAAGAGAGGAAGGAGTAGGTTGCCGCGATCGCACCACCAGCGCGAAGGTCGCGCCCAGGGAGCTCGCGGTTGGTCAGGGATGTCATCGCCGCACCCGCACGGCGGCGCGCCGGGGCGCCCGGAACGTGATACGGGCCAGCACTGCGGCGAGTACGATCAGCGCCCACATCGGCAGCGTCGGACGGCCGTCGCGCTGCCGCCGCTTCCGCCTCCGCCACCGGCGGGGGCGATTTGTTCGGGCGTGAACCCCGCTGCCAGCAAGTCGGACTCGCTGAAACTGGCGGCGACCAGGGCGAAGAGTGTATAACCGCCGTTTTGCAATTGCGTTGCGGAAAAGCCGGCAGCCTTGAGCTGTTGCGCGGTCGCTCCACCCGTACGCAACCCGGCGGCGGTCGCACCGGCTGCTTTCAACGCGTCAATCGTGATCTCCGGGTCTGCTGACTGCAACTGCAACACCGTCGCGCCGCCCTGCAGGATTTCGAGTGGGCTGAAACCCGCGTTCAGCAACTGGCTGACGGTTGCGCCGTCACTCGAGAGATCAAATGCGCTGATTCCACGTCGCCCACAGGCTGGTGGACGCGCTCGTGTTCACCCACGTCTGCGCCACGATGGTCGCGAGGTGCGAGGGTGCGGTCATCGCGCGTCGGTGACCTGTCCCGGGAACACCGGTTCCACCATCGGCGGCGGGACCGGCACGACTTTGACGTTGATGATCGTCTCGGCGGCGGGTATCGCGCACAACGGGTAGATCCGAACCAGGAACTCCCCGGCGTTCAACGGCCGCAGCACTCCACGGCCGAGGTCCCCATCGTCTCTCCGCAGCTCGATCACCGGAGGTGTCTGGTCCTGTGCTTCGATGGCGAACGGCACGCCGGCCACGGTGATGTCCGCGTCATCGACGGCGATGATGCTCAACCCGGCGAGCGCAAAGCGCTCGCCGACCTGCATCAGCATCCTCGTGCTGGGAGTGCCCAGACGCGTAATCCGCGAGAGACCGCGGCAGCCCTGTTGCACCTGGTCGCGCTCGAGTCGCGGCAGCGCCAGGTAGATCGCTTCGTTCAAGTGCGCCGACGTGAGGCCTTCCGCGACGCGGATGTATGCGCGCGGCGACCGCGCGGCGCAGCCTGGCGCGATCACGGTCACCAGAAAGGCGACGGCGGCGCGTTGTATGGACTTCATGGCCGGCCACCTATGATAATGCCGCAGTGGCTCCAGCGCAGCATGACCGTCGCAGCGCCGAACGCACCGCGTGCGAGCCGCTTCGCGTCCGCCTCAACGTCTATCGCGAAGGTACGCTCATCGACCTGAGCCCAGGCGGAGCCCTGGTTCACCTGCGGTCTGGGGCGCCGCCCGCATTGGCGCAGGTGACGCTGGCCATCGAATGGACGGAGCGAACGTTGCACCTTCCCGCCCGCGTCGTGCGCTCGATTGCGCGAGACGCGCCGAGCGAGTCGGCGGCGCCGCGCCAGGCGGAATACCAGGTCGCGTTGGAATTTCTGCAGCTCGGCACCGATGAGGCCTCCACGCTCGCGCGACTCCTCGAGGCCCAGGCTGCCCACCGGCAACGTGTCAACGATGTCGATACCACAAGGATGAAGCGATCCGAATAGCGTTCAGGGCCGAACGGTGATCACCGTCCAGTGCGGTTC
>CAZGLC010000529.1:0-1809 GCA_964526235.1 uncultured Bifidobacteriaceae bacterium
AACGCCGTGAGGCTGTTGCCGCGGCTTGATATAGGCAGTAGGCAGTAGGCAGTAGCCAGGACCGCGCAATTTCTGCCTACTGCCTACCGCCTACTGCCCGCTCGGATCAGTTCGTGGACGGCCGGCCGGCTGGAATCACCATCGTGTGATTGCGCTTCGGCACCTGGCCCACCGGGATCCTGGCCACTTCCTTCATCGTCGGGATGTCGACGACGAGCGTCACGTTGGTAACCGGGTCGGCGGCATAGGCGCGCTTGCCGTCCGGGGTGACCGTCACCCACGCGCAGCCCTTCCCGCTCAGATACGCGGTGCCCACCGGCTTCACGTCCGGCAGCGAATACGAGTAGAGCGCGTTGTTCAGCCGGCTGCAGACCACGAGCGTCTTCTGATCCTCGGTGACGGCGAGGCCGTGCGATTCTGCCGAGCCGGTCGGGATCGCCGTTCGCCCGGGAGCCAGCGCGGGGAGCGTGATCCGCGCGACTTCCTTGCGCGTCTTGAAGTCCACGACCGCAAAGCCGTTGTGGGCGCCGATCTGGACGAAGACCGAACGGGTGGAGCCGTCGGGATTCTTCGAGATCGCCATCGGCCGGATGCCGTGGCCCATCTTGAGCGCCCAGGCGGGCTCGTCCTTCACGGCATCGAGGACGCTGACGTACCCGTTCGCGGTCGGATCGCCGGCCACGACGTACTTGCCGTCCGGTGTGTAGTACAGGTTGTGGACGGGCCCTTCCGTGCGGACGCTCTTGACCTTCGTGAGCGTTGTCGTGTCGATGACATCCGCGACGCCCGGGTTGCCCGCGACCGCTTCCCTGATCCCCACATAGACCTTGCGTCCATCGGGGCTGATCGAAATATTGTTGGGGCGTCCCGACAGCGGGATCTTCTTGGTCACCCTCCGCGTGGCGACGTCGGCCACGTCGAGCGTACTGTCAGCCTCGTTGCTGACATAGATGACGCGTCCATCGGGCGAGGCGGTGATCCCATGGGCCACCTCGATGCCAGGAATCTCTGCCACGACCCTGTTCGTCGTGGGGTCGATGATGTGGACTCGGTCTCCGGCGGCATTGCTCTGGAGGATTCGCACCTGCCCCTGCGCTGCCGCGAGCGGCGCGACGAGCAACAGGACCGCGAGAGACATCAGCCCGCGCTGCACTACGTGATCAATTCTCATCGTCAGCTCCTCGTAAGAAATTCCAGGGCCCGATGGGTCACTATTCTCCGCACCCGCCGGTCAGCACGACGAGCTTCTCGCCGGCTTTCCGCCCGCACACCCAATTGGCAATTGTCTGCCATTCCGGATTGAAAATCGACGTCCAGTGCTTGCCGCCGCTGTGGTAGAAGGTGCCGCCACCTTCGGCCGCGAGGGGGTGCGCCAGCAGCCGGGTGAAGGGCAGGCTGCGAGGAATCACCCGCGGCAGGACGACCTGGTAGTTCCGCCGGGATTGCTCCTCGGTCCAGGCAGTGGCGCCGGCCGAGAGCTCCTGGAAGCGCATGGGCGTTCCGTGGCTGTGGCAGGAGTAGCACCGGCTGTTGCCGTCGCGTTTGGCCAGGAAGATGGGCTGGACCTGGGTCCTGAAGAACTCGAAGTCGAGGAGCTTCTCCGCAGGATTACCGGCCGCCTGGGCCGGAGCCGCGGGCGCCGCAGCGGCCGGCGGCTGGGTCAGTAACGCCGCCGCGAGTAACACCAATAAGGCGACCGGCATACACCCTCCTCAGTTTCGCCACATCTTACTGCAATTGGCCCTTCCGCCACACAAGCCCGGCCAGGATGCGTGACGCCTTCCCGCTGTGGCCCTCGGTCCGGATCAC
>CAZGLC010000530.1:0-1792 GCA_964526235.1 uncultured Bifidobacteriaceae bacterium
GCTCGATGCCGCCGAGTTCAACAACGCCACCTCCGACCGCATCCTGGGCTTCGCCGACGTGTCCAAGGTGTGCATGCTGCAGAGCTACCACCAGAACGCCGAGTCGTTCGAGATCACGTTCAACAAGACGAAATACGACGCGCTGCCGGAGAAGATGAAGGTGATCATCGAGAACGCCGTGGAAGCCGCCTCGGCCGACATGTCGTGGAAGGCAATTGACCGCTACTCGAAGGACTACATCGAGCTGCAGGTCAAGGACAAGGTGAAGTTCTACAAGACCCCGGACTCGGTCCTCCGGAAGCAGCTCGAGGTCTTCGACCTGGTGGCGGAAAAGAAATCAGCAGAGAACCCGATGTTCAAGGAGATCGCCGAGTCGCAGCGCAAGTTCGCCGAGCGAGCGGTGAAGTGGGACCTGGACACCAACGTCAGGCGTGAGATGGCCTACAACCACTACTTCGGCAAGAAGAGCTAGTTCTCCGTGAGCCCTGCCAGCCTGGCCAGCCATCCGGCGCTCGCCGAATGGCTGGCCTCTTTTCTCCGCCGATGACCACCCAGCGTCTGCTCCGCGCCATTGACCGCGTCAGCTACTGGTCAGGCAAGGCCTTCGCGTGGCTGATCGTCGGGCTGACGCTTGTGGTCTGCGTCGAGGTCTTCAAGCGCTACATCCTGAATGCCCCGACGGCCTGGATCTTCGACCTCAACAACATGCTGTACGGCACGCTGTTCATGATGACCGGGGCCTACACGCTGGCGCAGGGCGGGCACGTGCGCGCCGACTTCGTGTACGGCCGGCTGCGCCCGCGCACCCAGGCGGCGCTCGATCTCGCCTTGTACTTCCTGTTCTTCATCCCGGGCATCCTCGCGCTGATCTACGCGGGGTATGGCTACGCCGCCGACTCCTGGCGCATCGGGGAGCACTCGAGCGTGACCGCCGAGGGGCCGCCCATCTACCACTTCAAGTCGGTGATCCCGATCGCGGGCGCGCTGGTGATGCTCCAGGGACTGGCCGAGATCGTGCGCTGCGTCGTCTGCCTGCGCACCGGCGTCTGGCCCGAGCGGCCCAGGGACATCGAGGAGATTGACGTGGTCGACACGCAGCTCGCGAAGAGCGAGTACGTGGACGAAGAGTCGCGGCGCGCCGCGGTCGAGTCGGCGCACGCGATCGAGGAGGCCGCGCGCCACCGAGCCGTGGCGGGCGAGGGCGAGCGGAGGGAACCGTGAGCGACCCCTTGCTCGGCCTGACGATGCTCGGGCTCATCGTGGTCGCGATCATGATGGGCTTCCCGACCGCGTTCACGCTGATGGGGCTGGGGATGGTCTTCGGCTACCTCGCGTTCTGGGCCCCCGGGCAGCACTGGTACAACAACCAGATCTTCGACCTGATGGTGCAGCGGACCTACGGGATCATGACCAACGACGTCCTGCTGTCGGTGCCGCTGTTCGTGTTCATGGGCTACATCATCGAGCGCGCAGCGCTGATTGACAGGATGTTCTTCAGCGTGCAGCTCGCGTTCCGGCGGCTGCCCGCCTCGCTCGCCGTGACCACGCTCCTGGTATGCGCCTTCTGGGGCATCGCCTCCGGCATCGTCGGCGCCGTGGTGATCCTCATGGGCGTGATCGCGATGCGGCCCATGCTGAAGGCCGGATACGACGTGCGGCTCGCGTCGGGCGCGATCACGGCGGGCGGGACGCTCGGCATCCTGATCCCGCCGTCGGTCATGCTGATCGTCTATGCGGCGGTGGCCGGGCAGTCCATCGTGAAGCTCTACGCGGCGGCGATGCTGCCGGGCTT
>CAZGLC010000531.1:0-1772 GCA_964526235.1 uncultured Bifidobacteriaceae bacterium
CATCGGCGACGGGGAATGGGCGCTGTCGATCTCGAAGGGACCCAATTCCGCGCAGCGCGATCCGTTCCTCTGGCGGGCAGGGCTGCCGGTGCGAGTAGTCTTGAGCGGGCCTGCCTCGGGCCCGCTCATCCTCCAGGATTGGATCGTCAACGCAACCGCGCAGCCCTCGGACTCACGAGACAAGGCCCGTTGGAGAAACTGGTGGACGTGGTTCTCGTGGGTCCTGCTCACGCTGGCGATCATCGGCGCCGCGGTCACGGCCTGGCCGCGACCGGAGCTCGAGGCTGCAACCAGCCTGGCGCTCGTGCGGTCGATTGTTTCGAGCGTCGAAGGAGACGACGCGCAACACACCACACGAGTCCGCATCTTCCTACGGAAGGTTCTGCTCGAAAGCGTGCCCGTGCGCGAGGCGCTCGATGCCCTGAAGATTCCGTCCACACCTTTCCGGACACGGCCGCAGTTCGTCGCCCGGGCACGACGCGTATTCCTCGATCGGATCGCGGCCGTGAAGACCGAACTCGACGCCTTCGGTGAACGCCTCAAATGACCGTTCCTCCGGAGTGGGACCAACTGCTCGGGGAACTCGAACGCGAACTCACGTCGCGACACCGCGGCGCGTCGTCGACGCGTGCCGGCGAGCGGGCCTGGAAGGAGTTACGGCAACTCATTGAACGCACGGGCCGCCTCTATGTCACGCGAGAAGACTTGGACGACCTCGTGCAGAACGTCCTCCTGAAGCTTCAATCAGCCGGCGCACTGAGGCGGTTGCGAGCGGCGCGTGCGCCAAAAGGGTATCTGACGGTCGTGATCCGAAACGCCGCGACAGATCTGATTCGCCGACGTGCCGTGTCCCAACGGGTCATCGAGGGGATCGAGGATGCCTCCGCAGATGTCGGCTTGGCCCTTCGAGACCTGGACCAAGGGAAGCAGGTCGACGCCTTGCGGCGAGCCGTCTCGGAATTGTCTGACTCAGACCGGTTGTTGCTGCGGCTCCGGTTCTGGGACGAGCTGTCGATCGCCGACATTGCGCGCCGATTCGGAACGCCATATTCAACCGTCGCCGTGCGAATGTTCCGGCTGCTGCGACGACTGCGAGCCGAGCTTAACCCAGGCTGACGAAGGGGCTAAGCTGCTGGCTTTCAAGACCTTACGCGAGGATGTAAAGGTTTGCCGACTCGCTGCGTCTATTTCAGTAGGATGGGCGAGATCCTCAAATGAGTGGCAGCGTCTACCGAACATCGTTCCTGCCGAAAGAGGGTGTTTCTGTGAAGCTCGAAGATCTGATGGCCAATGTTGCGCCGGAATGGCGAAGTGCCTTTGTCACGTTCATCGAGACTGGTGAGGCGGAGGAAGCGTTCCTGAATCATCTCGACCGCGACAAGGCAACGCAAGACGCCGTCGAGCTTGCCTTCGGCGCGCAGTCAGAGGCGCTCGAGGGCCTTGCACATGCGCTACGCGAGAGTGACACCGTATTCAAAGCGGCCATAGTCACCCAGTCAGCCGCCGCGCAGACGTTCGACGCCATCACACGTGCGTTGGAAAGCGCCATGCGGTTGCCGAAGGAGGAGCGTCACGCCGTCCTTGAAGGCGCGATCGCCACGGTCAGTCGTGACATCGCCAGCATCGGCGAGCGCCGCGAACTGCAGGAGACGCTCTCCGATTTGAAACATGCAGTAGGAGTGGCCGAGGCGGTTGTCGAACGATAGGGAGAGAGGACGTTCTGGAATCGGCAAGGCCCAGACTGAAACGACGCGGCCGGCGCCATCACGCGA
>CAZGLC010000532.1:0-1768 GCA_964526235.1 uncultured Bifidobacteriaceae bacterium
CCGGCCTCGGCCGCCGCCTTCGCGAACTCGGCGCTCTTGGCGAACTCGATGCCGTTGGTCGCCGCCTGCACGCTGTTGTAGCCGACCTTCCGCGCGTACCGGACCGCGTCCAGGAAGTACGGCGACATGGTCGGCTCGCCGCCCGAGAACTGCACCGACATCTGCCGCCGCGGCTTGATGCTGATGGCGTTGTCGAGCACCTGCTTGATGTCCTCCCAGGAGAGCTCGTGGACGAAGCCCACCTGGTTGGCGTCCATGAAGCACGGGTCGCACATCATGTTGCAGCGGTTCGTCAGATCGACCGTCAGCACGGAGCCCCGGCCGTGCAGGATCGTCGAGCTGCCGTGGTTGTGGAGCGTCTCGTCGTTGTGCGCGCGGATGTCGCGCCCGGGGAACACGTCCTCGAGGTGCTTGAAGAAGGCCGGGTCGATCGCCATCACGTCCTCGAAGTGGCCGTGGATCGGGCAGTCCTTCTGCATGACGATCTTGCCGTCTTTCTCGCAGATCGTCGCCTTGATCTCGCCGACCTTCTCGTTGAGGAGCACCGAGACGTCCTTGCGGCCGTCGAGGATCTCCTGCCGCGCTTCGCGGACGCAGGTGGGGCAGAGCGAATCGGTGTGCCGCGGCCAGCCGAGCGGCGGCTTCGTCTTCTGCCACGACTTCAGGAGGGGCTTGTCGGACCAGCGTGGCGTGAACGAAGGGTTCTGATGGATCCGGTTTACCGTGGCCAGGACGTGCCAGAGCCCGCTGGCCGCAAGGGACATCCCCTTTTCCACGTACTTCATCGGCGCGTGCATCAAAACTCTCCTTGTCGTGTGTGCAATCCGCATATTGTAGGGAGCAGATCGACAAATGTGGGCCGTTTTTCAGCGAATTGGCCAAACTGAACGGTGAAGGGGACAGGGGAAGGGGGAAGGGCACGCTGTCCCCCTGACGGCTACATGATTGAATCAGATTGAATCGCTCAGAACATTGTATTTCCCTTATGGGTCTGGCGATCGTATAAGGATCCGACCATGTCGTCCGCCCCCGACGCGACACGGCCTCCGGCCCAGGGCCTCTTCGATCCGCGCGCCGAGCACGACGCGTGCGGCGTCGGGTTCGTCGTCCATACGAAAGGGCATCGATCGCACGACATCGTCCGCAAGGCGATGACGGTGTTGATCAATCTGGAGCACCGCGGCGCGTGCGGATGCGAGGCAAATACGGGCGACGGCGCCGGCATTCTCGTCCAGATGCCGGACAAATTCCTGCGCAAGGTGGCGCCCTGCACGCTGCCGCCGGCGGGCGCGTACGGCGCCGGGCTCGTCTTCCTGCCGCGCGACGCGCGCGACCGCGACGCGGTGAAGGATTTCGTGGCGCGCGTCGTCGACGAAGAAGGGCAGACGCTGCTCGGCTGGCGCGACGTGCCGAACGACAACACCCTCATCGGCGAGAGCGCCCGGGCGACGCAGCCGATCTTTCAGCAGGTGTTCATCGGTGCCGCGCCGGGCGTCGAGGGCCAGGCGTTCGAGCGCACGCTCTACGTGATCCGCAAACGCCTCGAGTACGGCGCCGATCGGCTCGACATCAGCGCGCTCTCGCGCCGCTTCTTCTACATCGTCAGTCTGTCGTCGAAGACGTTCGTCTACAAGGGCATGCTGACGGCGCGGCAGCTCGAGCCGATGTTCCCCGACCTGACGGATCCGGATCTCGAGTCGGCGCTCGCGCTGGTGCACCAGCGGTTCAGCACCAACACGTTCCCGTCGTGGCCGCTCGCGCATCCGTA
>CAZGLC010000533.1:0-1743 GCA_964526235.1 uncultured Bifidobacteriaceae bacterium
CTCCGAGCTTGGTGCAAAAATAAGCTGGCTTCGATCTGGATACCTGGCTCTGTTTGCTGTGGCCGGATACAAGCTGGCGCTCGATCCTGCAATGCAAATCGTCCGAAAGCAGATTTTGGAATGTGACGAGCGCCGGATGATCACCTTTACATCAGAAGCGCAGCAAGACATTCCGCTTACTGAACGGCGGATTCTACGCGTTCTCGCGCCGGCGTGGCATCTCGGTTGGGCCGTCCAGTTCGGGCCATACTTCGTGCAGTTTCCGTCGCCTGGCGACATGTCCTTCTACGATCGAATGGCCGCCTGCGGCCTAGAGCCTGTTGTTCAGCACACGACGTACAAGAACATGGGATGGCCGACGGAGCCAACATTCGGCCTGCCTCGGCTCATCGAGGCTGCCTAGCGATTGTGCAGGTGGTTCAGCACGCCCGTCTAGACGAAATTCACCGAAGGTACTCCCACATTCATCGCCAGTCGTGCGACTATCCGCGATCTGCGGGACGGGATGACGATGCGGTATAGCCTTCGTGCACCGATAGATGGAAACCTCGTCCTACACTATCCGAATCGCCGCGTAGCAACCACGCGCAACGGCATCGAACTGTCGCTCGAAATCGGCGAGAAAGGCGCCGTCTCTCACGCGACCGCATCGATTCAGGTTTCCAACGACAAGGTAGAGGCGTTCAGAAGTTCTACGGGGCCAGGACAGGGCCGCAGTGCCATTACCCTCAATATCGGCGGCGACAAAGGAGCTGTATGAATTACTTCTGGCGGCACTTCAGGACTTGGAACTTGACCTAGCGTTCGCGTTTCCATGTCGGTTCTCAAAACCTCCCAAGAAAAAGAGGAGCCCCGGAAGCAAGGCAGGGTTGTACCCTGCGCCTACGTCATAGACCCTGTTCGGGTCGGTGGCCACATGGGCCGCCCTCTCCGGGAGCTCCACGATCATGATACGCCAAAACGTTGCTGAGATCCTCCACGACCACGTGACGTTCGAGCTGGAAGCGATCGACCGGAGGTATCTCAATGCCTATGTGCCGTCGCTGCAGACGGGCGGCGGAATGGCGTACTTCCTGAAGGCGCAACTCGGCGTGCGGGTGCCGTCCACGGTGATGGTGGCGCCGATGAGTGAGCGGTTCGTCGACGCCCTGGAGCGCTTGGCCGAGACCGAGGGGGTCGATCTGGTGACGTTCAAAAAGGGCCAACGGAAAGACGATGTCGCCAAAATGTACCTCGCGAAGTTTCAGGGCGAGGAAGGCGTGCTCTTCGTCGGCAAGGCGCAAGAAAAGGCCAGGGTCTTTCGCACGGAGAAGCGCCGGGACGCGGCGGGGAAGACGTACCCGTGGATTATCCGCTCGACCACCGAGGTCGGCCGCGTGCAGCGCATCGCGGATACGCTGGATGCCGCCACGATCGACGCGGTCTTTCGCAAGTGGCTCCGGCGCGTGCCGCATCCCTTCGCGCCGGCGCACCGCGCGGCCGGCTATCGCTACCAGCTCTCGATCCTACAGAGCGAGTTTGCGCTGACCCAAGTACTCGACCGTCCGCTCACCGGCCGCTGTTTCTTCGAAGAAGTCATCCGCGAGAATCTTGACCTCGGCCGTCCCGATCAGATGCAACTGATCTTCGATCGACGCGTCACACGCCGCACGCCTGGACGCTTCCGCACCCGTGTCTTGACCGAGGGCGTCGTGCCCTCGCTGCACGTCGAGTACAAGAAGTCCACGGTCAAGCAGTACCACA
>CAZGLC010000534.1:0-1742 GCA_964526235.1 uncultured Bifidobacteriaceae bacterium
GCGCCCTTGCGGCCGTGTGCATCCTCGGCGTTCGCGAGCCTGAGATCATCATCGGTGGTCACCGGTAGTGGCCCTATCGTAGGGTTACCAGTTTTGGCGGTGACGTGTTCCGTCGGCCGGTCGTGAATGTTTTGTCGGAAGCGATTGTTCCAAACCATCGTTCAAGAGGATTGATTTCCAAAACGGAGGAACACATGAAGCGTCACGTTTTCACCGCGATGCTGGCGTTGCTCGTCGTCGCACCACTCGTCGCACAAACGCCCACGGGCTGGAGAGTGCGCGCCGAGCGCAGCATGATGGCGTCCGACCCGGACGCACGGGGCTCGATCAGCTTCGTGACGATGGGGTCCGGGTTCCATGCGACCAACCCTCAGGCGGCGGTCTACTGGAACCCGGCGAATACCGTCACCGGGAATTACTCGCTGAAGGGAACATTCACGCTCATGAAACCGAGCGGCCACGTGAACTACTACGGCCTCGTGTTCGGCGGGAGCGATCTCGACGGCCCGAAGCAAAGCTATCTGTACTTCATGGTCGCGCAGGACGGAACCTGGCTGATCAAACGCCGCGACGGTGACCCGACGCAGGATCTCGCTGGCAGAACGTCCAGCCCTGCGGTCAAGAAGCCCGACGCGAGCGGAAAGTCCACCAACGCGCTCGAAGTGCGCGTGACGGCCGACAAGATCGATTACCTCGTCAACGGAACGAGCGTGCACACGATGCCGAAGACCGGGACGGCTGCGAAGACCGACGGCCTGTATGGGATCCGCATCAATCATCTGCTCGAGGTACACATCGACGGGTTCGGCGTCGCGAACCCGTAGTGCGCATCGTCGTCCGCGATCCGGTGAACCTAGACTTGAACGACAGCTTTTCCGAGGAGGGTTCCTATGTTGCGCATGAGTGGGGCGAAACTGCTGTTGGTGTTCTGTGCCACGGCCATCTCTCTCTCGCTTGCAGCCCAAACACGTATGGCGATCCGGCACGTGGCGCCGCTCAGTGCCGTGGCAAACCAGCCCCTCATCCTGTCCGCCACCATCACCGGCGACGTCGGCGAGACGACGGTGCAGCTCTACTACCGGACTGGAGAGCGGGCCAATTACCGTTCGCTGGACATGACAAGGACCTTGGCCTCGTCCTACCTGGTCACGATCCCCACCTCGCAACTCGACGCCGGCGTGCTCGAATACTACATCGTCGCCGTGAATCAGGCTGGTCAAATGGTACGGTTGGCCTCCGAAGACGTGCCGCTCTCGGTCCCCGTGACGGCCACGACCGTTGATTCACCGCGTGCAGTCAAGCTGACTACCGAGGAACCCGGGGCGGATCGTAAGCCATGGTACACGAAGTGGTGGGTCTGGACGATCCTTGGTGGCGCCGCTGCGGGGGGCGCTGCGGGGGGCGCGGGCGGAGACGGCGGAGACGGCCACCCGGGAATGGTGCATTGACGAGCTGAAACTTCGTCACGCGCCTTCTTGGTGGTCGACCGTGGAGCTGACATGTGAAACTCGGAATGTCGTCGAGCAGATTCGTCGCCGCCGGAGCGCTCGATGAGGAGGTCTGGCGGCGGGCTGCCGTGATCGATGAGTTCACGCAGCAGGAGCCGAACGAGGGGGCACCGGCCAGCGAGCGTACGGAAGTTCGCATCCTGTACGAGAGCCGGCACCTGTTCATCGCCGTGCATGCCTACGACTCTCAGCCGTCCGGCATAGTCGCGACGGAGATGCGGCGCGACTCCGACC
>CAZGLC010000535.1:0-1454 GCA_964526235.1 uncultured Bifidobacteriaceae bacterium
CAAGCAAACCTCCGAGGAGTTCAAGGCTTTGTCCGGCATCGCGAAGCAGGTGGGAGCTGACGTCGTGCTCTCGAACCACCCCCAGTACGATCGGTCGACCACGAGGTTGGCGCTCATGCCGACGCGGGCGCCCGGCCAGCCGCATCCCTACGTCATCGGCAGGGAAAGCGTCGATCGGTTCCTGACCGTCGCCGAGGAGTGCGCGAAGGCCGGGCCGCTCTGGTAATCGGGAGGAACCGCCGACGACCTGCGGCGCCTAGCGCCAGGGCCGCACGTCGAGGGGGCCGAGCGGGAGCCTGGAGCCCTGGCGCACCGCCGCCTCGAGCCGCGTGGCCGCCTCGCCGTCGTGCCACCAGAGCGACACGACATCGGATGCGCTTCCGTGTCGCGTGAGGTAGCTCGCCGGGTGCCCGAAGCGGTTCCAGTAGGCGATGCGGCGGAACGGCATATTCCACTGCAGGATGTAGTGATACTCGGCCGCCGCGATGGCGTCCAGCTCGCGGATGATCGCGGCGCGTTTGGCCGGGTCGAACTCCACGTCGTACGCGGCGATCAGCGCGTCGACGCGCGCGTCCTTGAATCCCGTGATGTTGTTGGTGTTCGGGCTGTCGGCCAGCCGCGCGTGGAACAGCGTCTCGGGCACGGGGAACGGGTCGGCGCTCCACGCGATGTTGACGACATCGAACTGGCGGTCCATCACAAGACGGAACAGCGTTTCCGGCGTGACGAGGCGCAGCTGGAGGGTGACGCCGACTTTGCGCAGGTCCTCCTGGTAGATCGTCAGATAGGGCTCCGACGTCTGCTGCGCGTACAGCACCTCGACGACGAGCGGCCGCCCGTCCCTGACGAGGTGCCCGTCCGCATCGCGCGCGGTCCATCCGGCTTCAGCGAGCAACGACACGGCGAGCCGTGGATCGTAGGGCGTCTTCGGGTTGCGGGGATTCTCGTACGGTCCGCCCGCGAAGTACGAGTTCTGCGGCAGGTATTCGTTGAAGAACAGCTTCGCGATGAGCAGCTCGCGATTCAGCAGATGCGCGAGCGCGCGCCGGACGCGCAGGTCGCGCCAGGGCGCGCGCCGCGTGTTGAAGGCGAGCCCCTGGACGCCGATGGGCGCATCCGTGAACACCTTCCGCCGCTGCACGAGGCCGCGCCGCACCTGGTCGATGTCGAGCGCCTGCGCCCATTGTCGTGCGCTGTTCACGACGAGGTAATCGAGGTCCCCACGCTTGAACATCTCGATCGCGAGGCTCGGATCCCGAACGACGGTGATCTGAATACGATCGAAGTTGTTCAGTCCGGCGCTGCGCCGGTAGGCGCCCGCCCAGTAGTCGAGGCGCCGTCGAAGCGTCAACCGTTGTCCCTTGTCGATGTCCGCCTCGTCGAGCTGGTAGGGGCCGGTGCCCGGCAGCATCGTGAAGTTGTAGTCCTTCACGTAGCGCGTTCCGTCGACGTGC
>CAZGLC010000535.1:1464-1727 GCA_964526235.1 uncultured Bifidobacteriaceae bacterium
GACGTGCGCGAGCGCCCGGGCGGGCACGATGAACATCGCGCCGGCGAACTGGTAGAAGTCGCGCCACGACGCCTGCCCGGCGGCGACGCGCACGATGTACGTGCTCTCGGCGACCGGCGGCTGGAACCGGCCGTACGCCAGCTGTGCCGCGGGGTCCTGCAGCCCCTTGTCGACCAGCAGGCGCCATGTGGCGACGACATCATCGGCCGTCACCGGCCGGCCATCGGAAAACCGTGCGTTTGGATCGAGACGAAAACGGTACG
>CAZGLC010000536.1:0-1722 GCA_964526235.1 uncultured Bifidobacteriaceae bacterium
CGCTTCGTCTGGGTCTCAATCTCGGCGTTCAGGCGGCCGCGAGACCACGGCGCGTTCGGCCAGGTGATGCCGCCACGCGCGATCCACGCACCCGCATCGCCGGGCTGCAGCATGTAGCCGCCGCCGACGACATAGTCGGGCCGGCGCTCGCCGCGCAACCGCGCCAGTTCGGCTTCTTCCCTGGCGACAGTCGCCGCAAGCATGGCAACGTCCGGGTGGCGCGCAAGCGCCAGCTGCTCGGCCTCGGCGACGGTGACCGCCGACGCGACGGCTTCGAGGGTCTCGACGGGCTGCGCCGCCGGCCGGCCCAGGAGCGCGTTCAGCCGCGCCTCGGCGGCCTGCGTGCGTTCCTCTGCCGCAATGCGCCGCCGCTCCAGCGCGGCCAGCTCAACGACGACCGTGACGCCGTGATGCTGCGAACCTTCACCGGCGGCGTATCGAACGGTCGCCGTCTCCGCGAGGTCCTCGAGCAGCCTGGCCTGCCGCGCGAACACGTCGAATGTCTCGCGCGTGTACGCCACTTCGATGTACGCCTGCCGCACATCGCGGACGATGTCATTGGCACGGATGGCGACCTGCTGCCGGGCAATATCGGCGGCGCGCTCGCCGACCTCGACGCGCGCGGCCCGCTTGCCGCGGCCGGGCAGCTGCTGCTCCCCCATGAACATGTACATCTCCGTGCGGGCAGGGTTGAGCGTCGCGACGGGCCAGCCCCAGATCTGCACGTCCGCCATCGGCGGCATCAGGTGCCGCTCGGCCTCGGGCGCCGCGCGAGCGGCGTCGTATTCGCGCTCGAGCGCGATCAGTTCGGGATTGCGGGCGCGCGCTTCATCGATCGCGGCGCGCAGCGTCAGCGTGACGCCGGGCGCGGCAGAAGCTGGCGCCTGCGCAGCCGCGTTCGAGTACGTCAGTACGACGAGAACAACGGTTCGAAACGAAAGCAGTCGAGACATATCCCCTTCGCCACGTGAAAGCCGGCGTTAAGACAATCGCCTCAGGCACACACCGACACTGGTGCAGTGCCGTCAGCGCACACAGACAGCGAAGGGATTAGAGGCGGAGGGAGGAAACGAAGAGGTACGTCGGAACGCCCGGTGGGCTGGGCGACGACGTGTCGAGACGGGACCAAGAGGACGACGGCGTCGGCGACGAGAGGCGGACGTTGAAAACGGCGACGAGCAGGGCGACCGGCGGCGACCCGGCGGTCGGTTTCGTCGCCTCGATCAGCCCGGGATCCTCCTGGGTCTGACCGGCGCAGCACGACGACTGCACCGCCATCTCGGCGCAGTCATGATGCATCGCCTCGCAGCATGCTCTCTGGGCGGGCGTCATCTTCGCGGCCGAGAGGCATGTCGCGAACAGCATGACGACGACCGCCGCCATGGCGGCCGATGCGCTCACGCGGGCGTGCTGTCTGAACGTACGAAGCATTCTCATCCCGATTGTCGGCCCGCCCGGGCGCGCCTGTCAAACGTTACGGTTTGGGTATGTCAGAAGGCTCGGGCAGCTTTTCGTAGATATCTCGGATACGCGGTCTCGGCCCGTCCGTCGGAAGGCCCGCAGCCACCATGAGGCGTTGCAGCACCTCAATGGTCGGGCGGGACGGCTGGGGCCGGCCCGCCTTGTAGCCCTCGGCAATGAACAGCGGCGTCCTGCCCTCTGTGTCGGGCCGTTTCCAGATGTTGATGTCGGCGCCGCGGTCCGCCAGCAACTGCACAATCG
>CAZGLC010000537.1:0-1710 GCA_964526235.1 uncultured Bifidobacteriaceae bacterium
AGACCCGAAAACTGGTGACCTGACCGGACACCAGTCGTCCCAACGTGACCCGGCGCTTGGCATCCATTCGCGTCTGGGTCACTTCCTCGAACTCCGCGTCTTTGAGAATGTCCTGCTTGGTCATCACACCCTCTAGCTTCCGAACGAAGGATACCACAAGGTGGGAATAATAACAAGTGGGATATAGTTTATTTCCCACCTATGGGATCTGAGTACTGCGCAGCGTAGCGATCGACGACTTCTCGGATCATGCGTTGGTACTTCGTATGATGCTCAGCCGCCTTCTGCTTGGAGAACCGGACACTCGATTGGCTCAGCATGAGAGTGATCTTGATCGTCTCTCCGCGCGCCGCCAGCGCCTCCGGCGGCGGCAGCGCCTCTGTGACCCGCGTGAACGTTCCAGTCGGCAGCTCCATCTCAACGATTTCCGGTGATTCGATGGCCGTCCCCCAGTGTCCCGCGGTGGACTTGCTCATACACTTCAAGGGTGCTGTGAGCCGTGCGCGCCCAGGAACACAGCTGTGCTCGCTGGACGGCCTTCTCTTGCAGGGTGCGTCGCAGGCCCTGGTCGTTAACCACGGAGGCGATGGCGCCGGCGAGCTGCTCAGGTCGATTCGGATCCACCACGAGTGCGGCCTCCTGGGCGACTTCGGGGCATGAGGAGGCGTTCGACGTGACCACCGCCGCACCGCACGCGAACGCCTCCACAATCGGCAAACCGAACCCTTCGTAATACGAAGGAAAGACAAAGACCTCAGCCAGATTATACAAGGCTCGCAATTCGTTATCGCTCACATACCCTAACGTGACGACTCGGTCGGTCAGGCCGAGAGCGGTGATCAGCTCCGCCACCCCCTCCGTCTTCCAGCCGGTCATGCCGGCGACCGCCAACGGTCCCGAAAACTCCTTGTGCTCCTTCAGGAGGGCCATGGCGCGCAGGAGGGTGTGGAGATTCTTGCGTGGCTCAAGGGTTCCAACAAAGAGGAGGAAGGGGGTCGCCAGCCCTTTCGCCCGCAGGACCGATGCCGTCTGGAGACGTTCCGGCGGCCCAAGGCGATAGAAGGTGCGTGGATCGACCCCAAGAGGAATCACGCAGACCCGCTCCCCCTCGATCGGGACATACCGCAGCAGATCATGGCGGGTGCTCTCAGATGGGCAGATGATCCTAGAGGCCCGCCGCACAATGTCGCCGACCTGCCGCGCCGTCGTCTCGATCGTTTCCAGCGTGTGCCCCTGGGGGTACGCTTTATACACCAGGTCTTGCACCGTGACGACAATGCGCGGTCCAGCGAGCGTCAGGAAATCGAAACTCGGAGCGTGATACACGTCGAGGCGTTTCAGTGTCTTCGCCACCCCGCGGTCACACCAATCGACCGCCATCGAGACGTTCTTCGCTCGGATGGTCGGGAGGCGTGTCCTGCGACTGAACAACTTTTTCTTCACGTATAAGATGTACTCGTTGTCATGGTCCAGCTCACTGAGACTGCGTACCAAGTGCGACGTATATCGCCCGATGCCCGTGAGGCGTTGATGAGTCATGGACCGAGCGTTAATGCCGATACGCATGGCAAAATAGGGGACGGTGTGGATTCAAGGTGCTAGCGCAGCATGGGCCAACGGAATTCCATCGTGCGGTCATCAGAATACTCCGCCTTCAGCCGCGTGGCAATCTGCTCCGGCGACCAGCGCTGCGTCAGCTGCGCGTGCACG
>CAZGLC010000538.1:0-1704 GCA_964526235.1 uncultured Bifidobacteriaceae bacterium
TCGTAGATGGCGATATTGGGAGGCCGCACATCCAGTCGGCGAGCTTTGCCTCCACCGCTGTACTTGACTCGGAAGGCCGCGCGAACAATCTCGCCCACGGCGATGTTGGGGCAGGCTTTGGACTTGGCGCTCCTGAGCAGGTCGTAGCCCTTGGTGATTTGCAGGACGTTCTGGTCATCGGCGATCTGAATCCACACCTCGCACAACTGCGCGGATGCGATCCCATGCGGCAGACTGAGATCAACGTGCGCCGCCTGCATCGGCTTGAGCGTGTAGATGTCCCCCGACGGGAAATGCTCGGGGTCGTTGAAGAACACCCGTCCGAATTGTTTCCGATACTCTTCTTTTTCGGGCAGTGATTGGGCGTTCAGCTTCACAATGCCGGTTTGCGTGTCGTAGATGATGGAATCGTGCTTCTGGGGACGATACGCGACGCGGGACTTCCTGAGGTTCTTGTCGATGCTGCCCTCGGAGCGATAGGTTTGGCCGTGAGTCACAACGAAGCGGATTTCCGAACCCTCCTCGTAGGGGTAAATCTCGCAGACCATGCCGCGGTTGCGGCCATCGAACCACGTGGCCAACGCCTGCTCTAGCGCCGCCTTCCCGCGCCTTGCGGCGGCCAGCGTCAGGCGCGCGCCACTCGCCGATTGAAACTCGGCGTAGTTCTTGATCTTCCGATGCACCGTTTTTTCGTAGCAGGCTTGGATCACACCTGGCTTGGTCCGATAGACCGCAATGGCGTACTCCCCGCAGGTCATCTCCCCCGTGAGGCCGTCAATCGGTTCGCCACACAAAACCACTTCATTCAGGATACGGTCGTGTCCTGCATCGTCGGCAAGGTCATCCAGCTGATAGAGCAGTGCCAAGAGGTCGCCGGGCATGTCCTCATCGGGCTTGGTGAAGACCTCAAGGAGCTTCCGGTCCGTTGCATCGTCGTTGGTGAGGTTCGAGACATCCAACCCTTGGCGACTGAAATACTCGCTGAAGGGGGCGAGCAGCGGCGCAAGGTACTGGGGCTTATCGATGCTTTGCAAAAATGCGAGATCGCTGAACCGCTTGAATCTGAGCCGCGCCATGACGCCCCCTCTCTTCACCCGCCGGTCGAACGGTTGCAATTGCCGATGATGCGCTGTACTCCTACCACCTTGCCCTGAATTCTAAACTCACCCGACTGCACATGGATGGGTCGCATCCTGCTGTTTGCTGGTTCAAGCCGCACGCCGTCGCCGTCCCGATAGAAGCGTTTGAGTGTGGCTTCGTTTTCAATGAGCGCGACCACAATGTCTCCGTCCTCGGCGGTCTGTTGCTTCCGCACGATCACATAGTCGCCATCGAGGATGCTAGCCTCCACCATGCTCTGACCTTCCACCTTGAGAGCGTAGGCTTCGCGTCCGCGGAGAAGATCCCGTTTCACCGCGACCGTGCCGCAGTCGTGCTCAATGGCTTCGATGGGCTGACCGGCGGGAATGCGTCCGACGATCGCGACTTCGACGACATCGCTTCCCGATGCGCGTTGTCTTCTCATGCCTTCGACGATCAACGAACGCGCGCCTCGGTCACCGCGCCGGATATAGTTCTTCCGCTCCAGCGTCTTCAAGAGATCAAACACGCTGGAACTTTCGATGTGAAATGCGCGGCCGATCTCGCGCACGGTCGGCGGCATCGCGTGCTCGCGGATGAAGGCCTTCACCCACTCGAAGACCT
>CAZGLC010000539.1:0-1696 GCA_964526235.1 uncultured Bifidobacteriaceae bacterium
GCCCGATCCGGCGCCCGCCAGGATCAGGAGCGCGCCGTCAGTGTGGAGTACCGCGTCCTGCTGTTCGGGATTGAGGCTTGCGAGGAGATCCAAGCCCTCATTCTACCGTCGTCTATTCGACCGTCACCGATTTCGCCAGATTGCGCGGCTGATCGACATCGCAGCCGCGGCGCACCGCGATGTGGTACGCGAGCAACTGCAGCGGGATGGTCATCAGGATCGGCGTCAGCAGCGGCGCGGTCTCCGGCATCGGCAGCATCACGTCCTTCGCGTCGAGCACCGCCGCCATCCGCGGGTCGCCCTCGGTGGTGATGGCGATGACGGCGCCGCCCCGCGCCTTCGCCTCCTGCACGTTGCCGGTCATCTTCTCGAAGACGTGATCGTTCGGCGCGAGCGCGACCACCGGCATCTGTTCGTCGATGAGCGCGATGGGGCCGTGCTTCATCTCGCCGGCCGGATACCCTTCGGCGTGGATGTAGGAAATCTCCTTGAGCTTCAGCGCGCCTTCGAGCGCAATCGGATAGTTGATGCCGCGCCCCAGGAACAGGAAGTCGCTGTGGTTGGAAAACCGTTCCGCGATCTTTTCGGTGGCCGCCGACGCCTTGACGGCCTGCTCGAGGAGCTGGGGGATCTTCAGCAGCTCCGCGATATGGCGGCGAATGTCCTCCGGTGAGAGCGACCCGCGCACCTGTGCGAGATACAGCGCGAGCAACTGGAGCGCGACCAGCTGCGACGTGAACGCCTTGGTCGAGGCCACGCCAATCTCCGGCCCGGCGTGCGTGTACACCGTGCCGCTCGCTTCCCGCGTCGCCATGCTCCCGACGACGTTGCAGATCGCAATCGTGCTGGCACCCTTGCGCCGCGCCTCCCGCAGCGCGGCGAGCGTGTCGGCGGTCTCGCCCGACTGCGTGATGACGATCGCCAGCTCGCGGCCGGCGACGATCGGGTTGCGATAGCGGTACTCCGACCCGTAGTCGACCTCCACGGGAAGGTGCGCCAGCGCCTCGATCAGATACTTCCCCACCAGGCCCGCGTGCCATGACGTACCGCACGCGACGATCGTGACCTTGTCGAGCGCGCGGAACGTCTCGTCGGGAACGTTCAGCTCCTCGAGGAAGACCTGGCCGCGATCGAGCGACACACGGCCGAGGATCGTGTCGCGCGCGGCGGCGGGCTGCTCATAGATTTCCTTGAGCATGAAGTGCTTGTGCCCGCCCTTCTCGGCGGCGATCGGGTCCCAGAGCACGCGCTGGGTCGTCTTCGAGACCTCGCGGCCGTGAAAGTCGGTGAACTTCACGCCCGAGCGCGTGATGACGGCCATCTCCTCGTCTCCGAGAAACACGACGTCGCGCGTGTGCGAGAGAATCGCGGGAATATCCGACGCGACGAAGAACTCGTCCTGGCCGAGGCCCACGACAATGGGCGGCCCGTTCCGCACGGCCACAATCTTCTCGGGATCCTCCACCGACACGAGGACCAGCGCGAACATGCCGCGCATCAGCGCCAGCGCCCGGCGCACGGCGTTGTCGAGGCCGTCGTCGCGCATCTCACGCTCGACCAGATGCGCCACGATCTCGGTGTCGGTCTCCGTCTTGAAATCGTGTCCCTGCGCCTGCAGCTCCGCCTTGAGCTCCAGGTAGTTCTCGATGATGCCGTTGTGCACGACGACGATGCGGCCCGTGCAGTCGCGATGCGG
>CAZGLC010000540.1:0-1694 GCA_964526235.1 uncultured Bifidobacteriaceae bacterium
CCGTGCCGCTGACCGTGATGTGCTTGTTGATGTCGAACTGGGCCTGGATGGAATGATGGGCGGCCAGCGGTCCGGTCAACGCCAGGGTCAGGACGGCTGCCGGCAGCGCAGTGCGTCGCAAAGACGTCATCGGGCCTCCACAGGTGGCAGCATCCTACGCCAAATTCCGGCTATCGTCACCGGGCCCCGGATTGGATACACTCTGCGCCATGAAGACGCGCACTCTCGTTGCCGCCTGGTTCCTGACGCTTGTCTCGTCGACCCCGGCGCAGGCGCAGCTGGCGCCCTCCAACGACATCGGCGTGGCGCTCGGCCACATTCACGTGGCCGTGACCGACGTCGAGGCGCAGAAGCGGTTCTGGACGGAGATGCTCGGCGGGACGCTGGTCACCAATGGCCCGCTCACGCTGATCCAGTTCCCCGGCATCTTCGTCATGCTCCGGCAGGCGGAGGCCGCCGATCCGGCCGCCGGCTCCGTCCTGGATCATTTCGGCTTCGTGTACCAGGACATCGCGGCCATGCGCGCCCGCTGGAAGGCGGCGGGTGTGAAGTACGACGTCGGAGACGTGAATCCGAATCAAGGGTACGTCTATGCCCCCGGCGGCGGGATTCGCGTCGAGGTGTTCGGCGATCCGTCGCTTCCGGGTCCGGTCAGCATGGATCACGTCCACCTCTATCCGCCCGAGGCCGACATTCCGGCGATGCAGGCGTGGTACGGGAAGGTGTTCGGCGGCTTTCCCGGCGCGCGCCAGCGCGTCGCGCGGCCGGGTGTCATTCAGACCGACTACTTCCATCGCTTCAATTTCTCGTTTTCGGCAGGGATGGGGAAGCTCGCGCCCAGCCGGGGGCGTGCCATCGATCACCTCGGCTTCGAGGTGAAGAACATCGACGCGTTCGAGAAGACGCTTGCGGCGCACGGCCTGAAGTTCGACGCGCCGCCCCGGCAGGTTCCGAATACCCGGACCAAGATCGCGTTTCTGACCGATCCCTGGGGCACCTACATCGAGGTCACCGAAGGGCTCGCGCCCTGAGCGCAGGAGGCACGATATGACCCGCACGTTCCGTCGCCTGGGGGCCGGTCTCGGCCGTCTGGGTTGTCTGCTGCTGTTCTTCACGCTGCCGCTGACCGGGCAGTCCGGGGCCAGGAACGTCGAGTGGCGGAGCTACGGCGCCGACCTCCGCCAGACCCGCTACTCCCCGCTCGACCAGATCACCGCCGGCAACTTCAACTCGCTGGAGGTGGCGTGGCGGCTCAAGACCGACAACCTCGGTCCGCGGCCGGAGTTCAATCTCCAGACGACCCCGCTGATGGTCAACGGCGTCCTGTACGCGACCGGCGGGACGCGCCGCTCCGTGATTGCGCTCAATCCCGCCACCGGCGAGCTGCACTGGAAGTTCAGCCTCGATGAAGGCAAGCGCGGCGAGTCGGCCCCGAGGCAGCTGTCGGGCCGCGGCGTCGCCTACTGGACCAACGGGAAGGACGAGCGGATTCTCTATGTCACCCCCGGCTATCAGCTGATCGCGCTCGACGCGAAGATCGGCCGCCCGGTCCCGACGTTCGGCAGAAACGGCGTCGTCGATCTGAAGCTCGACAACGATCAGGATGTGGATCTCATCACGGGCGAGATCGGGCTGCCCGCGGCGCCGCTCATTGCCGGCACCCCCATCGTCGTCTGCGCGGCGCATCTGTCGTG
>CAZGLC010000541.1:0-1691 GCA_964526235.1 uncultured Bifidobacteriaceae bacterium
GGAATCCCCCTCCGCATCGCGCATCTCGCGGAGCATCGATTCATAGAGCGCCCCGAGTGTATGCAACTCATCGCTGGCGGTGAAGTGGATGCCGGCGATCTTGTTCACGACATCGCGGAGCAGATAGCCACTGCGCATCCGGTTGTCCACGCCCTTGAAGACCGTCGCGATGACATCACGCCGGTCGTCCCCGTTGGCGCTCGTCAGACGGCGTAGATACGCAAACAGTCCCGCGCCTCTGGTCCCGTCGGGCCGTGTCGTCTCATCCTGGTTGATGAAGGCCAGCAGTTCATCCCCTGTGATGCCCTGTGGACTGGCTGCCCAATCCCGCCAGCGATACGGCGGATCAATCGCCGGCCGGAACTTCTTGCCTGCGAGCGCCGCTCCCATCTCCCGTTGGGTTTCCAGGTCATCCAAGAACTTCAGGAACATGATCCAGGTGAGCAGTGGCAGCCGATCGCCGTCGCCGTTCAGCCCCTTGTCCTTGCGCATGATGTCGCGCGCCGACTTGAGCAGCGCCCCGAGGGACTGGGACGTCGTCGGCGTTGGTGCGGCGTTCCTGGTCTTAGGCGGCATAGAGAGATGACTGGAGTTCCGTCACCGCGTTGCGGAGTTGTTCAGGGCCACCGAACAAGCGCACGATGTCCGCGACTTGTCCGTGCGCCGAAATAGGTGGCACTTGCAGGACGTCGGGAAGTACGAACTGTGCATCTCCGAACTCGGCGTAATTGTCGAGCAGCTCTTCGATGATATGCCTGGCCTCAGGCGTGAAGCGGTCGAAGAAGTCCTCCCGCGTCTCGCGAAGGCGCTGTGCCCGCTCGCGACGGCTGCGCAGTGGAGCATTGAACGCCAGGTGGCAGAGAAGGTCGAACGGGTCGGCGTCGGGCTGCTTGGCGGCGTCCACGAGCTCCGAGAAGCTGATACCCCTCTCCTCGAGTCGACGGATGATGTCCGAACGCTTTGCGGGATCGGCCCATTGTGTCCGCAGCTCGGGAGCTGTCGGGCACAGCGTGCGGACGCTCTCGGCCGCATAGTCGGTGTAGCGCACGACACGGAGTTGCTTGCCGTCGGGGTCAAGCTCGTAGACAAGGTGCGCAACGATGTCCACGGCGCCGCCGTCGAAGTAGAACTTTCGGTGCTCCTCGCTTGGTGGCTCAGCGATGTCTGGCGTGGGCTCTTGGTCCTCCGCCGTCTCTGTGCTCGTGTCAACCAGGACCGTGGCCTCGCCGCTCTCCTTCAACTCTTCCTCTGTCACTTTCACCGGGTCGCCGTCGAAGGCCGAATCGGCGAACATCCGAGTCGCTGACCCGGTGTAGTCGAGGATGTTGAACCACAGCTTGCCGTAGTCGTCCCTGACGCGCGTCCCGCGCCCCACGATCTGTTTGAACTCGGTCATCGACCGAATGACACGGGCAAGCACAATGTTCTTGCAGGTCGGCGCGTCCACTCCCGTCGTCAGAAGCTGCGACGTCGTGAGGATCGTCGGCACGTGCGTCTCGACATCCTGAAACCGACCGAGGTGGCCACGGCCGATGTCTCCCTCGTCCGCGGTCACGCGACACACATAGTTCTGGTAGTGAACGGCCACGTCCGCGTTCAGATTGTTGAGCGCGCCCCGCATCTCGCTGGCATGCTCCTGGTCCACGCAGAAGACGATGGTCTTGGCGAAACGGTCGGTCTTTTTGAGGAAG
>CAZGLC010000542.1:0-1685 GCA_964526235.1 uncultured Bifidobacteriaceae bacterium
ACGATGCGCGGGCGCACCCACACGTTGCGGTTGTGCGCCTTCTTGATGAAGTAGGTCAGCATCTTCTCGGTCACCTCGAAGTCCGCGATGACGCCGTCCTTCATCGGCTTGATGGCGACGATGTTGCCCGGCGTGCGGCCGAGCATCTCCTTGGCGTCCTTGCCGACGGCCTCCACGCGGCCGTTGATCTTGTTGATGGCGACGATCGACGGTTCGTTGACGACAATCCCCTTGCCGCGGGCGTAGACGCACGTATTGGCGGTCCCGAGGTCGATCGCCAGGTCGTTCGAAAACAGCGAGAAGAAGGAGCCCAGTCCCAATTACGTGCCTTTCTCGGCCACAAAGATGCCGTTCTTGCCCGCGTCCTTCACGCGATACATCGCGCGATCGGCCGTCCGCAGGAGCTCCTCGGCCGATCCGGTCACATCGGGCAGCGTCGCCACGCCAATCGAGGCCGTGAGACGGACCGTGAGGCCGTCGGGCTCGAGGAAGCGGAAGGCCCGGATCCGGTCGCAGATGCGCTGGGCGACGAACACGGCGCCTTCGCGCCCGGTGTCGGGCAGGATGACGGCGAACTCGTCGCCGCCGAACCTCGCCACCACGTCGGTCTCGCGCGCGCAGCTCCGGATGACGCTGGCCACCTCGACGAGCGCCCGGCTGCCCGCCACGTGCCCGTGCTCGGTGTTCAGGTTCTTGAAGCCGTCCATGTCGATGAACAGCACCGACAGCGGACGGCCGCTCCGCATCGACCGTTTCTCCTCGCGCCGGAGCACGAGGTTGAGGTAGCGCGAGTTCGAGAGCCCCGTCAGGTCGTCGATGACCGAGAGCGCTTCCGCGCGCTGCAGCGCCAGCGCGTTGTCGAGCGCGATCGCCACCGGCTCGAGCAGCGTGCGCAACGTCGCGAGCACCGTCGACCCGAGCGACGGGGCGGCGGCCGACGGCAGGGGATCGAGCGCGACGAGCACGCCCACCGTGCGGTTACGGCACCGGAGCGGAAAGGCGAGCGCCGTTCCGATCACCGGGCCCTCGCCGTTGAGCCGCCGGTCCCTGGCCAGATCCGCGGTCATCAGCTCGACGCCCTGATCAGAGACCCACTGGGCCACCCCCGCCACCGAGGGGCTCAGCGCCGGACTCAGTCCCTTGTCGGCAAACACCGCGAGCTGCCCGGCGAGATCGGGGGCCACCACCGCCCAGCACGGCGCGGCAATCCACTCGTCGGCCTGGCGGACGAGCCAGGCGGCGACTTTCTGTGGATCGAGCGTGGCGTTCACGTCGCGGACCGTGTCGATGACGAGATTCCGCCGATCGAGACGCGTCTTGAGCGCACGAAGCTGGGCCTTGACATGGCCGGAGAAGTCTGGACGGCGGGCACCGCGAGCCATGGGGTGCGCGACGTCAAACTGGGTGGAGATCGATGTCACCGCTCGTAGTGGCGGGAACGGAATCAGGCATGCGTCAGGACCGCTAAAACGCCGCTAAGTTCTTCTAAACTGGCCTGATATTACCACGGCTGTCAGGCTTCTGGCGTTGGGCTCTGGGCTTTGGACTGACATGGCGAGGCCCTGTAAGATGGGTGATTCAGGAGCGGTCAGGAACCTCCTGAAGCCTGAAGCCTGAAGCCTAACGCCCAGAGGATTTCTCCATGACCATGCTCGATCGGATGCGTCGCCACAAGGGCTGGCTCA
>CAZGLC010000543.1:0-1684 GCA_964526235.1 uncultured Bifidobacteriaceae bacterium
GGGGCACCTCGGTACGCTACTAATCGGGGCCTCCTGAATCAAGCGGAGAAGCAAGTGGCGGCTAACGTCAGGCATCAGCCGCAGCGCGACCACGATCACGCGCGCTGTCGGCTGCATGCCATGTTAGACGGCACCTGTCGATTCCGCATCTGGCGCTGCATCTTCGAGATTGATTCCAAGTTGTCTCGCCAAGAAGGCTTGGTAGGCGTCACTGACCTCCTCCTCGATCTTCTCAACCTCGTCGATCAACGAAATGGCCGCTTCGTTCGGAGTCACGTCCAGGGCACACTGCGTGACGCTGCTGAGTGTGACACCCAGTGATTTGAGCCGCACATCCAATGGTGGATGTGAGTCGGTCGGATGAGTCGAATGAGTATTGCCGATTCCTTTGACCGCATCTGTTGTGGCGTTGCGACCTATGAATTCTGCGAATGTCTTGCTCACGTTGATGAACGACTGACCGCCCTTCAGAGCGTCAACCGCCGCTTCCTGGATCGGCTGCCACAAGCCCGCAAACGCGTGGACCTTCACCAGAGCGGAGGACATGGCAATGGTGTTGGTCACGCTCGCGCCTTCCCCGTCGGCAGCCAGCTCGCGCGCCCTGCCGTGCTCGCTCTCTGCAACTGCGAAGGCCTCGTAGAAATAGGTCAGGATTCCAATAGCTGGGAGAAGGGCGACCACACGCGCACCTTCGGACCCAGCGGCCTGAAGGGATGCCAGGGACTCCGCAGTGCCCTTGTAGATCGGATAGAACTTCTGGTTGAACTGAGTGTCGGCACCTTTGAAGTGGCCCAACTCGTGGCCTATTACGGCGTCGAACTCCGGGAGGCTCATGATTCGGCTCAAGGGAAGCGAGCAGTAGAGGGTGCGTCCCGAGAGCTGGCCGCTTAGACAAGTAACCTTCGCTTCCGTTACGAAGAAATTGGCGTCAAGTCCGACGACAATGTGCTGCGGACGGAGCGCGCCGAGCGACTTGGCCAGCTGCTCGACCCTTTCGTACAACTTGCGCCCTTGTTTTCGGTCGATTCTCCTGCCGATGACGACGGTCTCCGCAGGGCGAACCAGAGAAAAGGTGTTTCGTGCCACCGCCGCGATACCAGCAAGCGCACCAAGACCGATACCAAGGATGATTCCTACGTGAACGCGCCCGGCCAGCATCGACTCCGCGTACCAGAGCGCCGCCATCGCTACGATTCCGTGAATCGCGATTAGGCCGATCACGGTCAACGCGGTCACGTACAAGCCAGGTCGAAACGTGTTCAATAGCACGGGGCGACTAGCGCGCGCTACAGATCCGGCTATCCGGATCACCAACAGGAGGGCGATGCCCAATCCACCAGCGCCGATTGCCACGGCGCGCATAAGTCCGAGATTCGAATACGTCGAACATGTTTCGGCCAAACCGGGCTCTGAACCGTCGCACAGCTGGTCAATCGTGATTTCGGAAACGCGAGCGGGATCTGCATCGGGATACTGCTTCTGGACCGCAGCACGGAGCTCTGAGTTGGAGTAGGCCCTGAGTCCTTGGGCAGCAGCGAATCCAATTAGTGGAACAGCGACGATTACGCCGAAGAGCCAGCGGCGACTGATCATCTGCTCGCCTCCCGATTGAGTTGATGCCGTCTAACGTTCTTTCGGTGGAGGGCGTCAATTCCGGTTGCCAGGCCGGAACCGTTGTCGACCT
>CAZGLC010000544.1:0-1684 GCA_964526235.1 uncultured Bifidobacteriaceae bacterium
AAAAAAGAAAAACGTGTTCGGGTCCTTCGTGAGGCGGACTTGCGGCGCGGCGATGCGTGCGAACACCGCCATCGCGATTCGGTCGTCCTTCCAACTCAACGCCTCGCCGAGCACCCTGATGAAGCGCGTGGACCGCTGCCACCGGTCACCGCTGACATCCGTCACCCGCATGGATGCCGACCCATCCTGCAGGATCACCAGATCGATACCGGCCCGCCGCAGGACGGTCGCCGAACGCACCGGCCGCGCGATCGCCACAATGGTGACAGTGAGCGCGCCGATCAGGCAGAGCCAGAACGGAAGATCGCAGAAGAGCGTCAGCCGCTCGCGAACCGGCAACGTCCGCCGGCGTGCGAGCCGACGGACATCGGCGCGGAGCGCGACAAGCCTCCACACCCAGACGCCGAGCAGCAGCGCAGGGAGTATCAGCAGCCACAGAAAGCCTGGTGCGGCGTACCTGATCTGGCCGAAGTCGAGCCCCGGTATCATCGTGAATGCATCATCCTCTGCGGCGCGGCGTTCCCTCGCCGGGGTCCTCCGGCACCTCTTCGGCCGGCATCGGCACGAGCGTCTTGAACTCCTCGCCTCGCAACTCGGGAGGCGGTGCTCCCGGCCGCCCGTGAATCGTCGATCCGGCGGGCAAATCCACGCTGAGGCCGGTCTCCTCGTTGCGGGGCTCGCGGTCGCTTGCCCGGATCGGTCCTCGTCCTCGCGCCACGGTGTCGCGGTATCGCGCGACGAACTCGTAGTTGAACGCCGCGTCGGCGTTGCCCGAATCGGCCCGGATGACTTCGGCGTACGCCTGCAACACGTTATCGAGCCCTTCGACCACCAATCCGCGCTCGCCAATCTGGCGCTGGCTTTCCCTGAACCCGCTGTTGGCGGCCGCGAACATCAGATCAGCATCCGTCGCGTCTCCATTGCGAGGGTCGTCGTAATTCCCGGCAGCAGGAGACACTGGCGCGGTCGAGGACGCGGCCAGTTCCGTCGACGCCTCGTGCTGAGCGCGCCAGTACGCGACGTTCGTCCGAAGTCGACGCACCTCGCCGCGCAGCACGCTGACTGGCAGCGTCAGCCCACCGATCGAGGTCGCGGCCTCGTCTATTCCATCGTCGGCAGCGTACCGGAACGTGGCGAAACGCTGATGAGCGTCCGCCAAGCGCCGAGTCAGACGGGCTTCCGCCCAGGCACCGGCGCCCGCCGCACATAGCACGATCGCGACAGCCAATCGTCTGACTCCCGTCTTCATCTCAAACTCCTCGCCTCGCGTTCACGACAGCTTTTGAAAGTAGGGTAGGGTAAGCTTCGCACCCGCTGACGCCGCCCACAACCCCGCGGCGATCAGGGCAAAGATCGCGAACCGGGGTTCCTCGTTCGTGTACTGCTTGAATGCGATCGTCCCGCCTGCCATGCGGTCGATGTCGCGGATCGCTCGCAGCAGGCTCTCCTCGTCGCCCACGGCATAGAACTGGCCGCCAGTTCTCCGAACAGCCAGCGCCCATCGTTCGTCCGGAATCAGCTGCCCTTCTCCCTGAGCATAGTTCGGCGCTTCGCCTGGCTTGGTGCCCTTCGTCCTGACGAGGTACACGGGAATCTCGGCGTCGACCGCGTCTTGGATAATCTCGTCGAGGGTGACGTTTCCAAGCTGATACGTGCTGTCCTCGCCGTCGCTGAAAATGATCAT
>CAZGLC010000545.1:0-1660 GCA_964526235.1 uncultured Bifidobacteriaceae bacterium
GACCTGCTGCTGCCGCCGTCGCGTCCGCCGATGCCCGGCGAGGACGCGGCGATGCGCGAGCAGGCGGCGCGCACGCGCGAGCGGCTCCGGGAGCAGCTCCGCGACGGCCGGCTCGACGACCGCGGCGTCGAGATCGACGTCGCGCCCGGCGTGATGCCGCCGTTCGAGGTGATTGCCGGCACCTCCGTCGAGGAGATCGGCACGAACCTCAAGGAGATGATGGGGAGCCTCTTTCAGGGCGGCCGGCCGAAGACGCGCCGGCTCAAGGTACCCGAAGCGCTCGAGCAGCTGGTCGGCGAGGAGCAGGGCCGGCTCGTCGACATGGAGTCGGTCAGCCGCGAGGCGGCGCGCCGCGTGGAGCAGTCCGGCATCATCTTCATCGACGAGATCGACAAGATCGCGAGCCGCGACGGGATGGGCGGCGGCAGCCACGGGCCCGACGTGAGCCGCGAGGGCGTGCAGCGCGACATCCTGCCGATCGTCGAAGGGACGACCGTCACCACGAAGCACGGGATCGTCCGGACCGATCACATCCTGTTCATCGCGGCGGGCGCGTTTCACGTCTCGAAGCCCTCGGATCTCATCCCGGAGCTACAGGGACGCTTTCCGATCCGCGTGGAGCTGGAGCCGCTCACCCGCGACGATTTCGTCCGCATCCTCACCGAGCCGAAGAACGCCCTCGTCACGCAGTACACGGCGCTGCTCGGCACCGAGGACGTGACGCTGGCGTTCACGCCCGGGGCGGTGGAGCGGATCGCGGATTTCGCGGCGCGCGTCAACGACGCCAACGAGAACATCGGCGCACGGCGCCTGCACACGGTGATGGAGCGGCTGCTCGACGAGGTGTCGTTCGAGGCGCCGGATCTCGGCCGCCAGACGCTCACGATCGACGAGGCCTACGTCGACCGCATGCTCGCCGACATCGTCCGCAACGACGACCTCTCGCGCTACATCCTGTAGGGCCCTGGCCTTCGGATCGCACGACGCCGCAAATCCTGTAGAATGGCGTGGAGCGGGCGCGAGTTTTTCACCCAAATTCGTCGCCAGTTCGTAGCGTTACTACAAAAACGTGTTGTGATTCCCGCGCTGGCCCCGCGAGTGTAGGTGCCCATGCCTGCCGTCAGATTCGCCGCCGATGCCAGCACCGCCGCCCGTGACGCCCGGCGCCTCTCCACGTTCCTCGAAGTGAGCCAGGCGCTCGCCGGCACGCTCAATCTCAAGGCCGCGATGCAGCGGGTGCTGGGCATCCTCGTGCGCCACCACGGCGTCGTCCGCGGGATGGTCACGCTGCTGCGCGACGGGGAGCTGCACGTGGAAGCCGCCGAGGGGTTCGACGACCGGGCCCGCTCGGTGCGCTACAAGCTGGGGGAGGGGATCACCGGCAAGGTGGTCGAGAGCGGCAAGCCGATCGTCGTCCCCCGTGTCTCCAAGGAGCCGGCGCTCCTCAATCGCGCGGCCGGGCGCGGCGAGGCCGCCCGCCAGGAGCTGAGCTTCGTCTGCGTGCCGATCATGCTCAGTCGCGCCGCCGCGGGGGCGCTCGGCATCGACCTCCGCTTCAACCCGGATCGCGACTTCGACAGCAGCGTCAAGTTCTTCGGCATCGTGAGCTCGATGATCGCGCAGGCGCTGAACGTGCAGCGCCAGGTCGAAGAGGAGCGGC
>CAZGLC010000546.1:0-1657 GCA_964526235.1 uncultured Bifidobacteriaceae bacterium
GACTTCGTCAACTCGACCACACACAAGACGCTCCGCGGGCCGCGATCGGGGCTCGTCCTCTGCCGCGAGAAGTATGCGTAGGTCCTGGATCGCACGGTCTTCCCCGGCATCCAGGGCGGACCGCTCATGCACATCGTCGCGGCCAAGGCCGTCTGCTTCAAGGAAGCGATGGAGCCGGCGTTCGCCGACTACCAGCGGCAGATCGTCGCCAACGCCAGGCGGCTTGCCGCCTCGATCGGCGGCCACGGCTTCCGCCTGGTGAGCGGCGGCACCGACAATCACCTGATGCTCGTCGACGTCTTTTCGAAGGGACTCACCGGCAAGGCGGCCGAGGCGGCGCTCGGCAAGGCCGGCATCACCGTCAACAAGAACGCCATTCCCTTCGATGAGAACCCGCCGATGGTGGCGAGCGGCATCCGCGTCGGCACGCCGGCGGTGACCACGCGCGGCATGGGCGAGCCGGAGATGGATCTGGTCGGCGAGCTGATCGCGCGGGTCCTGCAGGCTCCAGACGACGAACGGACGCTCGGCATGGTCCGAAGCGAGGTCGAGCGCCTCTGTCGCAGATTTCCCCTATATCCTGAACGGCTATGAGCCGTTCGGATCGTCGTTCTCGTCCCCGCGCCCTGGTCACCGGCAGTTCCGATCGGCTTGGGACGAGTCTCGGAGGAAGGAGTCAGGCGGCGCGCAATGTGAATTCGACCCGAATAGCGTCGAACGGAAAGGCGACCTGATTCGTCTCTGTTCTCTCCAGGAGTCCGGCGTCGATCAAGGCGTGCACATCGCCATGGACGGCTTTCACATCGCGTCCGACGCGTCGCGCGACCTCACGGATCGTGAGTGGCCCTTGGCCGGTCATCGCCTTGAGCACGTCCCATCGCTTGGCCGTGAGTACCTTCCAGAGTAGTTCGGGCGTCGCGAAGCTGATCCGGGCTCGCTGCTTCTTGCCCCTGAACGCATCGAGTGCTCGACGCGTTACGTCTTCGCGGGAGGCGACCTCCAACGTCACGGTCTTCATCGTCGTTGTCTCCATGCGTCCACGTCCGCCCAGAAATCGGCCAGGAGTTTCTCGTAGCTGCTGAAGGCATCTGACGTTTCGATGTCGCCGACGTGCCGGTGATCGCCCTTGCCGGTTTCGTTGTCGTACCGCAGTACGCATTCGCCCGCGACGACGAGCGCCAGCCGATACTTGAACCGGTGTTCCGAGCCCTTAACCGGGCGTGGAACACGCCAGACGACGACTTCGACGAAAGCCTCCTCGGCGAGGACATGGCGCTCCTGGGCCAGCGCCTCCGCCTTCATGTTGGAGAGTATGCCAACACCCCAGTGCTGTTGTCAAACGCTCCAACAAGTGGCGAACGGACGATGCGTGTTGACGCTGGATCTACCACGTTCCGCCAGCGCCGCCCGCCACACAGCGGAAATATCGTGAGAAAAGAAGATGAAGCCAGGAGGCATTCAGCTGACGCTCCCTGACGGCCGGTTGCGCCGTCGGCGACGTTGTCGATTCCGCCGACCGTGGCAAACAACTCCCTCAGCCCCGGCGCGCCGTTCGAACGAGGTGCAGGGAGGAGAGAACGGGTCAGGGGCTCAGAAACCTGTGAGCCCAGCGGACGTGGGGCGAGCCGGGGCTGCGCCGACAAACGCGCCCGTCGAT
>CAZGLC010000547.1:0-1651 GCA_964526235.1 uncultured Bifidobacteriaceae bacterium
ATCACGGACGGCGCCATCGAAGTGGAAGTGTAACGGCAGAACGGAAAGGTTCCGATGCGCGTACACCTCGTCAATCCGAGCGACGTATCGTTCGGCACCGCGGTCATCACGCCTCGCTGGCTCTACGTGCTAGCGGGCGCCACACCGGCTTCGTACGGCGATCCCGTGATCACCGATGAGACCCTCGAACCATTCGACCCGACCTTGCTTCAGCCGGGCGATGTCGTCGGGATCGGCATCCACACCAGCAACGCGCTGCGCGGCTACCAAATCGGGCGCGAAGTGCGCGACCGCGGTGCGTTCGCGGTCTTCGGCGGCATCCACGCCACCCTCTACCCCGCCGAGGCCAGCGAGCGCGGGGCGGCCCATGCCGTCGTCAAGGGGGACGGCGACCTCGTGTGGGCCAGCGTGCTGGCCGATTGCCTGCGGGGATCGCCACAGACCCTGTACGAAGGCGGTCAAATCGAGGAGGGCTCGTTCGTGTCGGCCAGATGGGACCTATTGCCGCCCAACCGGTACATGTGGGGATCGGTGCAGACGGTCCGCGGTTGTCCGAAGCACTGCTCGTTTTGCTCGGTGTGGCGCACCGATGGCCAGAAGCCCCGTCAGCGAACGACCGACGCCGTCCTGCGCGAGATCGTCGAGCTCCGGCGTCTGGGCTTCCGCTTCATTGCGCTGGCTGACGACAACTTCTATCCGGTGACGATCGAAGATTTGCGACTTGCCGAGCAGCAGGGAAACCTGCAACGGCTGGAGCAGCTCACGGCCACTCGTCAGGAGCGGTTCGAGCTGATGGCGCAGCTCGCCAAGCTGCCGGATGACTTGGTGTTCTACACCCAGATCACGATGGAAGCCGCTGAGGACCCAACGTTCCTTGACGCCATGCGCCGCGCGAAGATCCGTGGCGCGCTCGTCGGCGTAGAGTCCGTGACGACGGAAGGCCTCAAGGCCATCTTCAAAAACTTCAATTTCGCTGGCGACGCGCTGGCCGAGCGGCTGCTAACCTTCCAGCAGCATGGCGTCCATGTACTGGCTTCGTTCATCTTCGGGCTGCCGACCGATACGCCTGAAACCTTTGAGGCGACGGCGGACCTGGCGCAGCGGGCCGGGGTGGCCTTCGCGCAGTTCGTGACGCTCACGCCGTTTCCGGGTACCGTCGACTTCGCGCGGTGGGAACGCGAGGCCGGCTCGACCCAGCAGGTCGCCGGCATTCCGCTCTCCCGGTATTGGCTGATTCCGCCGCGACTGCGGCCCAAGATCTACACGCCGCACCCGGCCATGTCCGCGGATGAGATTCGCCTCGGCACGCAGCTCACGTGGGACCGCTTCTACAGCCTGAAGATGATCTGGGAGCGCTCGAAGTGCGTGCGATCGCTCAAGGGGCGGCTGGCCTTCCTGATGATCTCGAAGCTCTACCGTCAGATGTACGCCAACACCGGCATCGCCACCGACAGCGCCAGGCACGCCCGCTCCACGCGCTGGGCCCGCTGGCTCGCGAGTCCGTGCCGCCGCTTGTTCATGACTTCCCCAATGCCTGAGCTCAACGTCCCAACCAATTAAATTAGTCGGCAGCGCACACGCGGGGCCTCGCCCCGCCAGGAGATGTGAACATGATTAACGTGACGCAGGTGGCAGCCTCGAAAATCAGTGA
>CAZGLC010000548.1:0-1622 GCA_964526235.1 uncultured Bifidobacteriaceae bacterium
AATCGGACAACCGGGTTGCCGGGGGAACGAAATTGTTGCCGGTGCCGACGTACAGGACGTTCCATTTCGTATCGATCGTCGGCGTGTTCCAGATCGCGCCGCCCGCCGGCCCGAAGAGCTGCGTGCCGATGCTGTTCGTCGTCGTCGGCACCGGCGTCTCGGCGACCGTGTAGGTCCTCCACAGCCGCCTGCCGCTCCTCGCATCCAGCGCGACGACGCTCCCGCGGAACGAGCAGCAGGGGTATCGGGGATCGCCGACCTGCGACTCCTCGCGGGACGACACCGGGACGTAGAGGCGGCCGTTGTGGAACTGCGGCGCCGCCGTGATTGCGGCGTGCGGATGATCGTCGACGTCGACCTTCCAGAGCACCGTGCCGGCGGTCGCATCGACCGCGTACACGTTGGCGGCCTGGTCGCCGAAGTACGCGACGAGCTCGCCCGTGCTCCACCGGTCGAGCGTGATCGCGCTGCGGATGCTCGCTTCGATCTCCAGCGTCCAATGGACGCATCCGGTCTTCGCGTCCAGGACGTACAGCTCGCCTTCGGCCGTGGCGACGTACACCCGGCCGCCTGCCACGGACGGCTGCGTGCCTGCTGAACTCGCACCAGGGAAGCCGAACGCCCATTTCAGCGTGAGTCGCGGCAGATCGGCCGCGGTCAGGCCCGCCGCCTCCGCCGATTGGAACCGCGCGTTGCCGATGCCGTTCCCCCACCCGTTCCAGGACGGGCCGGCGAGCGGATTCGGTGGCGGCGCGGGCGTCCCCGTGCAGAAGGCGGACTTCGGGACCGAGCCGTTCGACTCGCCAAGAGGCTTGCCCGACACGTAGGCGGCCAGCGCGCGGCGCTGCGCACGGCTCCGCTCGGCGGCGCGCGCCCGCATCGAGCCTCGCTCCAGCGCCGCGAGCACCTGCTCCGCGCTCAGGCGTCGCAGCGTCGCGAGGCCCGGCGCCTGCGCATCCGCGCCGCGCCCTTCGTGGCACTGCGCACAGTAGGTCTTGTAGAGAGCCTCAGGATTCTGGGCAGAGGCGGGCGCCGCCAGCGCCGTGACGATCAGCAAGGCGCCGAGGATGATGTGAGCCATCGGAACGGCCAATTCTACGATGGCCTTCCACCCCAACGCGCAAGGTCCGCGCGACGCCACGGTTGGGGACCCCGGCCTTGGAGGCAGGGGGGCCGGGTCCTATAATGGCGGCCATGCCGGGCACACACGGCGTGAATCTTCGGTCCGGACGGATGGTCCTCGCGGCCACCGCCATCGCCGTGGCCGGACTGATCGGCGCGCGCGCGGCGCAAACCGCGCCGCAGGACAAGCCCCTCCTCGCAGAACAGGTCTTCAAGAACATCCAGGTGCTCCGCGGGATTCCCGTGGACGATTTCCTCGGGACGATGGGGATCATGGCGGCGGCGCTTCAGTACGACTGCTCCGATTGTCACGTCGCGGCCGGCACCGAGAAGGTGGATTGGGCCGCCGACACGCCGCGAAAGCAGATGGCGCGCGTGATGGTGGCGATGGTCGCCACCATCAACAAGAACAACTTCGGCGGGCGCCAGCTCGTGACGTGCTGGACCTGTCATCGCAACCGCGACAAGCCGCTCGTCACGCCGGTCATGGCGACGATCTA
>CAZGLC010000549.1:0-1621 GCA_964526235.1 uncultured Bifidobacteriaceae bacterium
ATCTGATCGGCGCCTGCCGCAAGGTTGCAGGCAAGGTCAGTAGTCTGCCGCCGATTCCAAAACAGTCGAAGTAAGCTCCGTCAAACTATGGCAAAACGCAAAGCGGGAACGAAGAAAGCCACGCAACCGACTGACGGCCAGAACGGCGGCATCGTCTCGCTCACCAAGGAGCTGTTCCAGGCGGCGATTACCCTCCGCGGTTCGGTCGAACCAGCCGACTACAAGCGCTACGTCCTCCCGATTATCTTCCTGCGGTTCCTTTCGCTGCGGTATGACCGCCGGCGTGCAGAGCTGGAGGCGCTCGTCGCAGACAAGAAGAGCGACTACTTCGGCGACAAGAAGGCCATCCACGATCCCGACGAGTATCGACGCGTCGGCGCATTCGTGATTCCGGAGGCGGCGCGGTGGGAGAACCTGCGCAAGGCGGCGCAGGCTGACGACATCAAGGTCAAACTAGACGATGTGCTCGAGTCTCTCGAGACAAAGTATCCGGACAAGTTGAAGGGGCTTCTGCCGCGCATCTACGCGGGATCGAACCTCGACGCGCTCAGCGTACGGGGCCTCATCAATCTGTTCAGCAAGGACATCTTCGAAGCCGATCACGGCGGCGACGATCTGATCGGCCGTGTTTACGAGTACTTCATCGGCGAGTTTGCATCAAGCGAGGGGAAGCGTGGGGGCGAGTATTTTACCCCCGTCTCCATCGTCAAGACGCTCGTCGCGATGCTGGAGCCAGAGAAGGGCGTAGTCCTCGACCCGTGCTGCGGGTCGGGCGGCATGTTCGTGCAATCAGATCTCTTCACGAAGCACAGCCACCAGCTCTCCTTCGTCGGTCAGGAGAGCAAGGACTTCACGTATCGTCTGTGCCGGATGAACCTGTTCATCCACGGCCTCGACGCGAACATCCAGCTTGGCAACTCGTATTTCGACGACCGCCACGCGACGCTCAGGGCCGACTACGTCATGGCGAACCCGCCCTTCAACGACGGCAGCAAGGGTGAAAGCGGTTGGGGCGCCGATAGGATCGCCGACAAGGATCCGCGCCTCACGGTCGGTGCCCAGAAGATGCCGCTCTCGCCGCGCAACGCCAATACGATGTGGATGCTCCACTTCCTCTCACACCTGAAGGACGGCGGGATGGCCGGCTTCGTGATGGCCACTGGCGAGTTGTCCAATGGCGATACGGCGCGGCTGGAGGTGCGGAAAGCGCTCGTGGAGCAGGGTTACGTCGACTGCATCGTCCAGCTTACCAACCAGCTCTTCGCAAATACCGCAATTCCGTGCTCGCTTTGGTTCCTCGCCAAGAATCGCGGTGGTGATGGAAATGTTCGGAAACGATCGGGCGAGATTCTCTTTGTCGACGCCCGCAAGCTCGGCAAGCTGATTCAGGATTCCCGACGGCAGAAACAGCTATCAGATGAGGATGTCGCAGCGATCTGCGGTGTGTATCGCGCCTTCCGCACCGGTAAGGCTTCCGTCGAAGCGCCGGGGTTTGCGTCCGTGGCCACACTTGAAGATGTTCGACAACACGGCTACTCCCTGACACCGGGTCGCTATGTCGGCACCGCCGATGATTCTGACATCGCAGATGACATTGCGGAAGTCTTGCCGCGTCTCGTGA
>CAZGLC010000550.1:0-1609 GCA_964526235.1 uncultured Bifidobacteriaceae bacterium
TCGCCTATGGTGGTGAGCTTGACGTCGCGGAAGAACTTTTCGGCCGGATAGTCCTTGACGAAGCCGTACCCGCCGTAGATCTGCACGCCGTCCTCGGCCACGCGGACGGCCGTTTCGCTCGAGTACAGCTTCGCCATCGCCGCCTCGAGCGTCGTGCGCCGGCCGCCGTCGCGCATCGACGCCGCCCGGCACGTCAGCAGCCGCGCCGCCTCGATCCGGCCGGCATCGTCGACCAGCTTGGCACGGATGCTCTGAAAGGCGCCGATCGGCTGACCGAACTGCCGCCGCTCGAACGCGTACGCACATGCCGCGTCCCAGGCGCCCTGCGCCAGGCCGACGGCGAGCGCCGCAATCCCGATGCGGCCGGCGTCGAGCACCTGCATCGCGTTGACGAACCCCTGCCCTTCGGCGCCGAGCATCTGCGAGCCGGGGACACGGCACTGCTCGAAGATCACCTCGCTCGTTTCGCTGGCGCGCATGCCGAGCTTGTCTTCCTTCCTGCCGGCGCGGAACCCGGGCGTCCCCCGCTCGACGATGAACGCCGAGATGCCGCGGCTGCCGCGTTCGCGGCTCGTCACCGCCATGACCACGATGACGTCGCCCGATTGGCCGTGCGTGATGAACTGCTTGGTGCCGCTCATCACCCAGCAGCCGCCGTCGCGCACCGCCGTCGTGCGGATCGCCGCGGCGTCGCTCCCGGCGGATGCTTCGGTCAGCGCCCATGCGGCGAGCTGCTCGCCGCGCGCCAGCGGGACGAGATATTTCTGCTTCTGCTCCTCGGTGCCGAACGCCGCGATGTGCGCCGCGCCCAGGCCGTTGTGCGCCGCCACCGACAGGCAGATCGACGGGTCGACACGCGCCAGCTCCTCGATGCAGATGCAGTAGTCGACCGCCGAC
The DNA here is from genome assembly GCA_964526235.1 of uncultured Bifidobacteriaceae bacterium. Classification (GTDB taxonomy): domain Bacteria; phylum Acidobacteriota; class Vicinamibacteria; order Vicinamibacterales; family UBA2999; genus MELF01. The sequence continues at coordinate 898 of CAZGLC010000550.1, forward strand.
ATCGCCGCGCCGCCGTACTGCTCGGGAAACTGGATCCCCATCAGCCCGAGCTCGGCGAGCTTCGGCAGCAGCTCGGGCGGAAAATGCTGGGCTTCGTCCCACGAGCGGACGTGCGGCCGGATTTCGCGCTCGGCGAATTCTCGGATGCTGCGGCGCAGCAGCGCCTGCTCCTCGGTGAAGCGCAGATCCACGTCGCTACCAGCTACCGACTACCCACCGACTGATCGTATCATTCGGTATGCGTCGCATCTTCGTCGCCGCCGCGCTGCTCCTCGCCACATCGACACCGGCCCTGGCCGACGCCACGGTCTTCATCGGCAGCACCACGACGCCAGCCAATCGTCCCGCCAAGGGGCTCGCGCTCGGCGTCGGTCTGCTCATTGTCGGGTTCGAATTCGAGTTCGCCGAGACCGGCGAATCGCTCGAGGAGGCGGCGCCGTCGCTCCGCACCGGCATGGGGAACGTGCTGCTGCAGACGCCGTTTCCAGTGGCGGGCATGCAGTTCTACGTGACCACGGGGGCTGGGTTGTATCGCGAGACGCTCGGCGTGCGGCAGCACACGCACGCCGGCTTCAACACCGGCGGCGGCGCCAAGATTTCGCTGTTCGGACCGATCCGCGTGCGGCTGGACTATCGCGTATTCAATCTACGCGGTGAGCCGCTCCATTCCACGGTGCACCGCGTATACGCGGGATTGAATCTCGCTTTCTAG
>CAZGLC010000551.1:0-1607 GCA_964526235.1 uncultured Bifidobacteriaceae bacterium
AGGTGGGCCGCGATTTCGCACTGGCGTTTTCTCCTGAGCGGATCGATCCCGGCAATACGCGGCACACCACACGCACCATTCCGAAAGTGGTGGGCGGGGTGACGCCGACCTGTCAGCGGCTGGCGGTGCGGCTCTACAACCAGATCATCCAGACCGTCGTGCCGGTTTCCTCCACGAAGGTTGCGGAGATGGTCAAACTCTTGGAGAACACCTTCCGAGCCGTGAACATCGGCCTCGTGAACGAAATCGCGCTGATGTGCGACAAGCTCGGCCTGAATGTTTGGGAAGTGATTGAAGCCGCGAAGACGAAGCCGTTTGGCTTCATGCCCTTTTATCCCGGCCCCGGAATAGGAGGCCACTGCATCCCAAGCGACCCGATGTACCTGGCGTGGAAGGCGAGGGTGCACGGGTTTGACGCGCGGTTCATCGAGCTAGCGGATCAGCTGAATCGGTACATGCCGCACTATGTGGTTGACAAGGTGGCACGGGCGCTGAACGTCCAGAAGAAACCCCTGAACGGCTCACGGATTCTGCTCATCGGGCTGGCCTATAAGAAGGATGTGAACGACACGCGCGATTCCCCCGCGTTCGAGATCGCGCAGGAGCTTTCGGCGCGGGGTGCGTCGGTGAGCTATCACGATCCCTATGTGCCTTCAGCCGCGTGCAACGGTCAGACGCTACGCTGGGTCACGTTGACGGAGCAGACGCTCAAGCGCAGCGATTGTGTGGTGATTGTGACGAATCACTCCAACGTGGACTACGACCTCATCCTTCGACACGCTCCGCTGATCGTCGATACCCGGAACCAATATGGGACGGCGACTCGAACCGCCCATCTCGTGAGGCTCTAAGCGGCCATGGGGCGCTACTTGGTTACTGGTGGGGCGGGGTTCATTGGTTCCCACGTGGTGGACCGGTTAGTTGCGGAGGGGCATGGAGTGCGGGTGCTTGACGATCTCTCGACCGGACGACTCGAGAACCTGCAGCAGGTCCGTGACCGAATGGAGTTCATCGAAGGCGATGTGCGCGATCGCGAGGTGGTGGCTCGCGCGTGTCGTGGCGTCGACTGCGTCATCCATGAAGCCGCCTTGCGCAGCGTGCCCAAATCGATGCAGGATCCAACGGGGTATGCCGAGGTGAATGTGTGCGGGACGGTCAACCTCTTGGAGGCTGCCGTGCAGGCGAAGGTCAAGCGCGTGGTGTGCGTCTCCTCGAGCTCCGTCTATGGGGAGGCCGAGCGCATGCCTCTGCAGGAAGATCAACCGACGCGTCCGATCTCGCCCTATGCCGCGTCCAAACTGGCGGCCGAGCTGTTCTGCGGGATGTTTGCTCGAAGCTTCGGCGTGGAGACGGTGTGTGTGCGGTATTTCAATGTCTTTGGTCCTCGGCAGAGCCTCGAGAACGAATACGCGGTCGTCGTGCCGAAGTTCATCACGTGTCTGCTGCGGGGCGAGTCGCCGCCGGTCTACGGGGACGGCACGCAATCCCGCGACTTCACCTACATCGACAACGTCGTCGAGGCGACCATCCTGGCGGGCTGCGCGCCCGGGGTGAGAGTGGTGGTGTTGAACGTCGCCTTGGGTGAAGAGCACACCGTGCTTGATCTG
>CAZGLC010000552.1:0-1604 GCA_964526235.1 uncultured Bifidobacteriaceae bacterium
ACCCTGAACCATGCCGTATGCTGTCCAAGATGCTGGTTTGGCCAGACCTAATTTGATGTCATGAGAACGGCGACGCTGGCTCTGGGGATACGCTCATGGCGAGCGCACTATCACCAGGCCACGACTCACAGGAGGGCCGTGTCATGACACTCGTGGGATGTGACTTGCACAGTCGGAATCAACAGGTGGCCGTCCTCGACACCGAAACGGGCGAGATGCAGGAGCGACGGCTCGCCCACGATGACCAGGCGGTCGAACAGTTCTATGGCTCCCTGCCACGCCCCGTCACCATTGGGATCGAGAGCACCGGCTACGCGCAGTGGTTTCACGCGCTGATCCAGCGCCAGGGTCATACGCTGCTCGTGGGCGATGCCGCCCGGATTCGCGCCATGGTTGTCCGCAAGACCAAGACGGACCGGCGCGATGCGGCCCACCTGTTGCAGCTCCTCAGCCAGGATCGCTTTCCGGTGATCTGGGTGCCCGATCCCCGCGTGCGCGATCTGCGCGCCCTCGTGACCCATCGCATGCGGCTTGTCCGGATGCGCACCATGGTGAAGAACGGGCTGCACGCGATCGCCTTGAATCAGCGTCTGGCCGCCGGCAGCGCGTTGTTCACGCGTCGCGGGCGGGCGCAATTGCAGGCGCTCGCGCTGCCGCCGCACACGACCCAGCGGCGCGACGAGAGCCTGGCGCTGCTGACCTGGCTCGACGAGCACATCGATCCCCTCAACGCGCAGATCGCCGAGGCCGCGAACGCCGACGACCAGGCGCGGCGGCTGATGACCCATCCCGGCGTGGGGCCGCTGACGGCGCTGGCCACGGTGTTGGTCCTTGGCCCCGTGGCGCGGTTTCCGACCAGCAAGCACGTGGTGAGTTACATTGGGCTGGCGCCGTCCGTGCACGCCTCGGCCGACAAATACCGGCTGGGTCATGTCACCAAGCAAGGCAACGCCTTGCTCCGCTACGTGTTGGGTCAAGCCGGCCAGGTCGCATCGCGTACCGATCCCGACCTGCGACGCCTCTACTCGAGGGTGATGCATCGACACGGCCGGGCCAAGGCCAAGGTGGCGACGGCGCGGAAGCTGCTCGTCCGCCTCTACATCATGGTGCGTGATCAGATTGACTACGACGAATTTCGGCGACGTGGCCGACCGCGGCTCCTCACGCCACCGCCCGCCGAGGTCGCCGTGCGAACCTGACACCCGGCGCACTGCTGCCGGTGGGGCGTCGATCCCCCAGGCACGAGGTCCAGTGCGGGCGTTCCCGGCTTGTCCATGGTCGTCGTCAGGACCGACAATTTGATTGGGACGCCCACCCTCGACGATCCCAAGATCGTCGATGATCGAACACGACATCATGCGCCGCGAGTGCGCGAATAGATGGCTGGTGGACTCATGCCCTGCAGGACCGGACGACCCGGTGGCGGCGCGCCTCCGCGGAGAGCCACGACCACGACGACGGCGTCACAGCCCGGATTGCCGATCCCGGCTTGCGACGGAGGGAGGGACCGCGCGAGGATTCATCTTGACAGACAGACCGTTCTCATAGATGGACAAGAGTGAGACCCTCTATAGAGACAAGACGCCCGATCAGCGACCTCGACG
>CAZGLC010000553.1:0-1604 GCA_964526235.1 uncultured Bifidobacteriaceae bacterium
CGGTCACCGACAAGCCGGTGACGATGATCATCAATACGCATACGCACGGCGACCACACCGGCAGCAACATGTTCTTCCCCGCCAGCGTCGAGATCGTGACGCACGAGAACACCAAGGCGAACATGGAGAAGATGCCGGTCTACCAGGAGGCGGCCAACAAGCACGGGATGCCCGACCGCACGTATAAGGATCGGCTGACGGTGCTCGGCGGCAACGACGCCATCGATCTGTATTACTTCGGCCCCGCGCACACCAACGGCGATACGTTCGTCGTGTTCCGCAGCCGGCGCGTGCTGCACGCCGGCGACGTGTTCGCCAACACCGCGCAGCCGTTCATCGACGGCAGCAACGGCGGCAGCGGCGTCGCGTATGGCGAGACGCTCGGCAAGGCGGCGGCCGCCATCAAGAACGTCGACACGGTCATCACGGGGCACACCGACGTGAAGAAGTGGCAGGACTTCGTCGACTTCGGCGAGTTCAACCGGCTGTTCCTGGAGCACGCGCGCGCCTCGCTCAAGGCGGGCCGGACGCCGGAGCAGGCGATGGCCACGCTCCAGCTGCCCGAGAAGTTCAAGGGCTACACGCTCACCGGCGGCCGCGGCGGGCCGGGGGGCAACTTCAACGTCATCTACGACGAGCTGAAGAAGGGGCACTAGTGTGGCGTGTATCAACTGATGCACTACCACCTGCGACAGCCCTTCGACCATGATTCTGCTGGCCGCGACAACGGAGCGGCCAGACCCGATTTGGGAAGGACATACCACTAGACCGGTCCGCCCCGTCCTTCGCCGGCGCGCGTCTCGCGCGCGCCTCAGCTAAGCCTCGCTTCAACAGCAGGTTGCAGGAAATGTCCGCCGGATGTCGCCGAAGCTCGTCGCCGGGCTGACGCGCATGGTGCGCGACATCGGCACCGGCGGAAGACCTGGCGCACAACGCGCTTCTCGCCGCGCTCGAGGAATGGCCGAGGAGCGGCATGCCGCGCAATCCCGGAGCGTGGCTCATGGCGACCGGCAAGCGCCGCGCGATCGATCTGTTCCGCCGGAACCGGATGCGCGATCGGAAGCACGACGCGCTCGAATACGAGCTCGCGGCCGGCGGGCATGCCCCCGATCTCGATGCGGCACTCGACGACGACATCGGCGACGACCTGCTGCGGCTGATCTTCACCGCCTGTCATCCGGTGCTGTCGATGGAGGCGCGCGTCGCGCTGACGCTCCGGCTCCTCGGCGGACTCACCACCGGAGACATCGCGCGCGCGTTTCTTGTGCCCGAGCCGACGATCGCGCAGCGCATCGTCCGCGCCAAGAAAACGCTCGCCGCGGAGCGCGTGCCCTTCGAGGTGCCGCACGGCGCCGACCGGACGCGCTGCGGGTCGGCCGCGTGCTGGCGGAGCTGGCCCCGTTCGAACCGGAAGTCCAGGGACTCGTCGCGCTCATGGAAATCCACGCGTCCCGATCCCGGGCGCGGACAGACGCGGCGGGCGACCCGATCCTGCTGCTCGACCAGAACCGCGCCGGCTGGGATCACCTGCTGATCCGCCGCGGGCTGGCGGCGCTGGCGCGTGCGGAGCAGCTCGGCGGCGCTGGTGGACCGTACGCACTGCA
>CAZGLC010000554.1:0-1593 GCA_964526235.1 uncultured Bifidobacteriaceae bacterium
GCGCGCCCCACCCCGATGCCAACCCTGAAGAAGTACGGTCGTCTCGGTCCGTCTAGACAGTATGGCTGTGTGATTCGCCGCGGTCGACCGAGAGACCTGCCTCACGTAGTACATCGTGGGTTACGCGACGCCGATGAGGGCGCCGCGCCGAGCCACATACAACGGAGGCAGGCCATGGCGAAACGTAACATGTTCGTGGGGATGGATGTCCACAAGGAATCGATCGACATCTCGCTCGCCGAGGAGGGGCGACACGGCGAAGTGCGGCACTACGGGGTGATCTCTGGTGACCTGGAGGCGGTGGCCAAGGTCGTCCGGGCGCTGCGGGCACCGGACCGCCGGTTGCGGTTCGTGTATGAAGCGGGCCCGTGCGGGTTTGGGATCCACCGCTACCTCACCGGCCAGGGGGAGGACTGCGTCGTCGTCAATCCGTCGAGCATGCCGAAGCGGAGTGGCGATCGGATCAAGACCGACCGGCGGGATGGCGACGCCCTGGCCCGGTTGCATCGCGCCGGTGAGCTCACGGCGATCTATATTCCGACGCCCGACGATGAAGCCCTGCGCGATCTGGTGCGGGCGCGCGAAGATGCGGTCGGCCTGTCCACCCAGGCGAAACATCGTCTGAAGGCCTTCCTGCTTCGACAAGGCCGCCGCTATCCGGGGCGCGCCGGGTGGACGAGGCCGTATCGCCGCTGGCTCGCCGATCTCAGCTTCCCGCTCGCTCCGCAGCACCTCGCGCTGCAGGAGTATCGCGACACCATCGATGAAACCGAACGCCGCGTCGAGCGCCTCACGGACCAACTCCGGCAACTGACCCCCGCGTGGCGCTGGGCGCCGGTGGTCGACGCGCTGCAGGCCCTGCGGGGCGTCTCGTTCGTCACGGCGGTCGGCCTCGTCGCCGAAGTCGGTGACATCCGGCGTTTCGACCATCCGCGGCCGCTGATGGCGTTTCTGGGCCTCGTGCCGTCGGAATACTCGAGTGGGCCCAGTGTCCGACGCGGGGGGATCACCAAGGCGGGCAATCCGCACGCGCGGCGGTTGCTCGCCGAAGCCGCGTGGGCGTATCAGGGCGTCCCGCGCATCGGCCGGCAGCTGCTGTACCGGCAAGAAGCGTTGCCGAAGACCGTCTGTGACATCGCGTGGAAGGCGCAACTGCGCTTGACGTCACGCTTTCGGAAGTTGGTGGCGCGCGGGAAAGCGAAACCCAAGGTGGCGACCGCGATTGCGCGCGAGCTCACGGGCTTCATCTGGGCGATCGCCCGGGAGGTGCCGCCGCCGCCCGCGTAGGGCCGTGGTGATCAGGTCCGTCAGGCCGGCGGCAGCGCGGGCAGGTGGAGAACCCTCGAAAACGTTATGGACATCAGCACCACCGACACGTCCGTGCCTAGGGCGAGGTAGCTCCGCGACGAACCACAGTCTGGGCGGTACCCAACCCGCGGATATCAGCAGCGTCAACCGTCGCTAGAACGCGGTGTCGCCGACCAGACGGACCTGAAGAAGGCGAGCACGGAAAGAGCGTGCTCAGAAAGGAACTCACAACGGTGAGGCCGGGAGGAGTCTGCCCAGTTGACAGAATCCAGCCATATCAACGCT
>CAZGLC010000555.1:0-1582 GCA_964526235.1 uncultured Bifidobacteriaceae bacterium
CCGTTGCAGAAGTCAAGGACGCAGGTTGGCGAAAACTTCTTACCCCACGCCTGGAAAAACTTACCCAAACGGAGATCGTCTTTCGTCACTCGTCCCTGATGTTCGAGGTGGACGATCGGCACGTCATCGTGGGTATGGATGGGGTTATGCGCCGCACCAATTCCGATGTTCTTGTCTAACGGGACGTCCTGTCCTTTGACGGTAATCGATAGCTGTGGATGCCAATGTAGACCACTACGAGCGACGATGTCCGAATCCGGAATCGTCGGCTGGCTGGCCGCCCACCAAATGAGTCCGCCAATGAGGAGGAGACTTCCGCTGGTCCACCAGATCCACACCGGCAACTTCCTGTGCCGCTGTTCAACTCCTCGCTCCCGGCGTTTTCTCGCCCGGCGTTCAGCTCGTGATTCGATATATTCTTCCGACATGGTTATTGAAGTGCCTGATCAATTGCCCGTTTGACCTGGGCGTACGGCAACGATAGGTCAGTTGATCGGTGGTGCGAAAGAGTTCGTTGGCGGTATGGGACATCGGTCACCGACGACGCGCCTGGCAGTCGCGCTCAATCCGTACACTTGAAGCATAGCGGCCAGCAGGGAGAACTCGACACCACGGAGCGGAAGCAATGCCATCGCGCCGGCCAGGCCAATGACGGACAGGACGACCGAGCCGCACGCTGCGCACCCGATTCCCAGCAGCGACGCACCGCCGCCAAGGAGACTGGCGGAACTGCCCGCACCGGGCACCCCCCGCCGCCGTTCAAGCAGCGCACCGAGCAACGCCACCGTCAAGCCGAAAAGAAGGACATTCAAGAGCGTCAGAATCGCGACGAGGGGGGTGGCACCGGAGAAGAGCATGGGCAGTAGGTTGCCCGCGAACCGAGCTTTTTCGATCAGACCGAACCCGGGAAAGGACAGGATGCTCTTGAGGAACCGCCAGTTCGGCAGCCACACCGCCACCGCCAGGAGCAACCATCCGCCGACGAATCCGACGACGACCCAGCGCGGACGCCGGCGGATCGACGCGAGGGCTGCAGGAAGCGCCGGCACGCCTTGTCGCAGGTCGGCCCACATCGCCCTACTGGAGCGCTCGGTCAATGGCCGTCTTGAGTTGCGAGAACGGTACGGCGCCGCTCACCGGAATTTTGTCCCCGTTCTTGGCGAGCACGACCGTGTACGGCGTTCCGTTTCCGCCAGCACTGTTCGCATCAGCGAGGTCTTGCGCGACATGACTCGCGAACTTGCCGCCGTTGAGGCACTCTTCGAACTTCGACCGGTTGAGGCCGATGTCCTGTGCGATCTGCGGCAGCTGGGTCAGATCGAGGCCGTCGTTCGACGGGGTTACTTCGAAGATCCGGTCGGTGTACTTCCAGAAAGCGTCGTTCCCGCCCTGATCATTCGCGCACTCGGTTGCCTCCGCCTCCTTCCGCGCCTTGGAATGGAGCGAGTCAAGCGGGAAATGGCGGTAAACCCAGGCAACCTTATTGCCGTACTCCTGTACGACCTGCTGCATCGTGGGGTGGAAGCGCTTGCAGAACGGGCACTCAAAGTCCGAGTACTCCACGATTTTCACGGGAGCATTG
>CAZGLC010000556.1:0-1564 GCA_964526235.1 uncultured Bifidobacteriaceae bacterium
CGACAACGGTTCCGGCCTGGCAACCGGAATTGACGCCCTCCACCGAAAGAAAGTTCGGCGGACAAGAATCAGATTGCGAGAACAGAGGACAGGGGCCAACCGGCGCTTTTCGGATCCATCTGCCCGGCAGGTCGCCGAGCGGATCCAGAACACTGGGGCAAACATGGGCAGCGCATACAAGCAGCGACGCGGAGGTGTAGGATTCAGTCATGAAGGTTGCAACTGGAAAAGTCGTCGGGGGTAAGGTCGTTCTGGAGGGTGAACCCTTGGCCGAAGGGTCAGTGGTCACTGTTGTCGCCAGAGACGATGAGGAAACCTTCGACGTGTCCCCTGACGAGGAGCGTGCGCTTCTTCAGGCGATCGCCCAGGCGGACCGCGGGCAAGTCGTCTCTTGGGAAGAACTGCGGGAGCAATTGCGCCGCTCGGTGTGAGCATCCCGCTTCGACTCGAAATCACGGACGACGCTCGAGCCCAGATCGCGGCGGCGGCAGCGTGGTGGACCAAGAACAGGCCGGCCACCCCCGGAGCGGTCCTTGAAGATCTTGACCACATCCTTGGCCTGCTTCGTGTGCAACCCGCCCTGGGCACAAGGGCACGCCGTGCCAGCTTGTCAGGCGTCCGCCGAGTCACGCTCTTTCGAATTCGGTACTACCTGTACTACCGAGTAGCGGATGATGCTCTTCAAGTGCTTGCCCTGTGGCACACCAGTCGTGGTCTGGGGCCAAGCTTGTGAGCGACGCGCCGCCGAACACGCGAATGGAGCCGACGCGCCGCTGAATTGTGGCGACGCGCGGCTCATTCGCACCGTTCGGCGGATCAAACGGAAAGACGATCACGACGAAAGACAACGCGACTGATCGAACCTGTGACACGCAACAGCTGTACCCGAGGCCTACGGAGAATGCTGAAGTCGTCGTGCCGGCGCGACACCGTGGGCGCCGCGGCTGAAGCGGAACGTTCGGCGGATTCATTGTGGCGTACGATCTCATTCGTCTAAAATCGGCGAGTGACCGTCAATGAGTTCATGTGGCCGGAAGATCGTGTTCGGCACATTGGTAGACACGGCGTTGAACCGCATGAGCTGGAAGAAGTGTGCTTTGGGCAAGCTTTGGTGCAACGCGCTAAATCTTCAGGGCCCAACCCCGTTTACTACGTGTTGGGGCAAACCATGTCCGGACGCCATTTATTGTGCGTCGTCATACAGTTTCCTGACGGCAAAGGTTTTCCCGTGACCGCACGACCGATGACTCCAGGCGAGAAGAAACGATACAACCGATGGAAAAGACCATGAGATCTCAACGCATCCCGGATACGGATTCAATCGAGGAACTCTCAAGGTTCTGGGACACCCATGACCTGACGGATTTCGAAGACCAACTGGAAGAAGTCCGCACGCCAGTGTTTGTCCGCGGAGAGGAAGCTACATTTGCGATTGCGCTGAAACCCAAAGAGGTTCAGGCACTCAAGCGAATGGCTCGGTCCGAAGGCATCAAGGAAGCCATGTTGGTGCGGGAATGGGTTCGCGAGAAGCTGCGCGGGTCCTTATCCAACAAACCGCCGAACA
>CAZGLC010000557.1:0-1563 GCA_964526235.1 uncultured Bifidobacteriaceae bacterium
GTAGTCGCCCGGCTTGAGACCGAGACGGTCATGCAGCTTCTTGGGGATGACGACTCGGCGGCTCACGCCCATTTGACGGTGATCGGTGCTTTGTAAGTCTGTGTTCTCATGAACATGACCGGAAGCGTAGCACTTTCCGAGAACAACGGCCCCGAATCCCAGGGCGCATCCCTCCGTTGGAAGTGCTGGCGCCCGACGGGGCGCATCGCTAGACTCCACCAGAAGTCCCCTCAAGCACATCCATGGCGGACGCGTTGATTGGCCTGATTGGGCAGCCCTTCTATGATGCGATTGCGGAGCTCACGGCATTCCCCAACGGACCAGATATCGACGACGTCGGTGAGCCGGACGTCGAGAGCGACGTCGGGCCCACGTTCAAAGAGCAGTTGGTAAAGGCCCGCCGTGGTCAGGGCGTGTTCCGGTCAAGCGTGTTGCTCACCCGAGACGGAGTGCCGCGTGACGCGTGTGTCCGATGCGAAACACTTGCGAGCCAGTCACATCAAGCCCTGGCGTGATGCGACCAATGCCGAGCGGCTGAACGGCTCGAACGGGCTGCTGCTGTCTCCTCATATCGATTACCTGTTCGATCAGGGCTACATCAGCTTCTCGAACAGTGAAGAGTTGCTGGTCGTGCCGGAAGTGCGTCGCGGTCTACTCGATGCCTGGGGCATCGACGCCGGCACCAGGATCGGGACCTTCAATCCTGAGCAGCGCCAGTTTCTCGAGTATCACCGGATCAACGTCTTCAGAGGCGATGGATGAGACTGCAGGGCAGCGCACTCGCGAGTTCATGGCAGGTACCGACGAACAACCCTGCCCAGATTGGCGCGCCCGGCAGGACTCGAACCTGCGGCCCCCGGCTTAGAAGGCAAATGGGTCTCCTGAGCGACGGTCGCCGCCTTGGGCCGCCCGTGCGTCGACCCGAGTGGACCCCAGGTCTTCCGAAACCTGCTGTTTCCAGTTCCGCCGGCGGATCTTGTTGCTCTCCTTCTTCGCGTCCTGCTTCGGACCCCAGTATCCGCCGCGCCCGCGCTTCGCCCCCACGTGCTCTGTCTTCTTGGCCTTGTATCCCATGGCGGGACCTTCAGATGTCGACGAGCGTCACGCTGACCACGCACACGTGATCGCTCCGAGTTCAAGCCGCCGCGTACTCGCGAACCTCAACTTGGATTCCGGCTCCGGTCGCCTCGTCGAGCATTCTCTGAAGTCGATCGAAGGCAGTGGCGTCGATGTACGCCTCTCCGCAGTTCCCGCACACGTTGGCGGGAACTCTCCGAACGACCAACACGGTGTCGCCGCGCTCCAGCGACACGCGGGTTGTCGAAGCGCTGGTGTCGCCGTGTTTGCAGATGACGCACTTCATGGCCGTGCTCTCCTGTGCCGGAATTCGCTGTCCCATTCCGCCGGGTCAGGCTCGTACGCGGTGATGATGACGATTCGTTTTGTGTCGGCCGCTTCGGCCCACACAACGTGGAGCGGACGCGTACCAACGACCGCGAGCGTCAACTGACTCGGCCACGGCGTATCCTCGGGGTACGACTCGATGGTCTCGCCGGCATTGAG
>CAZGLC010000558.1:0-1555 GCA_964526235.1 uncultured Bifidobacteriaceae bacterium
GGATAATTACGAAGGAAAAAGGCCGGCGCCCACGCGCCGGCCTCGGGTTCCGACCCGGAATACAGAACTGCTATTCGACGGCCTCTTTCGCCTCGTCGATAGAGATCCGAAGCGAGCGGAGAAAGCGCCGATCGTTGGCGGTGAGGTCGAACGGACGCCGCGCCGGCAGCAGCCGCGCGGGCGTGGTGATCTTGGTCACGGCGCCGCCACTGGTCCGGTTCACGAACCCGACGACCGCTTCGAGCGTCACGCGCATGTCGAATCCCCCGTCGCGCGCGCGTGCGCGGCAGGCTTCCACCTGAGGGCTCTCGGCGACAGCAGCGGCGATCGCGTCGGCCAGCTCTTTCGCGAACCGGTTCACGACGTCATCCATTCCCTAATTCCTCCTCACCTGCCGCCGGGCCGGGATCCGGGGGCGTGTGCCAATCCGAACCTGCTCAACCGGGGAGATTGGCAGGGATCAGGCGCCAAAAGTGTTCATCTGCGGGGGTTTAGCCTTCAACGGAAGACTGAACGCATTGTAGAGGCACACTCCGGAGGTGTCAACAAACCGGCGTAAAATCGGCGCTGGTGCCGCGTCCCAGCCGCCCCTTCCTGACGCCGGACGACCTCGCGAACACCGATTTCGAGCAGGACATCGGCGCACCCGGCGCGTTTCCCTACACCCGCGGCGTCCAGCTCGACATGTACCGGGGCCGTCCCTGGACGATGCGCCAGTATGCGGGGTTCGCCACCGCGGCCGACTCCAATCGCCGGTACCACTACCTTCTGGCACGCGGCGTCACGGGCCTGAGCGTCGCCTTCGATCTGCCGACGCAAATCGGCTACGACTCGGACCATTCGCTGGCGGCGGGCGAAGTGGGACGGGTGGGCGTGGCGATCGATTCGATCGAGGACATGGCGGTGCTCCTCGAGGGCATTCCCCTCGACCGCGTGTCGACGTCGATGACGATCAACGCGACCGCCGTGATTCTGCTGGCGCTGTATGCAGCGGTGGCGAAGCGGCACGGCACGCCCCTCGAGACGCTGTCGGGGACCGTGCAGAACGACATCCTCAAGGAGTACGTCGCCCGCGGCACGTTCATCTATCCGCCGCGCCCCTCGCTCCGCCTTGTCACCGACGTGATGGCGTTTTGCGCGCGCGAGATGCCGCGGTGGAACACGATCTCGGTGAGCGGGTACCACATTCGCGAGGCGGGCGCGACCGCCGCGCAGGAGGTGGCGTTCACGCTCGCGCATGCGTGCGCCTACGTGCAGGCGGCTGTCGAGGCCGGTCTCGACGTCGACGCCGTCGGGCAGCGCATCTCGTTCTTCTTCAACGCGCACAACGACTTCCTCGAGGAAATCGCCAAGTTCCGGGCGGCACGCCGCCTCTGGGCGCGCGTGATGCGCGACCGCTTCGGCGCGACGAGCGCCCGCGCCCAACAGCTCCGCTTTCACACCCAGACCGCGGGGAGCACGCTCGCCGCGCAGCAGCCCGACAACAACATCGTGCGCGTGGCGCTGCAGGCGCTCGCCGCGGTGCTCGGCGGCACGCAGTCGCTGCACTGCAACG
>CAZGLC010000559.1:0-1551 GCA_964526235.1 uncultured Bifidobacteriaceae bacterium
GCTCGGCACTGCTCCACCCAGATCTTCTCGAACCGCACGCGGAGACTATAGCGCTCGGGACACATGGTGTGCAATCGTCACGCTCGGCCGCGGCTCTGGCGAGGCACCGCCCCCCGACGACGGCGCCTCCCGCCGTCACAGACGTGGCGCACCCGTGTGATGACTCACGTCCTGACGCTGGCGTCGATCGATTTCTTCGCGGTCCCGACCCGACCTTCACGGTCCGCACCCTGTTGGTCTCCGTCGTGCTGCTCCACCACGCCCGACGGGTCGTTCACGTCGACGTCACGGACCATCCGACGGACAGCAGAGGCAGCACACCGAAGTCTCGTTGATTTCGTGTGAAATGCTCGGGAAAAACAGCGAAAAGTAAATGGCGGAGAGAGTGGGAGTCTTTCGGCCAGCTCCACGAAACCCCAATACACACGGGTCTTTTCGGCGGAACCCGCACGACGCCAACAATTTAGCGTTTGCGAATTCTGTCGTCGGCTCTCATCGGTTCGCGTCTGTTTGCGGGTTTTGGCAGCGCAATGACACTCGAAATGACACTCGACGCAACGGCCCCCGTAGACAGTTCCTGAGGATTCGTGTCGGGCACGCGCGTGAGGTGTCTCGTGCGGGGATCGTCCAGAGTCCAGACGCCCGAATGTGTCATCTCGACCCGCCGTGCTAGAGCGAGAGGACTGTCAAGCCGGGGATGCGATTGAAGTCGCGGGCGTTGTGCGTGCCGATCGCATAACCAAGTCCCAAAGCACATGCGCCGATGATCAGGTCGGCGAGCGGCAGGTTGATTCCGTGAGCCGCCTGCTCGCTGCCGATTCGGGCGATGATCTCAGCGGTGGCCTCTGTCACCGGATGGACGGGGACCGTGGCTTTCAGTTCGTCCAGAAACTGTTGGCGCTGTTGGCGGCGGTCCGGCGAATTGGCACGATGGATTCCGTGGGCCAGTTCGGCGACGGTCAGCGCGCAGATGATGATCGGCACATCGCCGACCGCTGCGCGAATGTGCTGGATCACGTCCGGCGTGGTGCGTTTGGATCGCTCGGCCGCGACCAGGACGCTGGAATCGAGGACTAATCCCAGGATGGCGGAAGCCATGGTTCACGGTGGGACTTGATACCGTCTTCCACGTCCCGCGCAAAGTCCTCATCGATCACGGCACTGGCTCCGTCAGCTTCGAGCGCTGCGATCACGTCCGAGATCTTGCGCCCGCTGGCTTGAGGCGCCTTGAGCACGGCCACGGGTCGATTGCCCTGTTCGATGACGACCTCCACGCCTTGCCGCACTTTCTCCAGCACGGCATGCACGTCGCGCGCGAGTTCGGCCTCTGTCATGTAAACAGTCATGATGTTTCTCATCATACCAGTGCACACGAATTGCTCGTTCGAATCTTCGACCGTGCTCTCGAAAGCCAGCCGAAGAGTCCCATAGAATCCGGTCCGGTCAGGGCGACCAGCCAACGAGTTGTCGAATCCGCGCAGCTTTCTTTGGCCCGAGCCCCCGGACTTGGGTTAACGCGGCGGCCCCGGCGGTGATGACACCTTCGACTGA
>CAZGLC010000560.1:0-1550 GCA_964526235.1 uncultured Bifidobacteriaceae bacterium
GGCTCGATCGCCGCGTCGGATCCAGCTATCTGAAGGGGGCGGTCGGCTACGGTGGACCGTGCTTCCCGCGCGACAACGCCGCGTTTGCGGCGACCGCCGCGCGGGTGGGCGCCAACGCCGGGCTGGCCGTCGCGACCGACGCGATGAACCGGCACCAGCTGGCCCGGCTCGCGCAGCTCGTGCGCGCCCATGTCACGCCCGAGGCCGGCCGCGTCGGCGTGCTGGGTCTGTCGTACAAGCCCGACACGCCCGTCGTCGATGAGAGCCCCGGTCTCCTGCTGGCCAACCAGCTCGCCGCCGGCGGCCTCCCGGTGACCGTGTTCGATCCGGCGGCCAACAGCGACGCCCGGCCGCAGCTGGCCGATTCGATTGCCATCGCGTCCTCCACCGCCGGCTGTCTGGATGTTTCGGATGTGGCCGTGGTAACCGTTCCGTGGCCGGCTTTTCGAGAGATTCCGCGGCTCCTTGTCGCCAAACCGCGCCGCCGCCTCGTGATTATCGACTGCTGGCGGCTGCTCGATCGCACCGCGCTCGAGGGCCTCGCGCAGCTCGTGCACATCGGCAGAGCACCAGCCGACGTCGTCGTCCCCACGGGCGTCTGAAATCACACTCCGCCGGTGCACGCGACTGTCGGGGGCCGCTCGGTGCCTCGGGCGAGGACATCATGTCTCGAGCCCTTGTTCCTTCGCGACGGCCGCGACGAAAGCCGAGACCAACGCGGACAATCGATCGACGACGACGCGGCCGTATTTCAGGACGAGGGCCAGCTTGTCAGGATCGACGCTCGAATCGTAGGCGTGGACGAAGACGTGTCGAAACGCGCGCAGCTCCTGCAGCGGTTGGCGGATCTCTTCCGAAAACAGTGGAGGACGCACGCCTGGGATCCGAATCGAGAGACGGCCGATGAGCCCGGTGTGCCAGCCCTTGTCGTCATCCAAGCGCGACAGGTGATAGGCAGAGCTGTCGAAAGAGGCCGGCGTCCCTTCGGCGTACCGACGCTCAGCAAGCTCCAGCGCCCCGACGGCTACGCCGGCGTCATCGGCCAACTCACTGGCCAGGGTCTGAAGCTCTAGAACGTCCACTGTTCGCCCTCTCGAAGAATGCGGTCGCGCAAGCGGCACCGGTCGAGAAGCACCACATCCACGGGACGCCCGAGCCGCTCGGTGAGTTCGGACGCCAGACGCCCGAGGCCGATCGACTGCGACTCCTCCGCCAGCGCCAGATCCACGTCCGAGCGATCGTTGAAGCGACCCGGCGTTGTCAAGGAGCCAAACACCCAGATGCGGTGCCCTGGCACCAACTCGGCGAGCGCCTCACGCAGGCGGCGCCGGGTCTCGGCGTACAGCGCGATCCGCCGGGCTCGACGCGCCTCGTCGCGTCTGGCAAGAAGAGTGTCTACAGCCACTGCCATAACTATAGGGTCAAACTGGCGCCGGTGGGCCGCTGGAAGATTGTCACCGCCGCCAGCCGACGGGATCCGCAGCTTCCGCGCCCCTACAATCTGCTCGTGTCGAACAAAGGCGATAGGCGACATCGGCGGGCCGTCGAGC
>CAZGLC010000561.1:0-1545 GCA_964526235.1 uncultured Bifidobacteriaceae bacterium
CGCTCGGCGAGTACTTCAGGCGCCTGATAGGTACGTAGGGCGGGTCCGCTCGGCGCAGGGAGCGGCGGCCCCGCCGAACCTACCGCCTGTATACGCGCCTGGCGGCGGTGAAGCCGCGAAACGCCCCCGGATCCTCGGCGCCCGGCATCACTTCCACGCCGAGCGTCCCGTCGGCGTTCACCTGGATCGCGGCGAGGCCCTGAATCCGTGTAGGGGTGATGTCATACCCGATGGGCTGCGGCGCGTCGCTCGCGCCGCCGGTCGCGTTCATCCAGCTCCACAGCCGATACACCGCGACCCCGGACGTCGTCGTCAGCTCCGACGGCTGCGGCTGGCCGGTGCGCACTTCGAGCAGGAACTGCCGCGGGTCGCCGCGCTCGTCCGCCCACCACCCGATGGAGAACATCCATCGCCCCGGCTGCACCTGATGGCGCGCGATCGCCAGATGGCTCCACGCGGCGGTGAGCTTGCCGGGCACCTCGCCGCCGCGCAGCCGCTCCGTGGACTGGAAGTCCCTTACGAGCCGTCCCGAGTAGCCGACCGTGCCGGCGAGGAACCAGTTACCGGATGCCGTGCCCGCGCTGTCGTAGTCGATGCGTCCCCAACGCGGCGCCTCGAGCCGCTGCATCTTCGCTTCGTACGCGGCGGCGAGATCGGGCGAGAAGTACGGCCACGGATCCACCGTGAACGGCTTCCACGCGTCGCTGGACGTGTAGGAAAACGGCGCGGCGAACCCGGTGAGCCACCGCGCGCCGTCGTGCACCGAGAAGTCGGGCGGGTTGTCGCGCCCCTCGGCGAACTCCGTGCCCGCCAGCAGCCGCAGGTACGGACGGAGCTGCCGCCCGGCCAGCAGGTCGTCCTGCAGGTGCGCGAGCGCGCCGCTCAGCCGGTTGAGCACCATGTAGATCGAGTACACCTCGCAGCCGTGCGCGAGCACGACGCGAATCGATCGCGGCGAGCCGAGGAGCGACACTTCGATGACTTCCGCGTCGGCCGGCGCGTACACCGGCACGTAGTCGGCCTCGGTGCGCGCGGCGCGCGGCTTGGAGAGCGGCGTGATGCCGATGTAGCCGTGATCGATCGGGGTGACGTGATCGCCGATCATCGCCCCTTGCGGAATGATCGGAATGACGTCGGCGAGGCGAATCACGGGATGCGTGAGGGTGACGCGGCCGCTCACAGGGCATGCCGGCGGGTCCATCGTGCGGAAGACCTCGCTGAGCCGCGGATACCAGTCGGGCCGCTCCACGTAGCCGCCCTCGGGCACCGGCGGCACGTCGTCGTGGAGCGCGTAGCGGAAGGCGCCGCTCTCGGAGCAGATGAGCAGAAACCCCGACCACGCCAGCTCGCCCGGCGTGGTGCACGGCGACCCCGGACCCTGCTGCGCCGCCGCGACCCGCGGGGCGAGAACGATGCACGCGATGAGCACGCCCGCGGACCAGCGGATCAGTGAGGCTCTCACTCTGCTCTTTTCGGTTGGGGAACCGCGCGTACGTAGGGCGGGTCCGCTCGGCGAAGGGAGCGGCGGCCCCGCCGCATGCGTGG
>CAZGLC010000562.1:0-1537 GCA_964526235.1 uncultured Bifidobacteriaceae bacterium
GTTCATGCCGGTCGCCTTCTCGGTCTGGGACGGGTTCTCGCGCGAGCGTGGCAACCGGCGGGGTCTCACGGCCTGGTACTCCCTTTACGTCGAGCCAGAAGTCGTCCCATCGGCTGTCGGCCCGATGGTGCGGACGGCGCTACTCATTCTCGTCATCGAGCTGGCCGTGATCGGCTGGGTGCGGTGGCGTTACGGCGGGCTATCCGGAGGATCCAATGTACAAGAGCATCTACGTTCCCGTCGATAACTCAGACCACTCCAACCGCGCCGTCGCCTGCGCCCTCGCGCTGGGCAAAGAGTTCTCCGCGAAACTGGTCGGCTGCCATGTCTACGCGGCAAAGCTGCACGACTATCGCTTCAGGCAGATGGAGTACACCCTGCCCGAGGAGTACATCGACGAGGTGGAGCTCGAGCGCCAGCGGAAGATCCACGACAGCCTCATCACGATGGGCCTCAAGCTCATCTCCGACAGCTATCTCGACGGCATGTCGCGCCTCTGCAAGGAGTCGAGCCTCGAGTTCGAGCCGCGGATGATGGACGGGAAGCATCACATCGAGATCCTCAAGGATCTCGCCGGCTCACAGCACGACCTGGTCGTGATCGGCGCCCTGGGGATCGGGCGCGCCCGGGACAGCGTGATCGGCTCGGTCTGCGAACGCGTCGCCCGCCAGGCCGATCGTGACGTGTGGGTGGTGAAGCACGTGCCCGAGCCTGGCGAGGCCGAGCGGGACACGATCCTGGTCGGGATCGACGGCAGTCCACAGTCGTTCGGCGCGTTCATGACCGCCGTCGACCTGGCCCGCGCGTTCGACAAGAAGGTCGAGACGATCGCCGTCTACGATCCCTACCTGCACTACTCCGTCTTCAACGGCATCGTCAACGTCCTCACCGAACAGGCGGCGAAGGTCTTCCGCTTCGAGGAGCAGAATCAGCTCCACGAGGAGATCATCGACACCGGGCTCGCGCAGATCTATCAGTCTCATCTCGAGGTGGCCGAGCGGATGGCGGACGAGATGGGCATCGCGATCAAGAAGACGCTCCTCGACGGCAAGCCCTTCCAGAAGATCCTCGACCACGCGCGCAAGACGAACCCCTGGCTCCTCGTGCTGGGGCGGATCGGCGTCCACAGTCCGAAGGACGAGAGGGCGCTGGGGAGCAACGTGGAGAACATTCTCCGTGGCGCGCCCTGCGACGTCCTCCTGTCCACGCGCCTCGAGGTGCCGCGGCTCGACGTGCGCGCCGAGGAGACCGTCCGGTGGACGCCCGAAGCCGAGGCGCGGATGACGCGCGTGCCCGAGCAGGTCAAGGGCATCGCCCGCACCGGGGTCCTTCGCCTGGCGCTCGAGAAGGGGCATTCGGTGGTCACGAGCGCGGTGATCGACGAAGCGATGGATCGGTTCATGCCGAAGAGCGCGTCGAACGCGACCAAGGCGCTGGCCGAGGCGGTGGCGCTCGAGCGGGCCAAGTCCGGCCCCGTGTCGATGTGCCGGGCGTGCGGCGTCACGGCCACGCAGAGCGGCGCCGTGAGGTGCACCGT
>CAZGLC010000563.1:0-1534 GCA_964526235.1 uncultured Bifidobacteriaceae bacterium
CTCCAATGAAAGCCCCGCATCGCTACGGCGGTGGCGCGCATCGCGGCGCCCGGCTCCTAAGAAACTGCTCCCTCGACGACCTCGCCGGTCGAAAGGTCGATAAGTCCGAAGCCTAGATTCCCGGCGCGCTGGCGTAACCGACGGACGACGTGGGTCCGGTGCTGCGCGTCGTAGGCATCGGCGCCCGGGTCGGCGTACACGAGGTGGTCTTTCAAGGTCCGATAGACGAGGATCGCGAGCTTGCGCGCGGTGGCGGTGATCGCTTTGGCCTTGCCGACGCGAAACGCCAACCGGCGATAGAAGGCACCGAGGGCCGTCTGCGTGCGGCCGAGATTCATCGCCGCGAGGCGGAGGATGGCCGCCGCTCGATTGGCGGACGGCTGGGTGCGGCTACTCAGGAGACGGCCGCCTGAGATCTTGTTCTGGGGCGCGAGCGTCAACCAGGACGTGAAGTGTTTCTCGGTGGACCAGCGCATCATGTCGGTGCCGATTTCCGAGAGGAGGCGCAGCGCATTGTAGGGGCCGAGGCCGTCGATCTGCGAGAGATCCACGCCGGTCAGATGATGCAGCGGTGTGCGCAGGTCAAATCGGGGTTCGTTGTCACGCGGCTTCTGGCGCCGCCGGGGCGGGGGAAGCGCCGTCGTGGGGGCGGTGACCCGGGCGGTGAGGCGCTGGAGGTGGGCCTCGATGGCGGTGTCGCACGTGGCGAGTTGGCGCTGATACGTGTCGAACAGTTCGAGGTTCTGCTCGAGCACAAAGACGTGCTCCGGGCGGTAATTGCCGGTGAGCGCGGCGACGATCTCCGCCTCGGAGGCGTGACACCGATAGTCACGATGCTGCGCCAGGTGCTGCGGATCGCGCTGCCCGGCCACGATGTCGCGGAGGATGCGCAGGCCGGTGACGCCGGTGATGTCGCTCACCACCAGCGGCAACTGGACGTTCATCTGGACCAAGGCCTTTTGCATCCGCTGGATGATGGCGCCCGCACTTTCGATGAGGGTCGCACGATGGCGCAGATAGGCGCGGAGTGCGACGATGTCGTCGGAGGGCCGGAAGCTGCCCCGCAGCAGCCCGAGGATGTGGAGATCGCGGAGCCATTCACAGTCGGACACGTCGCTCTTGCGGCCTTGGACGTGCTTGACGTGGCGGGCGTTGACGAGCGCCACGGTGAAGCCGCGGGCCTCGAGGATTTCGAAGACCGGGATCCAGTAGACACCCGTGGCTTCCATCGCGACGTGGGTCACGCGACAGGCGGTGAGCCAGTCGGCCAGGCGCTGGAGATCGCCGGTAAAGGTCGTGAACGATCGCACCGGGGTCGGATCGCGATCAGCGGGCACGGCGACGAAATGTTCTGCGGCCCCGCAGTCGATGCCCGCGGCATCGGGATTGAGATGTTCCAAGACCGAGGGCGAGACACGAGGCTTCGGGAGGTGACGACGACGGTGGCGTTTCATGGGAGGCTCCTTTACACTGCGCACGAGCCTCCGGGAACAGGGATGCGGATGAGTGGCAATCTCCTAAACGGGATCACGTC
>CAZGLC010000564.1:0-1515 GCA_964526235.1 uncultured Bifidobacteriaceae bacterium
AGATCGAAGACGAAGTAGACGAGCGAGCCGCGCGACCCCGCACCCGCATTCTGGAGCGCCTGGAAGCTGGTACGGCCGTCGGGCAGGACCATCGCAATCTCGCCGTCGAGGAGCGCGTCGCGGACGCGCAGCTTCGCCGCGGCCGTGGCGATCTCGGAGAACGCGGCGGTCCAGTCGTTGCCGTTGCGGCTGGTCAGCGTGGCGCGGCCGCGGCGGACGTGGCACCCGATGCGATAGCCGTCGAACTTGATCTCGTGGAGCCACTCGTCGCCGCTCGGCGGCGACGTGACGAGCGTGGCGAGCTGCGGGCGGTAGTCGGTTGGCGGCTGGTGGTTGGCGGTTCGTGGGTTGGCCACTGTCCGATCAGGTTTTCACAACCACCACCAACTACCAACCAGGTTCATGCCGGGCGGCGCCGCGTGGCCGCCGCGGCGAGCTCGCGCTGCTTGGCGCTCCGGAGCTTCTCGAGCGCCTTGCTCTCGATCTGCCGCACGCGCTCACGCGTCACGGAGAGATGCCTGCCGATCTCCTCGAGCGTGTGCTCCCGGTCGGTGCCCAGGCCGAACCGCAGCCGGAGCACTTCCTTCTCGCGGTCCGAGAGCGGCTCGAGCGCGCGTTCCACCTCCTTGGCGGCGTCGGTGTCGATCACGGCTTCTTCGGGCGTCCGGATCGAGACGTCGCGCAGCACCTCGCCGAGCTCGGTGCTGTCGTCCTCGCCAATCTTCATGTCGAGCGAGTACGGCGTCTTCCGCGCGTCGAGCAGCAGGCGCACCTTGCTCGTCGGCATCTTGAGCCGCTCGGCCAGATCGTGCGGCGTGGGCTCGTGTCCCTGTTCGGCCCGCAGCGCCTTGCGCTCCTTCTCGAGCCGGTTGAGCGACTCGATGACGTGCACCGGCAGGCGGATCGTCCGTCCGTAGTCGGCCACCGCGCGCGTGATCGCCTGACGGATCCACCAGGTGGCGTAGGTCGAGAACTTGAATCCGCGGCGGTACTGGAAGCGGTCGACCGCCTTCATCAGGCCGATGTTCCCTTCCTGGATCAAATCCAGAAACGACAGGCCGCGATTCAGGTACCGCTTCGCAATCGAGACGACGAGGCGGAGGTTGTGTTCCATCAGCTCGCGCTTCGCCTCGCGGACGATCTCCTCGGCCGCGTCGACGCGCGCGAACCGGCGGCGAAACTCCGTCCGCGACAGGCCGGCGCGCGCCTCGAGCGCGCGGCATTCTGCGACCCGCTCGCCGCGCGGACGCTGCTCCGTGTCGCGGAACTGCCGGTCCAGCGTCCCCAGCTCCGACACGATGTCGTCAGTGAGCGACGGGCGGATCGGCTGCGCGGCCAGATCGGCGGCCAGGCCCTTCTGAACGACTTCGAGGCGTGCCTCCAGATCGCGGCGCGTACGAACGCCGGCGCGCGGCTGCGCCAGGCGCGCGGTCATCTCCCCGATCTCGTGCTGCCGGCGCTTGATGCGCGCAAACACGCGGAGGACCGGCCTCACGTGGTGCTCGCGCAGCTCGC
>CAZGLC010000565.1:0-1507 GCA_964526235.1 uncultured Bifidobacteriaceae bacterium
GAGTGAATCCTGAGCAGGCCTCGAAAGTGCGAGCTGTGGACGCCGACTCTGCCCTCCCAAGAAACTTCCTCCCACACCTAAGAAATCGCGGGCTCAAGGACCTCGCCGGTCTCGCGGTTGACCAACTCGAACCCGAGGGTGGCGGCGCGTTGGCGGAGCTGGCGGAGCACGCGCCTTCGTTGCTGGCTGTCGTAGGCGTCAGCTCCGGGATCTCGGTAGACGAGTTCGCCTTTCAATGCGCGATAGACCAGGATCGCGAGCTTCCGGGCCGTAGCGGTGATGGCCTGGGGCTTGCCGATCCTGGCGGCCAGGCGGCGATAGAAGGCGCCGAGCGCGGTCTGCGTACGACCCAGGCTCATGGCGGTCATGCGCAGGATGGCGGCCGCGCGATTGGCGGAGGGTTGCGTCCGCGAGCTGAGAAGACGGCCGCCGGAGATCTTGTTCTTGGGGGCGAGGGTGAGCCAGGACGTGAAGTGCTTCTCGGTGGCCCAGCGACGCATGTCGGTGCCGACCTCCGAGACCAGCTTGAGGGCGGTGTACGGGGCGATGCCGTCGATCTGCGTCAGGTCGACGCCGCCGGTGAGCTGGTGAAGGGGGGCGCGAATTTCGAACCGAGGTTCGTTGTCGCGCGGCTTCTTGGTGACGCGTGGCGCGGGCAACGCCGCGGTGGGCGCGGCCAGCGAGGCGCTCAGCGCATGCACGTGCGCCTCGATCGCGGTGTCGCAAGCGGCGAGTTGGGCCTGACAGGCGTCAAAGAGCTCGAGGTTTTGTTGCAAGACGAAGAGATGCTCGGGCCGATAGTGACCGGTCAGGGCGGCGACGATCTCGGCCGTGGACGCGCGGCACCGATGATCTCGATGCTCGGCGAGCTGGTGCGGGTCGCGGTGACCGGCCACGATGTCGCGGAGGATCCGCAGTCCGGTCACGCCGGTGATGTCGCTGACGACCAGTGGCAGTTGCAGGTTCATCTGCACGAGCGCTTTTTGCATGCGCTGAATGTAGGTCCCCGCACTTTCGATGAGCGTCTGGCGATGGCGGAGATAGGCGCGGAGGGCGACGATGGCATCGGTCGGCCGAAAACTCCCGCGCAGCAGGCCCACGCTGTGCAGCTCGCGGATCCACTCACAATCCGAGACATCGCTTTTTCGCCCGGGCACGTTCTTGAGGTGCCGCGCGTTCACCAGCAACACCTCGAATCCGCGGGCCTCCAGGATCTCGTACACCGGGATCCAGTAGACCCCGGTCGCTTCCATCGCCACGCTCCGTACGCCACAGGCGGTGAGCCAGTCTGCCAAGCGCAGCAGATCGCTCGTGAAGGTCGTAAACGATTGCACCGGGGTCGGGTCGCGATCGGGCGGCACGGCGACAAAATGTTCCGCCGAGCCGCAATCGATCCCTGCGACGTTCGGATTGAGACGATCGAAGACGGTCGGCGAGACGCGTGGCTTCCCTGGAGACCGGCGGCGATTGTGTTTCATCGGAGGCTCCTCCATACTGCGCGAAGCAT